>DATAPW010000341.1:0-12852 GCA_036265005.1 Acetobacteraceae bacterium | reverse complement strand
CTGGCTTCCCAGCGATCGTTCACCACTGGGTGCATTGCGATACGATGCCAACCCGCTTCGTCCGCCGCCCGCCACAGCAATTCCGCGGCGAGCACATCGTGGCCGTCTGTGAAAATATCAGCGCTGACCGTAACGCTCTCGCCCACCAGTCGTTTCACCGCAAACGCCCCGTCAGGTACTGTGGGCTCGACGGCTTCAACGGCAATTCGCGTTGCGCCAGCGCTGGCCGGATCAAGATCGTTCGCACCGCGATGAGTGATCGGTGTGGTCGGTGAATAAGCGAGAACCCGTACCTCACCGGGATCCATCGGTGCGGTCAGAGCATCCGGCGCGTCGATCGGCCCCACCACCGCCAAAGGGGCTCCCGCCTGCGGCGGCAATGGTGATAGCGATAGATCAACCGGCGCGGCGCGAACTACATCGGGATTGGCCAGTATGAGCATGGCCCGCGCTGCTTCCCGCATGCCGGGCGTGTCGGCTCGGAGGAGAGCGGTCGCTGGGTCCCGCGGGCTGGTTAGCTGCCGAAGTTCGCCATCCACATCGTGCGCGGCAATCCGGTCCACCAGAGCATTGGCTTCGGCAATGTCGGCTGTCAGATCGCACGGTGCCTCTGCCTGCGCGCGCTCGAAATCTTCCGGACCACCGAGGGCGGCGTCGAAGCTCCTCCGTGTTGCGAACTCGAAACCCATCGGCACGAAGATGCCGCTCGCCGATGCCGCAGCCAGGTGTAGTGCAAACCGATAGGACGCCGGGACGTCACTCCCGGGTGACAGCCGTGTCGCACGCCGCTCGAAGAACGACGGCTCCGTCGATGCGATGACGGGGGCGATCCGTCGGAGGGTTTCCACTTCCTCCACCAGCCAGCTTGCACGCCCATCCCACCATGCGTGCGACGAGCATACATGATCGAAGCCGGCGCCCTCCAGACGCGGCAACGCGGAACGCTCCACGCCCGGGGTCCAGGCCAGAAACCGACATTGTTCCGCTTCGCCGCGCAGCGTGGCGATTACCCGCCGCCACACAGCCTGTGGCACAAGCTGCGGTTGCAGGCAGCGAAATCCATCAACACCACGGCTTACCCACCGACCGAGGTGATCCAGCCACCAGGCAGCCAACCCTTCGGCAACCTCGGTGCGATCGAGCCGAGCGTAGGCAACGTCCAGGCGGTACGGTGGGCGCTGCGGGTTGGGCAGTCCGCCACATCCGCCCGGGGCAAACCACGCATTTTCGCGCTGGTGGATGGCAGAATCGATCGCCACGCTATCCAGTACAAGGTCCAGCCACAGCCGTAACCCGTGCCGCGCGGCGTCCGTTGCCATCCGGGCAATGCCATCATCGGCCAACCCTGGCCACTGCAACGCAGGGTGCAGAATTGAGTGATCTGCGGTGACGAAGATGTCCCCGTTGGCACCGGGTGTAAATGGGGGCGCGACGCAGACAATATCGAACCCCATGGCGCGGCAGCGCGCGAAATGACGCGGCCACTCCGACAATGGTCCAGCGACCAGTGGGTGCAGGTGGTAGATCTTTGGTGCCATTCCTCGCGTGCTTCCGTTGGCTCAGGCGGCAGGCGGTTGCATGGGTCGAACGCGTTGGAATGCGGGTGGTGCACCCAGTTTGCGGCAGCCCTGACGGATCTGCTGTAACGATTGTCGCGGCGATCGTTCACTTAGCCGGGAGCCGCGTGTTGACTCAATTGTCTGTGATCGCAGGGTATTCTCCATCATCCTGGTGGTACGCGGTGTCGGGGCAGCGGTTGCATGGCCACGGAATGAGCCGGCACAGTCTCATTCCGACCACGACTGTCGTTGGGGATGATGAAGAATGCCTTGAATTGCTGCGGCTTCAATAGGCCGCCTATCGTGAGGCGCAGGTGATGACAGGGGATTGAGCTTGAAGCGCAGAACAATGCTGGCCGCCGTCTCGGCAGGCGCAGCAGCCATGATCGCCGGCCCTCTGTGCCGGCCAGCAATTGGCCAAAATACGGCGGCTCGTACAATTCGCTTCGTCCCTCAGGCCAATTTGAGCAGCCCCGACCCAATCTGGACCACGGCCAACGTCACGCGCAACCACGCGTACATGGTCTGGGATACATTATATGGATTGGACATCGCGCTGCAGCCGCATCCGCAGATGTGTGCTGGCCATGAGGCGTCGGACGATGGGCTGACCTGGCGCTTCACCCTGCGAGACGGGCAGACGTTCCATGACGGGGAACCGGTTCGCGGAAGCGACTGCATCGCCTCCATTGCCCGATGGAGCAAGCGGGATACATTCGGCCAGTTGCTCGCCGCGCGGCTGGGCGACATGACGGTCCTGGATGACAGGCGCTTCCAGATCCGGCTGAGCCGGCCATTCCCGCTGCTGCTGCAATCGATCGCGGGCAACAACTGCTTCATCATGCCGGAACGGGTCGCCCGGACGGACCCTTTCAAGCAACTGGACGAAATTACCGGCAGCGGACCGTTTCGCTTTGTGCGCGATGAATGGGTTTCCGGCTCGCTTGCCGTTTACATGCGTTTCGATCGCTATCAGCCGAGGCCCGAGGCGGCGGACTTCAGCGCCGGTGGCAAGATTGCGCACGTGGAGCGCGTTGAATGGCGTGTCATGCCTGATCCTGCCACTGCCGGCGCCGCGTTGCAGGCTGGCGAAGTGGACTGGATCGAGCAACCGCTTATCGACCTACTGCCCCTGCTGCGTCGCAATGAAAACATTCACGTGGCAACCCAGGATCCGTTCGGCGTCATCGGCGTGGTCGTTTTCAACCATTTGCAGCCGCCGTTCGACAATGTGAAGCTCCGCCGTGCCTTGTTACCAGCGATCGATCAGTCGGAATACGTAGCGGCGGTGATGGGCAATGAGAGCGCCAATGCCAAGACCGGTGTGGGCGTGTTCACTGCCGGCTCGCCGCTGGCGAACACCGCAGGCCTGGACGTGCTGACCGGTCCGCGGGATATCACTCTGGCGCGCAAGCTGGTCGCCGAGTCAGGTTATCGCGGCGAGCCTGCCGTACTGCTGTCACCATCGGACTATGCCTCTTTGCAGGCGGTCGCGCAGGTCACCCGCGATGTCTACCAGCGGGTCGGCCTGAACGTTGAATATGCCAGTACCGATTGGGGCACGGTGATCTCACGGCGTGCCAGCAAGGAGCCAGTGGCCAAGGGCGGCTGGAGCACGTTCGTCACGACGGCTGATGGATTGGGTCTGGCCAACCCCATCGGCAATAACATGATCCGCGGCGCCGGCGCGAATGGCTGGTTCGGCTGGCCGACGAGTCCACGCCTGGCGGCGTTGCGCGAGGCATGCTTGGACGCGACTGACGTAGCAACGCAGCTGCGCATCGCGGAAGACATTCAGCGTGTGGAGTGGGACGAGGTGCCGTATATCCCCGTCGGCCAATGGTCCCTGCCGACTGCCTACCGAACACGCCTGTCAGGGATCTTGCGCAGTCCCTATCCAACGTTCTGGAACGTTGCCAAGAGTTAGGCACGAGGAAAGGCCAACACGATGAGCCGCCTGCCCCCATTGCAAGTGCACGAGATGACCGGCGAGCAGCGTCGCGTCTATGATGAATTGATGACTGCCTATGATGGGAAGGTGGCCATCACGCATCTGACATGGCTGCGCAGTCCGGCATTGGCGAGCCAGATCGCGAAGTTCGGCCCGTATATCCGGCACCAGTGTCTCGATTACCGTAAGCGGGAGATGGCGATCCTGATTGCCGGGCGCGCATGCCACTCACCGGTAGAGTGGTATCTGCATCTGCCGTTCGCCAGGGAAGCTGGCATCGAGGAGGATATCATCACGGCCCTCGCCGAGCAGCGACGCCCCAATTTCATCCGACCGGAGGACACTGCGCTATATGATTTTGCCAGCGAGCTACTGCGCGAAGGTCATGCTGTCAGTGACGCAACCTACCAGGCAGCGATGCAGCAGCTTGGCGCAGCTCAGGTCGTGGAGTTGGTGGCGATCACCGGCTACTACGTGATGATGGCGATGCTGATCGGCGCCTTCCGGTTCGAACTGCCGGAAGGAGTGACACCGGCGTTCATAGACTGAGATCTGATCGCATGGTCGCATCGGTGCTGCCGACGGGAGCCGCTGTTAGGGGGAGGATTCGCCAACCGCGGCGCGCGGCCGCCAGCGCCTCGGTGAGACTTGTGCTGGCCAGTGGGCGACTGCAGGGGCGAGCGAAAACCCATCGCGGTTGATGACAAGGATCGCCGATCACGTGATTGCCGCCACCGGCTATCGCGTGGATCTGCGGCGCCTGAAATCCTCGATTCTGAGATCCTGAGCGAGATCCGGATGATCGAGAATACGCAGGTCCCGTCCACGCGTTTCGAGACCTCCGTGTCAGGTCTGTTCTTCGTCGAACCAGTCGCCGCGAACTGCTTTGGTCCGCTGATGCGTTTTGCCTGTGGCAATCGCTTCGTCGCACGCCGGCTTGCGCCGTTTATCGCGAGTCGAACTGCGCAATAGAGCCACAGCTTACCGGGACCGGTGGTCATGGCTTCACGCGGAGGCGATTCTCGTCGACTCTGACAATTTTGGCAAACTGGCCGGATCGCGCAAGAACAACATCAGCAGCAGCACGCCAATCACCGCGAAGCCAATGACCATGAAGCCATCGATATACGCCAGCACATTGGCTTGCACCTGCACCGAATGAGCAAGCAGTGCGGTCGCGCGCGCATCGGCCTCGATCGGACCAACTGAACGCGCCATTACGGCCCCTGCGTAGTCGTGCAATCGCTCGCCGGTCGCGGATGAGCCGGTGGTAACGTGCAACCCGACAAGGTTGGAGTACACCTGTTCCCGAACACGCAAAAAGGTTTGGATAAAAGCCGCCCCCAATTGCGCACCGAATAGCCGGCCAGTCTGTAGTATCGCGCCGAACGTGAAGATCTCACTCGGTTCCAGATGCTTCAGGAAGAACCATACCAATGAGGTCAATCCAATTGATTGACCGAGTGCCTGTACCATTTGTGAGGGCAGGAAGGCGCTACCGGTCCAGTCCTGCGTCAATTGCCCCGCCATGAAGCAGCCACAACCAACGAGGGCGAAACCGACAGCCAGTGGCAAACGAGGCTCCACGAAGCGCAGGATTGTTGCGGCAGCCGGTGCGATCAGAAACTGTGGCAACGCAATGTACATGAGCACGCCACCGACCTCGATCGCGCGGTAGTTCTGAACCGTCGTCAGGAATTGCGGAATGATGTAGGAAGTCGATAGAATGGCAAAACGGAAGAAAGTTATGAGTAGGAAGAGCATTGGAATGTTGCCTGTGGCCCCGTAGCGCAAATTGATCCACGGCCGGTCATAAGTCAGCTCTTGCGCGACGAAAAGAATAAGCAGGATGCCGCCGCCAAGCAGTAGAGCGACTACCAGGCCGGAGTTCAACCAGTCGAGGCGGTTGCCCTGGTCGAGAGCGGCGTACAATAAGCTGAAGCCCAGAGCGGCGTAGATTATGCCTGGCCAGTCAGCAGTTTTCAGCAGAGCCCGGTTAATCCGCGCACGG
This sequence comes from Acetobacteraceae bacterium, assembly GCA_036265005.1. Lineage (GTDB taxonomy): Bacteria > Pseudomonadota > Alphaproteobacteria > Acetobacterales > Acetobacteraceae > JAMXLO01. The sequence continues at coordinate 7,331 of DATAPW010000341.1, read as the reverse complement.
GGCACGCCAAAATAAATGCAGACCAGCATGAGTGGCGTCAGCAGTGCAGTATCCCAGAAAATCCAGTGCCACGACCAGTTATCGCAGAACCAGCCCTCGATGGAGGCGGCGATGTTCAGTGACAGTTCGAGGTTCATCGCGTAGGCCGCGACCCCGTAAACCACCATCTTGGCTGGCAGGTTCAGCACGACGAACCCGATCGTCAACGGAATGAACGTGCCGGAAGCCAGCCCGCTTATCATCTGAAGCGCCAGTACGAAGCCGAGATTGGGGGAAGCAGGCAAGACCAGATTGGAGGTTCCGAAGACTGTGGCAGAGATCATCAACACACGGCGCACACCAAACACGGCGCCGAGCCACGCCGAGACCGGACCGATGAGCATCTGGCCTACGGTGAACGCGGTGGTGATCCATGCACCCTCGTCGAAGCCAGCATGAACGCCACCACGCAGATCTGCCAGACCAAAGACAGTAATACGGCTGTCGAGCGTCGATATCACCGAACCCAATAGTACTGCGAGTACGCCAATATAAGGGCGTGTCGTGATGGTCGGAAGTATGTGTGCGGCCTTATCCGCAGGATGACAAAGGCCGTACTTTTGCGTTGTGGTGCGACGCCGCGCAAGCCAACGGACGACATTCTGTGCGATTTGCCGCCGCAGGCTCATTGCGTAGCCTTATGGGCATTCTCGGTTGGGATGGGGCTGGGCGCGCTGGTGTCAATTGTGGCTATGACCGACATGCCTGGCCGTAGCAGGTTGCTCACGCTCGGATCGCTATCGAGCACGATCTTGACCGGGATGCGCTGCACGACCTTGGTGAAATTCCCGGTCGCGTTATCGGGAGGCAGCAGCGAGAACTGTGCTCCAGATGCTGGCGACCAGCTGTCCACATGGCCGTGCAGGACAGTCCCGGAAAACGCGTCCACCGTCATGCGGGCACTCTGGCCGACGCGGATGTGGGTCATCTGCGTCTCCTTGTAGTTGGCGACCACCCAGACGTTAGGGAGCGGTACGACCGAGATAACCTGGGTCCCAACGCTGAGATACTGTCCGGCCTGAACTAAGCGCTGACCGACCATGCCGTCCACTGGCGCAGTGATGCGGGTATAACCGAGATTGATCGCCGCGAGGTCTCGCGCGGCCTGCTGTGCGGCAAGCGTCGCGGCTGCCTGCTTCTCTTGACTGTCGAGTACACCGATTTGCTGACGCTGTTGTGCCAGCTGCGCCCGATTGAGTGCGAGCGTGGCTTCAGCCCGCTGCTCGTTGTCGGTCGCCTGTTCTGTGAGCTGATGCGTGCCCGCGATGCCTGTGGCAAGCAGGTTTCGCTGACGGACCGCCTCCAGATGATAGCGGGTCAGGTCTGCCTCGCTCGCCCTGATCGTGGCCTCTGCCTGCGCGATCAGCGCGTTTTGCAACAGCTTCTGCTGTTCGATCGTGCCGATGGCCGCCTGAGCGGCATCCACACTTGCCTGCGCTTGAGCCAATTGGGCACGGTAGTCGTCGTCCACGATTTGGACGAGCAGGTCACCGGCTTTGACCTTCTGGAAGTCCTGAACTGCTACCAGGCGAACGTAGCCTGGAATTTTCGCGGCGAGAGGTGTGGTGTCGGCATAGAGGTAAGCGTCATCGGTGGTTTGCAGCACAGCCGAACCGACCCACCAGTCCCAATCGCGCGCCACCTCCACCATCAGGGCAGCAACCAGGGCCAGGATGAACAGCCTGATGCCGACGGCGCGCCACCGGAAACCGCGCGGCGGTACGGCGGGATGGAATAGTGCGCCGGCGCTATCGGCTGCGCCCGTCGAAGGCGTTTCAACAACGGCGGGCTGGTCGTTCATGGCATTCTCGGCGACGACATGTGGCCCACACGGCGACAGCAACGGGGCCGGAAAAACGAAGTTCATGTCCAGGGACCCGTCACTCTGTCGGGCACCAGTTACGATAACTAGGACGTATTTGCGCTATATTGTCCATTCCAACCGCGGCAGGCTTGGCAATGCACCCCACGTGTCTCGGGCCGAAGTCGGACAGCACAGAGTGGGACTCGAGCCTACCACCCCAAGGTCAAAAGTCTCGCCAGAACATCCAACGATTTCAAAATCAACATTTGCACGCCACGCTAAAGGGTTGATAAAACAAACCTTCTAGGCGAAGGCACTTGCATATTTGCGCCTTCTGGGGGGTTTCGATCATTGCTGCCGCGATTTCGCGGCGCAATGCAGACTACACGAGAGCAGAGAAGCGCAGACCGCCAACTGATCGGGACCGCTTGGCATGTAGGGCGCCCCCCGGCCCCGCCGACATTGGACGATTACCCCTGGCCGCCAAAGCTACCAAGATTGCGACCCTGCCGCCTGAGGCCCCTGCCCGCCATGTCTTTTGTCGCCCGACGCCGCCCAGCATCGCGAGCACGGCGCGAACTGCCATGCCAAGGTGCTTTATATAAAGTTGGCGGCGGTGGCGCTTGCCTTTCAACGGCCAGTGAACCTGGCCATAAGCCACGCCGTAAGGCAGGGACTGGCCGGAAGCGGACGGACGGTCTGCTTTGAGTCCGGGGGCGCGAAGCAGACATTCGCGTCCACACGGCCTGGTAGCAGCTTTCGACTCTTTGCTCTTGCTCGGAAGTGTCGATGCACATGGCGCCTTTCAACACTTCCCGGCCATACGGCATCGGGCCTGCAATGGGATCTACCGGCTTCTAGGCTAGCTAGAGCGATGCCTCAAACACTTGGCCGAGTCACGACTTCAGGTTTCTTTGATCGCTGCTTTCTGTCCTCAATTCGCTGCAACACAGCGAAGAAGGATGGCACGAACAACACCGCCAGGCAGGTCGATGCAATCATGCCGCTGAAAACGCTGATGCCGAGGGAGCGGCGGGCATTGGCTCCGGCTCCTGTGGCAAGGACCAATGGCAGCACGCCGAGGATGAAGGCGAACGATGTCATCAGGATTGGTCGGAACCGTGTCCGGGCCGCATCAACCGCGGACTCCAGAATTGATTTCCCGTCGACCATCCGGCGCTCGCGCGCAACCTCGACGATCAGGATGCCGTTTTTCGCCGACAATGCGATCAGAAGCATCAGGCCGATCTGGGTGTAGAGATTATTGGCCGCACCAAGACTGGTCAGAGCGGCAACCGGTCCCAGCAGTGCCAACGGTACCGCGGACAACACGGCCAGTGGCATGATCCAGCTACCGTATTGACCAGCGAGGCACAGATAGACCAGCAGGATCGACAGACCGAATACGTAGTAGAGCTGATTGCCGGTGATCTTCTCCTGGTAAGACATCGCCGACCATTCATAGCTCACGTCGCTGGGCAGTACCCTCTTCGCGATCTGCTCCATGGCAGCCATGGATTGGCCCGAACTGAAGCCGCGCGCCGGTCCACCAACGATCGTCGCAGATGGATAAAGGTTATACAGTGTGGTCAATGCCGGTGCGACTACTGGCCCGATATGAGCTATCGCGCCGATTGGCACCATCTGCCCATCCTGGCTGCGGACATTCAGGTTCAGCAGGTCGTCCGGCTGGAGGCGAAATTTTGAATCGGCCTGTACGTAGACCTGGAGAGAGAGGCCGAACTTGTTGAACTGGTTGACATAGGTCGATCCCAAATAGTCGGTGAGCGCCGCGAACACGTCGCCCACCGATACGCGCAGAGTTTCAGCTCTCGCTCGATCGACTGTCACCGCGACATGCGGCGCGCCCGGACTGTATGTCGTGATCACGTTCTGCAGGCTGGGATCGCTCGCTGCTTCCTTGACGATCTGCTGGGCAAGATCGTTGAGCTTCTGGTAGTCGAAGTTGCCTCCGAGCATTTCGAGCTGCATCTGGAAGCCGCCAGCGTTGCCGATGCCCTGGATCGGTGGTGGTGGCAGCACGTAGGCTCGCCCGTCCGACAGCGAGACGAGTCCCTTTTCCAACTGATTGTAGATGGAAAGCAGGTCCTGTCCCTTTGCCTTCAGACGGACATCGAATGGCTTCAGCATGACCCAGCAGGTTCCCGCGTTGGCCAGGTCCGCGCTGTTGTCGAGGACCGACATGCCCGAGATTGCGATCACCTGTTCGACGCCTGGTATTGCGGAGGCGATCTTGTTGACCTGTTCAAGCGATGCCGCCGTGCGCCCCAGTGACGCGCCGTCCGGCAACTGGACAGCGGCAATCACGTAACCCTGATCGTCGATCGGAATGAAGGCCGTGGGAAGGCGGGCAAGACCCCAGAAGCCCACAGCTGCAACCAGCAGAGCGATAACCACCATCACGCCACTGCGTCGCACCATGCGGCCAATCAATGCCGCATAGAGATTCTCCATCCTGTCATAGACGCGGTTGAAGCCACGATAGAAGAAGTTCCGCTGCTCCGGCGGTACCGGGGTGCGCAGCCACAGTGCACACTGTGTCGGCTTGAGCGTGGCGGCGTTCACCGCGCTGATCAGCGCTGTCGCCGCGATCACCAACGCGAATTGTGCGAACATGTTTCCGGTCAGTCCCGGCACGAAGGCAGCCGGAATGAACACCGCCATCAGTACCAGGGTGATGCCGATGATCGGTCCGAACAGTTCGTTCATCGCCTTGATGGCCGAGTCGTGGCCGGACATGCCTCGCTCAATATACTTGGTCACGCCTTCGACGATGACGATCGCATCGTCCACCACGATGCCGATCGCCAGCACGATGCCAAACAATGTGGAGAGATTGACGGTGAAGCCCAGCGCCGCCATGCCCGCAAACGCACCGATGATAGTGACAGGGACGGTCGTCGCAGGCACGAGCGTGGCACGGAAGTTCTGCAGGAATACCAGGATCACGATCAGCACCAGGATGCCCGCCTGGTACAGGGTCTTGTAGACCTCGCTGATGGAGTCCTGAACGAAGATCGTAGTGTCGTAGGGGACGGCGTAGTGCAATCCTTGAGGGAACCGCCGCGACAGTTCCGCCATCTTCGCCGCGACCTCCTTGCCGACCTGCAGCGAATTTGCTTCGGGTGTCTGATAGATGCCGATACCGGCGGCCGGCTTGCCACTCAGCCGGAAGTCCTGCGCGTAGGTCTGCGAGCCAAGCTCAATACGTCCGATGTCACTGACACGGATCAGACGGCCACCCTGCGCGGTCTGATCCTTGACGATAATGTCGGCGAATTGCCCCGGGTCGTTCAGCCGTGACTGGATGTCCACACTGTACTGGAACTGCTGGGTCTGCGGCGCCGGCGGCATGCCCACCTGTCCAGCGGCGACATTTTGGCTCTGTTGCCGGATAGCATCGATCACATCTTTTGGTACAAGGCCGAACGAGAACAGCTTCTGCGGATCCATCCAGATGCGCATGGAATATGTGCCGGCACCAAAAACCTTGACACTGCCGACACCCGGCAGACGCGCCAATTCGTTGATCAGGTTTATGGTCGCATAATTGCTCAGATACAGGCTGTCGTATTTCCCATCCGGAGAGTCCAGGGTGACGATCTGCAGAAGCGCGGTGTTCTTCTTCTGTACGCTCACGCCCTGCGCCTGCGCCGGCTCCGGCAACGAGGCCAGCGCAATCTGCACCCGGTTCTGCACCAGAACCTGGTCGATGTCCGGATCAGTGCCGATCTGGAACGTCACGGTCAGGTTGTAGGTGCCATCGGCGGCACTGGTGGACTCCATGTAGAGCATGCGATCGACGCCATTCACCTGCAGCTCGATCGGCAGCGCGATGGTGTCGATGACTGTCTGGGCGCTGGCCCCGGGATAGCTCGCGGTGACCGACACGGTCGGTGGTACCACGTTGGGATATTCGGAGACCGGCAGGCGAAACAGGGCAACTGCACCGAGCAGCACCAGAACGATAGCCAGCACGTTGGCGAGGACTGGATGCTCGATGAAGAATTTCGACATCATCGGCGTATTCCTTATCCGCCGATGGGTGTCAGTTTTGGCACCACTTTCGTGCCGGGAGTGGCGCGCCAAAGTTCGCCAGTCACCACGCGGTCATCCGGCTTCAGGCCACCCGTGATGACTCGCAAATCACCGATCAGCTCGCCAAGTTGGACATAACGCTGTTGAACAACGTTGTCGGGACTTAGGACGAGCAGGTAACGGCCACCTTGGTCTTCCTGCAGCGCGCGGTCCGGCACCAACAGAGCGCTCTGCACGACCTTGCCCATGGGAAGACGTATTTTGACGAACACGCCGGGCAGCAATGCGCGGTCAGGATTGCGCAGGATTCCCCGCACCAAAAGTGTCCCTGTCGCCTGATCGATCGCTGGGGCGACGTACTCGATCGTGCCGTGATGCGGGTAGCCGGTTTCATCCGACAAGGCGGCATCGATCGGAATCTTGTGCAGATCGTCCAGGGTGAGCCGCCGCTGGTCCAGATTCGCACGGATCTGCAACGCCTGCTGCGAGCTGATATTGGCAACCACGTAGATAGGGTCCAACTGGGTGATGTCGGCCAGTGCCGCTTCCTGCCCATTGCCGCCGACGACGTTGCCGGGATCGACCAGGTGCTTGCCCATCTGGCCGTCGAATGGTGCTCGGATTTCGGTATAACTGAGGCTCAGCTGGGCCAGTGCCACTTGAGCCTGCGCCGCCAGAATATTCGCCTCTGCGCTCTGCCGCTCGAAATTCCAGTGGTCGACATCGACCTGTGTCGCCGCATCCCGCTTGAGCAGTGCCGTGTAGCGAGTTACCTCGGTCTTGGCATAAAGCAGCGCGGCCTGCTGCAACTGGAGCGCTGCCTGGGCCTGTTGCAACTGTGCCTTGTACTGGTCCTGCTGGATCGTGACGAGAAGATCGCCTTTCTTGACGAGCGCTCCATCAGTGAAGTGCAACTGATCCAAGAAACCCACGACGCGTGCGATCAGCTTGACCTGATTAACCGCGGCGGCATTGCCGGTAATCTCGAGATAATCGCTAACGGTCTGAACCTTCGGCTGCACGACCGGGATTGTTGGCGGTGCTTGCCCGGGGAACTGCGCCTGCGCCATGACGGTCGCGGGAGGCGGCGCGGATTGCAGCGTTGCCTGATCGGGCTGGGAGACTGCGGGCGCTGAGGAAGGGGCGACGTTGGCAGGCGTCTTCGCTGCTGGCGTCTGGCCGATTGAAAGACCGCCCATCGCGACGACGACAGCAAGGTACAATGGTTTTGGCACCTTTGCAGCCGAAGCACGCATGAAAGAACAGATTTTCACGACAACCTCACCACTGCGGTGCCCGAAGGTCTGGTCCTTTATCGGCCGGCGAGGGAAGCCCTGGCGTAGGCGGCGGCAATTGATCGGCCGCCGGCAGCAGACCACCCCAATTTGTCCGGTTGCGCATTTCGTCGCGCGTTGCGGCATTCACGAAT
>DATAPW010000340.1:0-59869 GCA_036265005.1 Acetobacteraceae bacterium | reverse complement strand
TCGAGACCGACATGACGCAGCGGCTGACGTCGAACGACAAGTTCCGGGGAAACGTCATGCCGCGGATCCCGATGCGACGCTGGGGCCAGGGCGACGATTTCGGCGGTATCTCAGTGTACCTGATGAGTTCGGCTTCGCGGTACCATACCGGCGATACGTTCGTGATCGACGGCGGATATTCGCTGTTCTGATGTGCTTGCCGTTGTGGGTTTCGCTGCGCTCTATCCACCCTACGTCAGCGTTTGTCCTCCACCCTCGCACGTCACAACCCCAGGAAATCCCGGATCCGTCCGTACGCCACCCGCGCCTTCACCGCGGATCGCCACAGGCCGTGGAACGGGATTTCCTTTAGCGTGGTGATCGGCATGTCGATGTCGCCGCCCATGACGCGGCGCGCAAGCTGCGGGCCCATCGCGGTGCTCATCGCCACACCGCGGCCATTGTAGCCGAGACACACCAGCACCGACTCGTCGGGTTCATGCACGTGCGGATAATGGTCGAATGTGACGGCGAGTTGGCCGCTCCACGCATGGGTCCAGCGTGCGCCTCGCAGGGTGGGCCATAGCCGTGCCGCGTAATCGATCAGGTATTGCAGCTCGCGCGGTTCGCTGATGTCGCGCTGATGGCTGCGGCCGCCCATCAGCAGGCGGTTGCCGCGATCCAGCCGGTAATACACGGTGACGCGCCCGGTCTCGTACAACACCGAGCGCGTCGGCATGATCCCATCCGGCACCGGTTCGCTGGCGACGATTGCGCTGTACACCGGCACGATGCTGCGTCGCAGCCTGGGCCACAGATCGTCGGTGTAGCCGTTGGTCGCCAGGACCAGCTTGTCGGCCTGCACGGCGCCGGTCGGCGTCCGCACATCCCACGCGCGTCCATTGCGCGACACCGCCAGCGCCGGCGTCGCGCCATGCACCGCAACGCCGGCCTGAATCGCCGCCTGCGCCAGCCCGCGCGCATAGCCAAGTGGATTCACCTGTCCGCCGCGACGGTCCAGCATGGCGCCGACATAGCGTCCGGTGCCGGTTGCCTGGCGGGCCGCATCACCTTCGAGCATCTCCACCGGCATACCACGACGGATGCACTGCTCTGCCGTCTTCCGAACCGCCATCGCGTCGCGGGCGTGAAACGCCGCTCGCAGCGTACCGGATTGCAGTGCGTCGCACGCGATCTGATGACGCTCGATCAGCCGGAACACCACATTCGGCGCGTCGCCGGACAGCGCGACCATGCGGCCGCCGAGATCGGCGCCGAAGTCCGCCACGACCTGGTCGGGATCGTGCTTCAATCCCGGATTGACCTGCCCGCCATTGCGCCCAGACGCGCCCCAGCCCGGCTCCTGCGCCTCCAGCAGCACGACATCGACGCCGCTTTCGGCCAGATGCAACGCGGCCGCCAATCCGGTGAAGCCGCCGCCGATTACGCACACATCGACACGCCGATCGCCGTCCAGCGGCGGCGTATCCACCGCCGGCCGTGCCGTCTCGGCGTACAGGCTGGGCGGCAGCGGCAGCCGATTCACGAGAGCGTGGCTGCGAACTTCGCCGTCGCGTCCAGTGCGCCGGCCAGCCGGCCAAGCAGATCGTCGATCTCCGCCGACGTGATGATCAGCGGCGGGCTGAGCACAAGCTGTTCGCCGCGGCCGCGCATCAGCAGGCCTGCCTCGCGCGCGGTGTTCTCGAAGAACGTGCCGACGCCGGCCTTGGCATCGAAGGACTGTTTGGTCGCCTTGTCGCGTACCAGCTCGATGCCCGCCATCAGGCCGATCGCGCGCACTTCACCGACCAGCGGATGATCGGCGAACCGTCGCACGCCGGCGAGGAACTGCGGCGAGATTGTCCGCACATGGCCGAGAATGTCGCGCTCCTCGTAGATCTTCAGCGTTTCCAGGGCGACCGCGGCACAGACCGGATGGCCGGAATAGGTGAAGCCGTGGATGAAGCTGCCGTTCCTGTCGGCCTGCGTCGCCAGCCCCTGGTACAGCTTTTCGTTGATCACCGTGGCCGAGATCGGCAGGTACGACGACGACAACGCCTTGGCGCAGGTCAGGATGTCCGGCTCGATGCCGAAGGTCTCGCAGCCGAACATGTTGCCGGTGCGCCCGAAGCCGCAGATCACTTCGTCGGCAATGAACAGCACGTCATAGTGCCGCAGCACTTCCTGAATTTTGGCGAAGTAGCCGCGCGGCGGGATCACCACGCCGCCGGCGCCCTGCACCGGTTCGGCGATGAAGGCTGCAACGGTGTCGGGACCCTCGCGCTGGATCAGCGAGTCCAGGTTGTCCGCCATGCGCGTGGCGAACTCCTCCTCGGTCTCGCCCGGCTTGCCATAGCGCCAGTAATGCGGGCAGTCGGTGTGGCGGACGTTGGGGATCGGCAAATCGAAGTCCTGATGCACGTAAGGCAGGCCGCACAGGCTGCCGGAGCCGATGGTGACGCCGTGATAGCCCTTCATCCGGCCGATGATCTTCTTCTTGCGCGGCCGGCCGAGCGCGTTGTTGTAGTACCAGACCAGCTTCGCCGCGCTGTCGTTCGCCTCGGAGCCGGAGTTGTTGAAGAACACCTTCGACATCGGCACCGGCATTATCGAGATCAGCTTCTCGGCCAGCTCGATCACGGTCGGATGCGAACGCTGGCCGAACGTCGATGCGTACGGCAGTTCCAGCATCTGCTTGTACGCGGCTTCCGCGAGGCGCTTCTCGCTGAAGCCCAGGCTGGCGCACCACAGCCCGGCCATCGCATCGATGTAGTCGCGTCCGGCTTCGTCGAACACGCGGATGCCGTCGCCGCGCATGATGACGAACGGGCCTTCGCTCTCCAGCCGCCGCGCGTTGGTGAAGGGATGCATGTGATAGGCGATGTCGCGGGCGGACAGGCTGGCGTTGCTGGGCGGGGCGGGGCTGTCGAGCATGATGTGTTGCTTTCACCAGGTCGTGAATGGCGGATGCTACCACGCCTGCATCGCAACGCCATGGCGCCCGTTCAACCGGATATGAATCGTCGGTTGCCGCTGCCTGTGCAGAACCATTGTGCCGAAGACACGAATTTGCCCGCATCTGCTCCTAGCTCGTGGCGATCGAACTGCTGCAGGAGATATGATGGCTAGTGCGACAACGCCGATGCCCGAGGCTGCCGCGATCAGTACCGGCATCGAGGGCCTCGATGATATCCTCGCCGGTGGTTACGCCGGCAACCGGATCCACCTGATCGAAGGGCAGCCGGGAACAGGCAAGACGACGCTCGCACTGCAGTTCCTGATGCAGGGGATCAGCAATGGCGAGCGGTGCCTGTATGTCACGCTGTCGGAGAGCAGGAACGAACTGCTGCATGTTGCCTCGACGCATGGCTGGTCGCTCGACGGCATCAAGATCTGCGAGCTGGTGCCGCCTGAACTGAGCCTGGATCGCGAGCAGGAACAGACCGTCGTCTACAGCGCCGATCTCGAACTGGGCGAGACGATCAGCATGGTCATGTCGGAGATCGAGGCGTTCCGTCCGTCACGCGTGGTGTTCGACAGCCTGGCGGAAATCCGCCTGCTGTCGCAGGGCGCGCTGCGTTACCGGCGGCAGATTCTGGCACTGAAACACTACTTCGCGATGCATGATTCGACCGCGCTGCTGCTGGACGACCTGACCCGGGCCGAGGAGGAACTGAGCCTGCACAGCCTGGTGCATGGCGTGATCCGGCTGGAGCAGATCGCCGCCCAGTACGGCGCCGACCGTCGCCGGCTGCGGGTGTCCAAAATGCGTGGGCGACATTTCCGCGGCGGGTTTCATGATTTCGTGATCCGCAAGGGCGGAATTCGCCTGTTCCCGCGGCTGGTGGCTGCGGATTTCCGTGGCGACGACATTCCCCACCGTTCGACCACGAGTGGTGTCGCGGAACTCGACCAATTGCTCGGCGGTGGCCTCGATGACGGTACCAGTACACTGATCATGGGTCCTTCCGGATGTGGCAAATCGGCGTTGTCATTGCAGTACGTCACCCAGGCCGTGCAGAACGGCGATCGGGTGCTGGTGGTGGTGTTCGACGAAGCGCGCCACGTGATGCTGAGGCGCGCCGCCGGAATTGGCATGGACCTCGAGCCGCATATCCGCTCGGGCAAACTGGTGATCGAGCAGGTGGACCCTGCTGAATTTCCGCCGGGAGAATTGTCCGGCCTGGTCCGCTGCTATGTGGAGCAATATGGCGTGAGGCTTGTCGTACTGGACAGCCTCAACGGTTATCAGAGTGCAATGCCCGAAGAGAGCTTCATGATTCTGCAGATCCATGAACTGCTCACCTACCTGAATCAGCGGGGCGTCATCACTATTCTGGTGCTGGCCCAGCAGGGTCTGGTCGGGCCGCTGCAGAGTCCGGTCGAACTGACCTATGTCAGCGACACAGTGATATTGCTGCGGTTCTTCGAGACCGAGGGCCGCATCCGCCGCGCGGTATCCGTGCTGAAGAAGCGCACCGGCCGGCACGAGGCAGCGATCCGCGAATACCGCATCGACAGCAAGGGCATCCGCATTGGCGAGCCGCTGACCGAGTTCCACGGTGTGCTCACCGGCATTCCGACTTTCCTGGGTCCAGCCTCCAGCCTGATGACGCCGCGTGGGGGTGCCGAGCAATGATGCGTTCGCGCCAGGCGCCTCGGTGACGGAGCACGCCGACCCGGAAGGGGATCGTGTGCTGGTCCTGGCGCCGGCTGGTCGCGACACTGCGGTCATCGCCCTGATGCTGGACAAGGTCGGCGTCGGCGTGGAGGTCTGTTCGGACCTCGCCGCGCTGGTGCGCGCGCTCGAGGCGCAGACCGCGTCCGCCGCGATCGTGGCGCAGGAGGCCTTGCTGACCGTCGATAAGCGCGGACTGGCGCATTGGATCGAATCGCAGCCGCCGTGGTCGGATTTTCCGTTCGTGCTGCTGGCGTTCCGCAACCGCGGCTATCGCGGCGACACGCAACTGGTCAGCCTGCTCGCCGTACTGCTTGGCAACGTCACTGTGCTCGAGCGTCCGCTGCATCCGGTGACGCTGGTGAGTGCGGTTCGCGCGGCATTCCGTGCGCGCCGCCGGCAGCGCGAGGCGGAGGCGTTCCTCGTGGAGCGGGAACGGGCGACTGCCGCGGTGCATGAAAGCGAGGCGAAATTCCGCGCCATCGCCGAAGGCATGCCGCAGCCGGTGTGGTCCACCCGCGCTGACGGTGTGCACGACTATTTCAACGCGCGCTGGGAGGCGGTCACCGGCGTCTCGCCACTGGAAGGCGCCCACGGCTGGATGCAGCTGGTGCATCCGGACGATCGCAAGTCCGCTGCGTCGGACTGGCAGCAGGCGCTTGATTCCGGCGAGCCATACCATGCGGAGTTTCGCCTGCGTGCCCTCGCCGGCGGACATCGCTGGTTCGCCTGTCGCGCGCTGCCGGTACGCGACGAACGCAATGGTCGCATCATCCGCTGGTTCGGCAGCTGCACCGATATCCACGACAGCGTGCTGGCGCGCGAGACGCTGGCGAAGAGTCGCGAGGACCTGGAGTTGGTGGTTGCCGAACGCACGGCCTGGCTGCAGCGCGAAATGCTCGAGCGCGAGAAGGCCGAGGCTGCGTTGGCGCAGGCGCAGAAGATGGAGGCGGTGGGCCAGCTCACCGGCGGCGTGGCGCACGATTTCAACAACCTGCTCACCGCCGTGCTGGCCAGCGTGGAGATGATCACCCAGCGGACATCGGACGAGCGCGTGCTGCGCTTCGCGGCGAATGCGCGGCATGCGGCGGAACGCGGAGCACGCCTGACGCAGCAGTTGCTGGCATTTTCGCGGCGCCAGCGCCTGGCGCCTGAACCGGTGGACATCAATCGCCTGGTCGCCGGCATGCAGGACCTGCTGCAGCGCACGCTGGGCGCCACGATCCAGATCGAGATCCGCCTGTGCGACGCGGTGCCGCCAGGCTTCGCAGACCCCACGCAGGTGGAACTCGTGGTGCTCAACCTGGCGATCAACGCGCGGGATGCGATGCCGGGCGGCGGCATGCTCACAGTCGGCACAGCATCGCTGCCCAGCGTGCCGGCCAAGCTGCGCGATGAACTGGCGGACGGCGCCTATGTCGTCATCACGGTTGCCGATACCGGAACCGGCATGTCTCCACAGGTGCAGGCGCGGGCGTTCGAGCCGTTCTTCACCACGAAGGATCTCGGCAAGGGGACCGGGCTTGGCCTGTCGCAGGTGTACGGGTTCGCCAAGCAGTCGGGGGGAACGGTGCGACTGCACAGCGTGCCGGATAAAGGCACAACGGTGCGGGTCTATCTGCCGCGCGCCGACGCCGTGCCGGTGCAGGCGCTGGACGATGCGCCGGAAACGCAAACCGGTGCGAGCGAGCGGGCAACGATATTCGTGGTGGACGATGACAGCGATGTCCGCGAACTGGTGGTCATGATGCTGGACGAACTCGGCTATCGCGTCATTGCCGCCGAAGATGGCCGTATGGCGCTGGAGGTGATGGACCGCGGCGAGGATTTCGACCTGCTGCTGGCCGACGTGGCGATGCCGGGCCTGAGCGGGGTCGATGTGGCGCGTGCCGCGCGCGAACGACGCGGCCAGGTGCCGGTGTTGTTTGCGACGGGTTATCCGGATTTGCGTGCCTTCCATGATGGGCTGGAAGGCGAGGACATGATTCACAAGCCGTACCGCATGACGGACCTGGCCGCGCGCGTCGAACGCGCGTTGCGCAACGCACCGAGGCGGCACGTCGCGTCACGCCGCTGAGCCAACGCGCTGGACCCCGGTTTCCTTCCGCTGCCGGCTTGACGCGCGACGGTTCCGTCGCAACACAGTGTCGCATGACCAGTATCGAGACGCGCACATCCTGGGTGATCGCATTCACCGCATTGGGCCTGATGTCGGTCGCCTACGGCGCACCCTTCGTTGCGGTGGTGGCGCTGAAGCAGATCGCCGGCGAACTTGGCAGTGCGCGATCGGTGCCGGCGCTGGCCTACTCGCTGGCGTGGCTCGGCGCCGCCTTCGGCGGCGTCGCCATGGGACGCGTGGCAGACCGCATCGGCGTGCGATGGACCGTGGCGTTCGGCGCCGCGATGATCGGCATCGGCCTGCTGGTTTCCACTGGCCACAGCACGTGGCGGCTCTGGCTGGGACATGGACTGTTCATCGGCCTGCTGGGCAATGCCGGCATCAACGCGCCGATGTACATCTATGTCAGCCGCTGGTTCGACCGCCGGCGCGGTACCGCACTGGCATTGATCTCCAGCGGCCAGTACGTCGCCGGCGCGGTCTGGCCGTCGGTGTTCGAGCAGGGCATCGCGCGGTTCGGCTGGCGCGAGACGATGGTGATCTTTGCGGTCCTTGAAGCGGTCGCGGTGGTGCCGACCGCCCTGCTGATCCTGCGCCCGCCACCCGAGGCCGCGCAGCCTGTCCCGCCGCACGCGGCGCGCCAGGCCGCGGGCACTCTCGGCTTGCCCGCCAACCTCCTGTTGGCCCTGCTCGGGATTGCCGCGTTCATGTGCTGTGTTCCGATGGCGATGCCGCAGGGCCATCTGGTGGCGTTCTGTTCCGACCTTGGCATCGCGCCCTCGCACGGCGCCGCCATGCTGTCGGTGCTGCTCGGCTGCGCCTTCGTCAGCCGGCAGTTCTGGGGCTGGGTATCGGATCGGATCGGCGGCCTGCGCACCGTGCTCGCCGGCTCGTCATGCCAGATCGTCGCGATGACCGGCTTCCTGCTGACCCGCAATGAGGCGGCGCTGTTCGCCGTTGCCAGCTTCTTCGGCCTGGGCTTCAGCGGCATGGTCCCGGCCTACGTGCTGGCAGTCCGCGAACTGTTCCCGGCGTCCGAGGCGGCGAGGCGAATCCCGGTCCTGTTATTGTTCAGCGGCAGCGGCATGGCTGCCGGCGGCTGGCTGGCGGGACTGATCTACGACCATTTCGGGTTCTACGGGGCAGCTTTCGCCACCGGCCTGCTGTTCAACCTGGTCAACCTCGTTGTCGTGGCGGGATTGGTCCTGCGCCAGCGTCGGCGATCGGGGTCGGCGTTTGCGGCGCTGTCCGGGGGCACCCGGGGCCGTCCCATCAAGGACTGGTAAGACTGGTGGCCCTGCGCCGCCGCATCCATGGTCACTATTTATTCTTCGTGCTCATAATAAACGGATTTTCCGTGGACTCATAAGGTGTCGCTGGCGCTTCTATATAGCCCAGCGCGAATATCTCGTATATGTCACCATCTATCGTTGTTGACAAAGGGACGATCCGTCGGCGTGGTTGTCGTTTTGCGGCTGAACCAGGCTGCAGCAATCCGTTTGTCGAGGGTTGACGTGGCGGCGCATCCCGCTACGCCTGCGTGTAATAGGGCTGGTCCGAATTGTCTCTTTTTGCAAGTATCGCTTCGATGAAAAGATTGCCGAAGCCACACAATGGTAGATGAGGCGTTTGAGGGACGGCCGATCGAGGGATTGGCGTGCCGAGTGGGGGCCCAGGGGAGGGCAATGGCGACAGCCGCCGACGGCGACGTCTGGTCCGGTGCGCAGTTGGCGGCGCAACTGGTCGCCCTGAACGGCGTCGCCCCCGATCCTGTCCAGCACGTCATCTTCCGCTCGACCCGGCACGCAGATGGCGCATTGGTCGAAGGCTACGATATTCCCGGCGAACCGCGGATGCTCGATGCAGCGGCGCTGGATTGTTGGCTGACGCCGCGGCGGCTGGCTGGCGCGGACCGGCTGGCGGTCGCCGTCCTGGTGATACGCGAGGCGCTGGATGATCGCGGGCTGGTCGTGCAAGGCACGATTGAACGCCGGCGTGGCGCGGCCGACGGTCCGTATTGCGGCGATCCGGCACGGGTCGAATTCGTCGGCGCAGCCGGTGCGGTGCGGCTGTATCGCAGCCATCTCGACGGCCGGCTGTCGGAAATTGCCCCGTCGGCGAACACGGCGCCGCCGCGTGTGCGATCGCCTGAGCCATTCGCGGGCGAGCGGAAGGCGTTGCAGGCGCGGTTCGGCGACGCCGTGCGCGTTCTTGATGCGCGCGAGCCCACCTTGTTCGAGGACATGATCGGGCTTTCCAGCATCGTCCATGTTCGTGCGGCGGATGGGCGCAAGGTGGATTGCGGGATCGGCTGGCACGGCGGCATGGCCTTCGTGCTGCACGCGGATTTCCCGCGCTTCGGGTCGCAATTCGCACTGGCGCCCGGCGATGCGGCGGCGATCGATGCGGCGCTGCTGGTCGATGGCCTGGTGCGCGGCGAGACGCGGCTCGACGAGAACGGCATCGCCGTCGTCGCGCGCCACCGCGGCAGCGAGGCATTGGTACTGCTACGCCTGCAGTCCGGCCAGGCGCTGGCGGAGCCGTATATACCCGGCCATGACACCGGCGGACCCGACCAGCGGCGCTGGATGCGCTGTGCAGAAACCTACGAGGGGCTGGCGTTGCTCGATGCGTGGCGCGACGGTGCGAGTGATGACCTGTTCGTGCTGACCGGCGATCCGAGCGGCCAGGTCTGGCGGCATCACATCGATACCGACGGCGTCGAGACCTGGCGCAAGGCCGACGATGACGCAGCGGTCGGCGCCCTGCATCGCGAGCGCCTGTTCCCTGGCACGCTGGCAGCGTTGCATGCGGAACCGGATCATAATCAAACGGCCGCCGTGGCGCCCGTGCGGTGGCCCCGCAACACGCAACCGGCTGCGCGGGATTCGCTGCTTGTCCGCGCGGAAACCTACGTCCATGCGATGGCGGCGTTGCGCGCGGCGCGCGATGCGGTGTCCCGCGGCGCCAGCGCCGTGGAGATGCACCTGCGCGCGCTGCACGCTGCATTGTTGATGCTCGAGGCATATGTCACCGCGGCAGCAGCGCAGGACGTGCTGATGCTGGTCAAAGGCGGCACGCGCGAGGCGGAGGTGCTGGCTCGGGAGCTGGAGCAGCTCGATGTCTCGCTGCGCCGCGAACTGGCACAGAACCGGCCCGTCATCGTCGCGGCGTCGCTTGCGCGGTCCCTGCGTCGCGACGAACCGTCATTCGGCACTGATTGAGGTCGCGGCGTGCTTTCCTCTGCCGACCGCGATGTCGATGAGGCGGCGCTGTGCCGCGCCGAGGCCGAGCAGATTTTCCAGGCAAAGGCCGGGTTCATGCGCGCATTCGTGGAGCGTTGCGACCGACACGCCATGCCCGCGTCGGTCGGCGATGCGAGGCCCAACGCGATCGGGCGTTCATGACAATCCGGCAGGATTCTTCACAGCAATCGTGAACACAACCGATCGCCGTCGCTTCCGTTGCAGCGGGGACGGGTACGCCCGTCGCAGACTGCAAGAAGGAGACGAATGCGATGGCCGAACAGCGGCATACGGGGAATCCCGGCAACTTCGCCGAGGATCGCGAAAGGGCTTCGCGCGCCGGTCAGCTTGGTGGGCAGCACAGTTCAGGCAATTTCGCCAATGATCGTGAGCGGGCGGCCGAAGCCGGCCGTCGGGGTGGTGAAAACAGCCGCGGTGGCGGCGGCGCGCAGCACAATCCGGGCAACTTCGCTCAAGATCGCCAACGGGCTTCGGAAGCCGGCCGCAAGGGCGGCCAGCACACCCAAAGCGGTCAGCGCTGATCCTGGCACCCCAATCAGCATAGGTTGATCGCTTCGGCGGGCCGCCCGGCTTACACTGGGCGGCCCGCCTTGCTTTCCAGGCCCGCATTGCTTTCCGCGTCGGAGGTCGTGATGCGCGAAACCGACGATCAGCCCGCTTCGCGAATACAGCGCAGGAACCGCGTCACGCAGCGCATTCGTTCAGCCCGCGACATTTTGCCAGGTGAACGAAACGATCTGCCCGCAGGCGCACTCGGCGGCGTGCCGGTGGATCCGCAGGGCGACGAGAACCGGGAGCCGCCGCCAAACGCGCCGACCATTCCGCCGTGAGCTGAGGCAGCGCCGTGAAACGGCGTGTTGTCCGACACGTTCCAGGATAATGGCGAAGGAAGGAACGAGCCATGTCCGAGGCGACCTACGGCAAACCCGGTCCTGCGATCGGCGACATCCATGAGGTGCGGGCCAGCTTCCGCGATCCGGATGCATTGCAGGATGCGGTCGAGCAATTGGAGCTGTCCGGGTTCGATCGTGCGGACCTGAGCCTGCCGGAAGCCAACCCTCCGGGTGAGCGAGCCACGCCCGAGTCCGGGGCCGGGCCGGTGGACACCGAAGAGGATGCGCGGCAGGCGCGCACGCTGCACACCAGTGGCGCCGCAGCGGCGGCGGCGCTGGCGGCAGCCGGCGTGGTCATCGGTACCGGCGGCGCAGCGGTGCCGGCGGTCGCGGCCGCCGTGGTGGGCGGCGGCCTGGCTGGTGGCGCGGCCTACGCGCTCAGCAGCGTGGCGAACGAGGACGAGCAGCAGAATCGCGAGTCCAAGGCGGCGAGCGGGACGCTGATCCTGTCGGTGCGTGCGATGACCGCGGCGAAGCGCGATGAAGCGGCGGCCATCCTGCGCAACAACGGCGCGACGGCGGTGGAGGCCTCGTAGTTCACACGGCCATTTGCTGGCGGCCGCCGTGAACGCCTCCACGCCTCGACCGTTGTCTCAGCAGGACTGGAATGGCGCCGGACCAATGGTGGGTATCGCCGCGCCCCAAGCCGACGTGACGCTGCAATCAACATGAGGACCACATGGCCACCAAGACATTGAACGACCTGATGCTCACTTTCATGCAAGACGTCTATTACGCCGAGCGGCAGATTTTGAAGGCACTGCCTAAAATGGCGAAGGCAGCCCAGAACGAGGATCTGAGGCAGGCGCTGCTGCATCATCGCGAAGAAACCCAGGGCCAGGTGGAACGGCTGCAGAAGGCGTTCGAGGCACTTGGCAAGCGCGCGCAGGGCAAGACCTGCGAGGCGATCAACGGACTGATCGAGGAAGGCGAGGAGGGGATTGGGGAATTTCCCGAAGGCGTCGTGCGGGACGCCGGCATTTTGGCCAACGCGCAGGCCGTCGAGCATTACGAGATGGCGCGCTACGGCACGATCATCGCATGGGCGAAGGCGTGCGGCGAGGACCAGGTCGCGCAATTGATGCACGAGACGCTCGAGGAGGAGAAGAAGGCGGACACGCTGTTGAACGGGCTCGCCAAGAAGGCCATCAACCAGCAGGCGGTGAAGCAGGCGGCATAAGTGCCGCCAGGAGGTATGTGCGATGGCTAAGCAGTCGCGCGGACAGCGCAAGACCGTCGGGCGCGTCATGCACGAATGGAAGCATGGCGAACTGGACAGCAGCCGGGGCGGCAAGGTGAAGAGCCGCCGCCAAGCGGTGGCGATTGCACTGAGCGAGTCCGGCAGTTCGAACCAGCAGTCGCGGGGTGAGAACCGCCGGCAATATGCCCGCAGCAAATCCAAGGAGCGGCGCGGCCAGACCGCGCAGCAGCAAAAGGAAGGGCGGCGTTCGCGGACGCGGGCGGAACTCTATGAGGCGGCGAAGAGGCGGAAGATTCCCGGCCGTTCGCGGATGACCAAGGCGCAACTGGAACGGGCATTGCGGCGATGACGACGCGGAAGGCCGAGAGGCAGCACGATCAGGCGGTGGAGGACAGCTTCCCCGCCAGCGATCCGCCCTCATCGAGCGGCATCACCGGTCCGCGCGTCGCGAAGCCGCGGCGGGCCCCCCACCAGCGCGACGGGGAGACGCGGCCGAAAGGCACGCCGACGGATGACCGGCATGCGACGGAGACGGCGCACCAATGGGAAGACGAGAAGCGGCCGGGAGTGCGCTCGAGGTAGCTGCGATTCAAGGCTGATTGACCGCTGGTCCCCACTTACTCAGCCGTCATGGCCGGGCTTGTCCCGGCCATGACGGTACACGGTGACTGGCATTCGCCATGCGTGACCGAGCGCCCCCACAACGCGGCGAGGTGCTCGCTGGTCCGCGAGGATGTCGTGCCCGCGCCGTGCCCATCCGGCTCGGCCGGTCGTATAACTCGTGCGCGTGACCCGTCCCCGTCCCCTGCTTGTCTGGCTGATCGTCTGCTACGCGTTCCTCTACGCGCCGATCGGCTTCCTGCTGACGCTCAGCTTCAATGACTCGCGGCTGGTCACCGCGTGGGCCGGGTTCTCGTTCCGCTGGTATGCGGCGCTCTGGCGGGACCAGCCGCTG
The DNA here is from genome assembly GCA_036265005.1 of Acetobacteraceae bacterium. Classification (GTDB taxonomy): domain Bacteria; phylum Pseudomonadota; class Alphaproteobacteria; order Acetobacterales; family Acetobacteraceae; genus JAMXLO01. The sequence goes on along the minus strand of DATAPW010000340.1, from coordinate 46,778 downwards.
ATCGACGCCGCATTGCTGTCGCTGCGCATCGCCGCGATCTCCGCCACCCTGGCGCTGATCGTCGGCACGCTGGCGGGCTACGCGCTGGCCCGCTTCGGGCGGTTCCCCATCCGTGCGGCGTTTGCCGCCGCGCTGGCCGCGCCGCTGGTGCTGCCGGAGGTGATCACCGGCCTGTCGCTGCTGCTGCTGTTCGTCGCCTTGCAGCAGGCGATCGGCTGGCCGGCCGGCCGCGGCGCCGGGACGGTGACGCTGGCGCATGCCTCGGTGTCGGTCGCCTACGTCGCGGTGGTGGTGCGCGCCAGGCTGGCCGACACCCCGGCGGACCTCGAGGCGGCGGCGATGGACCTGTACGCACCGCCCTGGCGGGCCTTCGCCCTGATAACCCTGCCGCTGCTGGCGCCGGCGCTGGTCTCCGGCTGGCTGCTCGCGTTCACCCTGTCGCTGGACGACGTGGTGGTGGCCAGCTTCACCTCGGGGCCGGGCGCCTCGACCCTGCCGATGGTGGTATTTTCCTCGATCAAGCTCGGCGCCACGCCGGAGCTGTACGCCCTGGCCACGGTCATTGTGGCCGTGGTGGCTGGACTCCTGCTTGCCGTGTGGCGGGCGCAGCGCGGGTCTGCCGCGGGAACAATTGCCCCTCCGCCGCCGCTCCGATAGGGTCCGGCCGCTGTTTTCCCGGGAATCCGCCATGCACCTCACTGCCGAGCGCCTCGACCGTATCCAACCGAGCCTGACCATCGCCATCGCGACCAAGGCCCGGCACATGATCGCCGAGGGGAAGAACGTCATCTCCCTGTCGCAGGGGGAGCCGGACTTCGAGACGCCGCGCAACGTCAAGGACGCCGCGATCCGCGCCATCGAGGCCGGCGAGACCAAGTACACCGACGTCGCCGGCACCCCGGCGCTGCGCAAGGCGGTGGCGCAGAAATTCAAGCGGGACAGCGGCATCGACTACAAGCCGGAGGAGATCATCATCTCCACCGGCGGCAAGCAGGTGATCTTCAACGCCATGCTGGCGACGCTCGACCAGGGCGACGAGGTGATCATCCCCAGCCCGTGCTGGGTCAGCTATCCGGATATCGTCTCGCTGGCCGATGGCAAGCCGGTACTCGTGCCGTGCGAGCAGAACAACGGCTTCAAATTGCGCGCCGAAGCGCTGGAAGCGGCGATCACGCCGAAGACCAAATGGTTCATGCTGAACAACCCGTGCAATCCGACCGGTGCGGCATATTCGGCGGAGGACCTGCGGCCGATCTGCGACGTACTGCTGCGGCATCCCGACGTGTGGATCTTCACCGACGATATCTACGAGAAGCTTGCCTATGACGGCTTCAAGCCGGCGACCATCGTGGAGGTGGAACCGCGCCTGAAGGACCGCACGCTGACGATGAACGGCTGCTCCAAGGCATATGCGATGACCGGCTGGCGCATCGGTTTCGCCGGCGCCCCCCTGGCGCTGATCAAGGCGATGGACAAGCTGCAGAGCCAGTCCACCTCCAACACCTCGTCGATCGGCCAGGCTGCCGCAGTGGAGGCACTGACCGGCCCGCAAGAGTCGATCGAGATGATGCGCAAGACGTTCGAGGAGCGCCGCAACCTCGTCGTGGAGATGTTGAACAAGGCTCCGGGCCTGAACTGCCACAAGCCGGAGGGCGCGTTCTATGTCTATCCCTCGATCCATGGCTGCATCGGCAAGACGTCGCGCGGCGGCAAGAAGATCGCCACCGACGAGGATTTCGTGCTGGCGCTATTGGAGGAGACCGGCGTGGCCGCCGTGCATGGCACGGCATTCTGCTACCCGGGGCATTTCCGCATCGCCTATGCCAACGCCACCGAGGAACTGCGCGACGCCTGCACGCGCATCCAGCAATTCTGCGAAGGACTGCACTGATGCCCGCATTCGCTGACCGCATCGGCCGGGTCCAGGTCGCGGCCAGTGTGCAGATGACGATCCGTGCACGGGAGTTGCGCGCGCAGGGCGTGGACATCATCCAGCTCACCATCGGCGAGCCGAATTTTGCCAGTCCGCGTCATGCCATCGAGGCGGCGCATGAGGCGGCGCTGCGTGGCGAGACGAAGTATCCGCCGCAGGACGGGACGCCGGCACTGAAGCAGGCGGTGCAGCGCAAGTTCAAGCGCGACAGCGGGCTGGAGTTCGCACTGGACGAGATCTGCGTGACCAATGGCGGCAAGCAGGCGATCTTCAACGCGCTGATGGCGACGGTGAATCCTGGCGACGAGGCGGTGATCCCGGTGCCGTCGTGGAGCGCCTATGCGCTCATGACGAAGATCTGCGATGGCGAGCCGGTGTTCGTCAATTGCCCGCAGAACAACGGCTTCAAGCCGCGTGCCGAGGACATCGACGCGGCGATCACGCCGAAGACCCAGTGGCTGATCCTGAACAACCCCAACAATCCCACCGGCGCCTGCTGCTCGGCCGCAGAATTGCGGTCGATTGCCGAGGTGATGAAGAAGCATCCGCATGTCTGGATCATGTCGGATGACATGTACGAGCATTTGGTGTTCGACGGGTTCAAGCACGCGACGATTGCCGCAGTGGCGCCGGAATTGCGCGACCGCACGGTGACGATCACCGGCGCGTCGAAGGCGTATGCGATGACCGGCTGGCGCATCGGCTTTGCCGGCGGCCCGAAAAATTTGATCCGCGCGATGGTGAATATGCAGGGCCAGGCGACGGCGGGGGTGTCGTCGGTCGGCCAGGCGGCGGCGGCGGCGGCTTTGGATGGACCGCAGGACGGGGTGGCCGAGCAGATCGTCGCCTACCGCAACCGGCGCGACATGGCGGTGGAGATGCTGAACGCCTGCAAGGGCATCAACTGCCACAAGCCTGAAGGTGCGTTCTACGTGTTTCCCAATGTGGCAGGCTGCATCGGCAAGAAAACCGCGGACGGCCGCAAGCTGGCGACCGACCAGGATGTCTGCATGGCGTTGCTGGAGGAGGCACATGTCGCAACGGTGCATGGCGCGGCGTATGGCATGAGCCCCTATCTGCGCGTCAGCACGGCGACGGACGATGCTTCACTGGCCGAGGGCTGCAAGCGCATCGCGAAGTTCTGCGAGGGTCTGCACTGACGAGGCTGCTGCCGTTGCGTGCCCCTGTCATTGCGAGGCTCGCGGCGACGCGCAATGACAGCGGGCACGTCAATGTCTTCTCCTGATATCCCCCTCCGCCCCGGGCGGGATTCCGACGCGGACGGGTACATTGCGCTGATCGGCGCATGCTGGGGCGAGTATCCCGGCGTTCTGCTCGACGTTGACGGCGAGATGCCGGAACTGCGCGCGCTTGCCGCATACTACGCCGGCAAGGGTGGCGCGCTGTGGGCGGCGGAAGCCGAGGGGCGCATCGTCGGCATGGTCGCAACCGTGCCGCATGGTGCCGGCGACTGGGAGATCTGCCGCGTCTATACATTGCCATCAACGCACGGCTCCGGCCTCGGCCATCGCCTGCTGGATGAGGCGGAAGCCCACGCCCGCGCGGCCGGCGCCAAGCGGTTGGTGCTGTGGAGCGATACGCGGTTCGATCGCGCGCACCGGTTCTACGAGAAGCACAGCTACGTCCGGCATGGACCGATCCGCGTGCTGGACGACATCTCCAATTCGCTGGAATTCGGCTACGCCAAGCCGGTCGCCGGCATCGAGGTGCTGGACGCTGCCGCCGCCGCGTCCGCGGAGCGGCGCCTGGCGGAGATTCTCCGCGCCTGCGTCGATGCCGGGGCGTCGGTGTCCTACCTGCCGCCATTGGCCGGCGATGCGGCGCGGGGCTTCTGGCAGCGCGCCGCGCGCGATGTCGCCGCCGGCGGGCGCGTGCTGCTCGCGGCATGGGATGCGGGTGAGCTGGTTGGCACCGTCATGCTGGAGTTCGCGTCGGCGCCCAACCAGCCGCATCGCGCCGAAGTGCAGAAGTTGCTGGTGCATCCAGCGGCGCGCCGGCGCGGCCTGGCGCGAGCCCTGATGCTGCGGGCCGAGAGGGAAGCGCGTCGCGCAGGTCGTTTGCTGCTCACGCTCGACACGCGGGCAGGCGATGTGGCGGAATCCCTGTATCGTGCGTTGGGCTGGCACGAGGCCGGCCGGATACCGGGTTACGCGCTGAATGCCGACCGCACGCCGTGCGACACCGTCTTCTTCTGGAAGCAGGTTGATTCGTCCGATCAAGCTTGACGCCCGACAACGTGGCCGGCAGCAAGCGCATCATCGACAGGAGGGGCACTCGCATGATCACGCCGGCCTATGTCCGTCTGATGGCGCAGTACAATGCCGAAATGAATCGCCGCCTTTACGCTGCCGCCGCACGCCTTGGCGATGCCGACCGCAAGGCGGATCGCGGCGCGTTCTGGCGGTCGATCCATGGCACGCTCACGCATATCCTGTGGGGCGATACGCAGTGGATGTCGCGCTTCGACAACTGGCCGAAGCCGGACGTCCCGATCAAGCAGAGCGCGGCGATGATCGACGATTTTGCCACGCTGCAGGCACGCCGGGTGAAGGCGGACGCCGACATCATCGCCTGGGCGGATCGCGTGGACGATGCCTGGCTGGCCGAGGACCTGGTGTGGTTCAGCGGTGCGGCGCAGAAGGAGATGCGGCGGCAGAAGGCACCGCTGATGGTGCACTTCTTCAACCACCAGACGCATCACCGCGGCCAGGCGCATGCGCTGCTGACCGCGTGCGGTCAGGACACCGGCGACACCGACCTGTTCCTGGTGGTTCCGGACGCCTGACTCCCTCGGTCATGGCCGGGGCGCCCGGGCGTGACGATTGCCGGTCGCTGGCGTGCCCGGCGGCCCGGCGCTAGCCTCCCGCCGTGCAGGCGCCGCAGTGAACGAATGGCCCGCACGCATAACGGGAGGAGACCGAGATGATCACAGCGTCAATCGTCCGGCGCGCGCTGGCGACCGCGTCATTCAGCCTGCTGGCCGGCGGCGCCATGGCGGAAACCCAGCGGGGCGTCACCGATACCGAGATCCTGGTCGGCACGATCACCGATCTGTCGGGCGTGACCGCGGTGCAGGGCGTCAACAACGCCAATGCGGTCCGTCTGGCGTTCGACGACGTGAACGAGCAAGGCGGCATCAACGGCCGCAAGATCCGCTACATCGTCGAGGATAGCCAGTACCAGGTGCCGCGTGCCGTCCAGGCGATCAACAAGCTGCTGAACAGCGACGGCGTGTTCTTCACCATCGAGGACGGCGGCACGCCGATGAACAACGCCACGTTCCCGATGGCGATCGAGAAGCACACGCTGAAACTGCTGCCGCTGAGCGCCGCGCGCTCGATGTTCGAGCCGTTCAACAAGCTGAAGTTCAGCCAGTATTCGTCCTATGTCGATCAGATGCGCGCGGGTGTGAAATACTTTGTAGAGCAGCGCGGCAAGAAGGCCGTCTGCGCGATGTACCAGGACACCGATTTCGGCAAGGACGTGCTCGCCGGTGCGGTCATGCAGACCGAGGCGATGGGCATGAAGGTTGTCGCGACCACCGCGCACAAGCCGACCGACACCGATTTCACCGCCGCCATCGCCAAGCTGCGCGAGGCGAATTGTGACCTGATCACGATGGGCACCATCGTGCGCGACAGCACGCTGATCATCGCCACGGTGAAGAAGGTCGGGTGGAATGTCGATCTGCTGGGCCAGGTCGCCTCGTACGATACGGCGATCGCCGAGGCGCCGGGCAACGTGGCGGAGGGGTTTTACTCGATGTCGCCGTCGCTCTATGCGTACCCGGATGATCCGCGTCCGGCGGTCCAGGCGTTCGCCAAGAAATACAAGGCGAAGTATGGCTTCGACGTGAACTACCTCGGCGAAATGGGCTACACCTCGGCCGAGATTGCCATCGAGGCGCTGAAGCGCGCCGGGCGCGACCTCACCACCGACAGCCTCGTCCAGGCGATGGAAAGCATCCACGACTTCCACGACCTGTTCGGTGGGACGTATACGTTCGGCCCGGACAACCACCACGGCGCTACCGCAGCGTTCCTGTCAGTGGTACACAATGGCAAGTGGGAGCCGGTGGCGGATCACGCGCTGAATTATTGAGCGGTACAACGCAGCCGGTGCGGCGCGTTGCACCGGCTGCGCATGGAGGGATGCATCGTCGTGACCAGGTCGCCGATCCGGATTGCCGTCCTGCATTTCTCGCACGAGACCGTCACGTTCCTGAAGAACGACACCACGATCGACGATTTCATCTATCCGGGTTCGCCGGCCAAGGGTGAAGCGCTGCTGAACTCGGGGGCGAAATCCTACATGGCCGGCTTTGTGCAGGTCGCCCGCGAGTTCGATGAGGTCGAACTGGTCGGCATCGAATCGCCGTTGTGGCCGCGCACGGGTTCCGGGTCCGGATGGGTCACCAACGACGCCTACGAGACATTCGTCGGCAGGATGATCGAGGAGATCAAGGCTGCGCAGCCGTTCCACGGCGTCTATCTCTGCGTGCACGGCGCGATGGCGGTTCGTGGTGTGCCTCGGCCGGAAGCCGAACTCGCAAGGCGGGTGCGCGAGGTCGTGGGGCCGCGTGCGTTGCTTGCGGCGACATTCGATCCGCATGGCAACGAGGACGAGGAATTCCTGCGCCATGCGGACATGGCATTCACCGGCAAGTACTTCCCGCATTACGACTGCCATCTGCAGGGCCAGCGTGCGGCGCGATGCCTGCTGCGGGCCATCCGTGGCGACTACCGCCCCACCCATACGACCGTGAAGGTGCCGATCATCTCGCCGACCGTCGTGCAGTGGACCGGCGCGTCGCCCTGGATGGACCTTGTGCAACGCGCGCTGACCTGGGAGGCCCGCGAGCCGGATGCCTTCGTAAATGTCTTCTTCGGCTTTCCCTGGTCGGACGTGCCGGATGTCGGCATGACGTTCCAGGTGCTCACCAACGGCGACGCGGAACTCGCCGCACACATCGCCGATGACATGGCGCGGACCGCATGGCGGCAGCGCGACGCTCTGCTGACATCGACCAAGGTCCACACCATTCCGCAGGGTGTCGAGCTGGCCAAGCAGGCGGTGCAACGCGGCGAGACGCCGGTCGTGCTGGCCGATCACAGCGACCGCTCGGGCTACGCCACGTGGCTGCTCCGGGAAATCATCGCGCGGGAATTGTCCAACACGCTGGTCGCGACCATCGCGGATGCTGCCGCAATCCAGGCTCTCAAGGCGCAGGGCGTCAGGGCGGGTGATGCGTTCGACATGGCGGTGGGTGGCCTCGCCGACGAGTCGGCGGGCGAACCGCTGCGGATCGCCGGCACGGTGCTGCAAGTCATCGACTGGCACGGGCAGCTTTGGGTCAGCGTTAAATTTGGCCGCGACAACGTGCTGGTGATCAGCCCTTACCTGGCACAGATCATGGAGACGTCCACACTCCGCGAGATCGGCCTGGACCCGGCGGCGTTCCAGGTCATCGCGATCAAGTCCCGTGTGCACTTCCGACGCGGCTTCGACGACAGCGGCTTTGCCAGGACGATCCTGCTGGTCGAGCCGACGGAGCCGTTCCTGGGAACGGTGCGGCTGGATGCGCTCCGCTACGAGCATGTCGATCTGCGGGACTACTATCCATACGGCAATCCGCCATTTCCGACGACGGCATCGGACTAGATGCATTTCCCGGCCGACTGCGTTCAGTTGTCATTGCGACGAGCATAGCGACGAAGCCATCCCGGTCAGGTCCGTGCGCGCAAAACTGGACGGGGATTGCTTCGTCGCTGCGCACTTCGCAATGACAGCCTGGTAACGCTCCGGAAGTCGCCGTCGTCATTCCCGCCTTCGCTGAAATGACGATGAGAGGCATGCCTCGTCACAAACCCGTTCGAACGCCAGGACGTTGAAGCCTTCGCCCGCAGGCCGCCAGCAGCGGTCGGCGAGCGCCTGACGCATGACCGGCAGCGCTGCCCGGCTGTCGGCATCCTGGCCGAGCAGCGCCAGCACGACGCGTTGATGGGTCGTGAGCTGCGCGCGGATCTGTGCGGCGGTCGCGTCCTTGCCGACCACCATCAGGGGCAAGGCCAGCGGCGCCTCGATGGCGAATGCGCCAACGATGCCGACGCCATCGTTGCCGCGCGGCAGCAGCACGACGCCGCCCTGCGCGAGCGAAGCAGCGGCGATTGCTGTTGCGCGCGCCGGCTGCATGGTCTCGGGCCGGATCATGAGTCCGGCAAGCGCCGCGGCCTGCACCGTCAGCAACAATCTGCACGCAACTCGGCCGGTGCGGCGCGGCAGCGATGCGAAAGTTCCCGCCAGCAGCAAGCCGACGAACGGCGTGGCAAAGGCCAGGTAACGCAGCTCGATCGGCGTGCTGTCGAATACGATGCCGAGTGCAGCGATGCCGATTGGCGATGCGCCGAGTGCCATCGCGAGCAGCAGGCGCGCGGGCGGCGTGGCGATGTGCTGCCATCGCCCGATCGTCAGCGCGGCCAGTGTGGCCAGCAGAAGCGCCAACGCAATCATCACCGCCCAGCGAGCGGCGCCGTCGACATAGAGCGGCAATCCGCCGAGTACGTTGGCGGCAAAGTACTGTCCCAGTCGCGCCATGCCGGAGATCAGGTGGAACGGCGGAAACTGCCCGGTGCGGCTCTGCCGTTGCGCCAGGAAGAACCACAGATCGGCTGGCGCCCAGGCGGCAAAGCCGGCCCACGCCGGCAGTGCGAACGAGACCGACCAACCGGCCCCGGATTGCCGCGCTTCGTCAGCAATCATCGCGTAAAGCAGCGCGGCGCAGGCGACGAACACCGCCAGGTAATTGGTGAAGGTCGCGGAGCCGAGCAGCAACCCCGCAGCCAGCATGACGGCCGGTCGCCTTCGACGGTGCGCGATCAGCAGCAGCGCCACGCCCCATACCGACAGCATCTGCGCCAGTGCGAAGCCGCGCGCGATCGATCCGGTATAGGCAAACCCGTAGCAGCCGAGGGTGAGCAGGACCGCCGGGGCAGGCGGCACGGCAGCGGTGCGGGCTATCACTGCCACGCCGCACAACGTCACGACGCTGAGCAGCACCGACAGGAGGCGTGCGGCGAACAGGCCGTCGCCCACCGCTGCACGCCACGCTGCGACGAGCCAGAAGTACAGCGGAGGATGGACATCGGTCGTGCGCAGGTCGCGCGCGATAGCGACGAAACCGGCATGGCCGGCCTGTGCCGCCCGCACGTCGCCGGCGACCAACGCCTCCGCCGGCCAGGCCGGACGCGCCATCCCGCCGGTGACGAACAGCGTGTATTGCTCGTCGTATTCCGCACTGCGCAGCCAGGCGGCGGCGGTCAGCACCAGCGTCGCAACGAGCAGTGCAGCGAGGATGGCGCGATTGCGGGCTTCGTTCACCGGACGTTAGCGGTTGTGCGGTCTATCGCTACCAGCACGACAACAACGAATGGTTAGCGGGACAGGCTCGCCGCATGATTCGCGTTTCGGCCGCGCTGTTGGCAATGGCGCTGCTGCTCGGTTGCGGGGCAGCGGGCGCCGAACCGCCAGCGGACCGGGTGGCGGTTCTGCGCCGCGGCATCAACATCACCAACTGGTTCCGCTTTCCACCGGACAGCGATCCGGCCGCGCTGCGCGGCTACCTCGACGATGCGGCGATGCGCGACCTGGCACAGGCCGGCTTCAGCTTTGTGCGCCTGCCGGTGCAGCCGGAATTGCTGGGTGCGCCGGGTGTTGCCGCGGCACTGGCCGACGCGATCGGCCGGCTGGAACGGCACAGGCTTGCGGTCATCGTCACGCCGCATCCCGCCGACTGGCATCTGGAGCATGTGCCGGCCGACCGCGCCCGACTCGCTGCGTTCTGGCGAACCCTCGCGCCGCTGTTGCGGCACTTCGATCCACGGATGACGTTTCCCGAGGTGCTCAACGAACCGGTGTTCGCCGATGCGCCGGCAACATGGGCGACGCTTCAGCATCAGATCCTGTCGGGCATCCGCGTCATCCTGCCGGGCAGCACTGTGGTGCTGACCGGTGCCGACTGGGGCAGCGTGTCCGGCCTGCGCGCGCTCATTCCGGAGGTCGATGCCAACGTCATCTACAGCTTTCACCTGTACGAGCCCGCGGAACTGACCGCTCTCGGCGCCTACCGCGCCGGCCTCGACTCGTCCGCCATGGCGCAGTTGCCGTTTCCGGTCACTGACCAGACGGCCTGCGAGGCGACGGCGCAGATCACCGCCGATCAGCCGACCGCCGGACTGATGCGGTTCTACTGTGCGCAGCAGTGGGATGTGGCGAAGCTTGCGGCACGAATCGCAGAGGCCGGCGCGTGGTCGCACCGCAACCACGTTGTCGTCCTGGCCGGAGAATTCGGCGCCGCGCAAAGATTGAATGCATCGGCGCGCCTGGCCTGGCTCGCAGCAGTGCGCGAGGCATGCGAGCGGCAGGGGATCGGCTGGGCACTGTGGGGTTACGACGATTCGATGGGATTTGCCCTGCATCCGCCCGGCGGAATCCATCGCCTCGATCCGCAGGTGCTGGCAGCCTTGGGGATGCGGGATCCGATGCGCCACAAATAGTGCCAAGCATTTGCCGGTGGCTGGTGCAGTCGGTATCGGCGTGTGACCGTACTGTTAAAAGTTGGGTAAAAGAAAAAGCCCCCGGTCGATGACCGGGGGCAAGTAAACAGGGAGGCTTCACGTCTGGGAGACGCGGGGATCATAGACCCCCTTCCGACTCAACCGAGCCGGAAAACTGGCGGGAACCCCGCCGTATTCGATGACTTGACTGTAATGGCGGCTCCGCGTCGTTTCCATCCACAAAAGTCGGACGCCGCCATGTTCCCGGTGCATGCCCCAGCGCGCGTCCCTCGCGTCAGGCATTGGTCCGCGATATGTCAATTCCCAACGATCGTACAATGCGGTGGATGGATCACGGCTGCGCGAGCATTCGTGACGCTTTGCTCAAGAGCGGCGACATGACTGGAGGTCGGTCTGATTGCCCTGGCGCGTTAATGCCGTTCGACGAGTCGCGCCAACAGGAAGTCGCGGAACACCGCAACGCGTTTCGAGTTCCGCAGTTCCTCGGGATAAACGAAGAACACGTCCACCTTCGGTCCCTTCAGATCGGGCAGTATCTGCACGAGGTCGGGACTTTCCGCCACGACGTAATCTGGCAATGCACCGATCCCCAATCCGGAGCGGATCGACATCATCATGGCGTATGCGCTGTTCACCTCGAGCAGTGCACGCCGCGGATTGCCCGGCCGCCGGCCAACGTCCGCCAGCCAGTTGATGTCGTCGACCGGCGGATGATGGTTGCCGAACAGGATCAGCTTGTGCGCATCGAGGTCTTCCGCCCGCTGCGGCACGCCGTGCTGCTTCAGATATTCCGGCGAGGCGCAGATATGCCAGACCAATGACATCAGATGACGTTGCACGAGGTCGGGCTGCTTAGGCGGATGCAGGCGGATCGCCACGTCCGCCTCGCGCATCGCCAGATCGAGTTCCGCATCGTCCAACAGCAGCGAGACCGTGATATCCGGATACATCGCAAGGAATTCGTGCAGCCGCGGCGCCAGCCAGGTCGAGCCGAAGCCCATCGTGGTGGTGACCTTCAGCCGGCCGGCCGGCTTCTCCTTGCTTTCTGTCAGCAGTGCCTCGGTGATTGCCAGCTTGGCGAACACCTCGCGCACGGTGCGGTTCAGCGCCTCGCCCTGCTCGGTCAGGATGAGGCCGCGCGCATGGCGGTGAAACAGCGGTACCTGAAGTGCCTCCTCGAGTGCTGAAATCTGCCGCGAGACTGCGGACTGGCTCAGGTTCAGCGTGTCGCCGGCGTGCGTGAAACTGCCTGCCTCGGCCACGGCGTGGAAGACGCGCAACTTGTCCCAGTCGATCACTCGGTCTCTCCCATCCGCCAGGTTCGTTCCTGGCGGCGTCCATGAAACCTGCCCTGACATCATATCCTGGCCGCTTGTTACAGGCCCGGCCAAGGGCATCTTAAACTATCTTCCACGAATCTGCCGGACAGACTTGGACCTTTTCGTGGATTCGCGGCTAGTCCGCGGCCAGAGCCGGCACGGACGCGACGCCTGACAGCCACTTCTCCGCCTCCAGCGCCGCCATGCAGCCGGTGCCGGCGGCAGTGACCGCCTGGCGGAAAACCTTGTCCTGGACGTCGCCGGCCGCAAACACCCCCTCGACCATGGTGCGCGTGCTGCCCGGCTGGGTCTGGATGTAACCCTCGCTGTCCATCGGCACCTGGCCGGCAAAGATCGCCGTGTTGGGCGTGTGGCCGATGGCGATGAACACACCATCCGCCGGCAAGGTCTGGACCTGCCCGGTCTTCACGTCGAGCAGCCGGACGCCGGTGACCACCTCCGGGTGACCGCCGCCCTCGATCTCCTCGACGATGCTGTCCCAGATCACCTTGATCTTGGGATGCGCGAACAGCCTGGCCTGCAGGATCTTCTCCGCCCGCAGCGCGTCGCGGCGGTGGATCAACGTGACGCTGTCGGCATGGTGGGTCAGGTGGAGCGCCTCCTCCACCGCTGTGTTGCCCCCGCCGACCACCGCCACGTGCTTGCCGCGATAGAAGAACCCGTCGCAGGTGGCGCAGGCCGACACGCCGCGGCCCTGCAACCGCCGCTCCGAGTCGATATCGAGCCAGCGGGCCTGCGCGCCTGTCGCGATGACCACGGCGTCGGCCAGGAACACGTCGCCGGAATCCGCCACGCAGCGGAATGGGCGCTGGGCGAAATCAACCCGCGTGATCAGGTCATGGACGATGCGCGTGCCGACATGCTCGGCCTGCGCCGCCATCTGCTCCATCAGCCAGGGGCCCTGAATCACATCGGCGAAGCCGGGGTAGTTCTCCACATCGGTGGTGATCATCAGCTGCCCGCCAGGCTCCAGCCCGGCGACGAGGGTCGGCGCCAGGCTGGCGCGTGCGGCATAGATCGCCGCGGTGTAGCCCGCGGGTCCGGCACCAATGATCAGCATCCGGGTGTGGTGGGTTTCGGGCATCGTCGTTTCCAGTGCAGCGAACCGCTGACCATATCGGCCTCCGCCGCGGCCAGACAAGGAAGCGGAGTGCTGTGAGCGGCGCCGCTTGCCGGCGGCAGGGTTCGCCGCGCGTGTTTGCAACAGTCGACAGGCCTTGCGGCCGGAGCCCTGTGCAATATTATTGCGCGCGCCCCGTCGTTGCCTGAAATGACCAGTATGATACGAGCATGAAAAGCCCGCTTGGCGATACACCGATACTGGATGCGATCGACCGCCGCATCCTGGCAGAACTCCAGGCCGACGGCAGGATGACGAATGTCGAATTGGCCCGGCGCGCCGGTATCTCGGCGCCGCCCTGCCTGCGCCGCGTTCGCCGGCTGGAGGATGCCGGCATCATTCTCGGCTATCACGCCGATTCCGATCCGCAAAAGCTGGGTTGGGAGATCACCTTCTTCGTCATCGTCGGCCTCGACAGCCAGAAGGAGGCCGTGCTGTCGGCCTTCGAACAGCTTGTCGGCACCTGGCCCGAGGTCCGTGAATGCCACATGATCCGCGGCGGCGGCGATTTCCTGCTCAAGCTGGTGGCGCGCGATACTGCACACGAGAACCAGCTGACCCAGCGGCTGACCGGCTCGCCGACCGTCAGCCGTGTGCAGACGCTGCAGACCATCCGAACCAGCCGGCATCTGGCTGGCGTGCCGCTGTAGGCAAGAGGCTCTGCCGCTTGCTAAGCGACGGCTTGGCTAAGCGACGGCGAGATCAAATCCACCCCGCACCGGTGCCAAACAGGATGGATTCCAAAGGCTCTGCCTTTGGTGGGGGTCCTGGGGGCAAAGCCCCCTGGCGGGGTTCCGGGCGGAGCGCGGCGAATCTTGCCAGACGGGCCCTGGTCCGCGACTTTCGGCCGCATGTCCGACTCCGCACCCCTGATCGAAATCGCCGCTCCTTCCGCGCGCAGTGCCCTCACGCTGACGGTCGTGGTGCCCTGCTACAACGAGCGGCCCAACGTCGCGCCCCTGGTGGCCAAGCTGGACGCCGCGCTGTTCGGCATCGCCTGGGAAGCGGTGTTCGTCGACGACAACAGCCCGGACGGCACCACGGCAGAGGTTCGCCGCATCGCCCAAACCGATCCGCGCGTGCGCTGCATCCGCCGCATCGGCCGCCGCGGCCTTTCCTCGGCGGTGATCGAGGGCGCGCTGTCCTCCTCGGCGCAGTTCGTCGCGGTGATCGACGGCGACCTGCAGCACGACGAGACCAGGCTGCCCGAGATGCTCGACGCGTTGCGGGGCGGGCGCTACGACCTTGCGGTCGGCAGCAGGTATGTCGAGGGCGGCGACAACGCGGGGCTGGCGAACCGCTGGCGCCATGTGCTGTCGGACGGTGGCATCAAGCTGGCACAACTGTTCCTGCCGGTGCGGCTCAGCGATCCGATGAGCGGCTTCTTCATGCTGCCGCGTCCGCTGTTCGAGGAGCTGGCAGCCACGCTGACTGGGCAGGGGTTCAAAATCCTGCTCGACCTCGCGCTGAGTGCGCCGGCGCCATTGCGGGTAATCGAAATCCCCTGCGTGTTCCACGAACGCGTGGCGGGCGAGAGCAAGCTCGATGCGCTGGTGTTGGCGCAGTTTGCCGGGCTATTGCTGGACAAGGTGTTCGGCGGCCTGCTGCCGCTGCGCTTCATTTCCTTTGCGCTGGTCGGCGCGATCGGCGTGGTGGTGCATCTAATCGTGCTGACGACCGCCCTGAAGGTCGCCGGCCTGAGTTTCGAGGTCGCGCAGGCGATTGCCACCGTGTTTGCCATGATCTTCAACTTCCAGCTCAACAACGAGATCACCTACCGCGACCAGCGGCTGCGCGGCCCGCGGCTGTGGCGGGGCCTACTGGTGTTCATAGTGGTGTGTGGGATCGGCGCCGTCGCCAATGTCGGCATCGCCAAGGCGCTGTATGACAGCCACACCGCATGGAGCATCGCCGGCGCGATCGGCGCGGTGATCGGCGTTGTATGGAACTACGCGGTATCAGCCACGCTGGTCTGGCGTGCGCGGTGACATCGGCCGGTCATTGCCGGATGCGTGGCGGTGGGTTGCGGCACTCCTCGCGCTGACGCTGCTGCGGCTTGCGGTCGCCGCCTCGGTGCCGCTGGCGCCGGACGAGGCGTACTACTGGGTGTGGTCGCGTGCGCTGGCGCCGGGCTATCCGGACCATCCGCCGATGGTCGCGCTATGGATCCGCCTCGGCACGATGCTCGCCGGCGATGGCGCACTGGGCATACGGCTGCTGGGTCCGCTGTCGGTCGCGGTCGCCTCGTTGCTTCTGGCGGACGCCGGAAACCGCCTGCTGCCGGGACGGGATGCCGGGTTGCGTGCCGCCTGCCTGATGAATGCGACGCTGCTGTTCGGCGTCGGCGCGGTGGTGATCACGCCCGACACGCCGCTGCTGTTCTTCTGGACCTGTACCCTGTGGGCGCTGGCGCGGCTGCTGCGGGATGGCAGGCCGATCTGGTGGCTGGCGGTCGGCGGCTTCGCCGGTCTTGCCATGGCCAGCAAGTACACCGCCGCGCTGCTCTGGTTCGGCATCGCGCTGTGGCTGCTGGTAACGCCGTCCATGCGGTTCTGGTGGCAACGGCCGATGCCCTGGCTCGGCGCAGCTTTGGGGGTCGTCGTCTTCCTGCCGGTGCTGCTGTGGAACGCCGCCCATGGCTGGGCGAGTTTCGCCCGGCAGGGCGGGCGCGTCGGTGTGTGGCATCCGGCCGATGCGGCGCGTTTCCTCGGTGAGCTGATCGCCGGCCAGTTCGGCCTGGTGACACCGCTGATCTTCGTGCTGTGCACCGCCGGCGTTGCGGTGGCGGCCCGTATTGCCTGGCAGCAGCGTGATCCGGCGTGGACGCTGCTGGCGGCACTCACGCTCCCCGCCACGCTGCTGTTCATCCAGCATGCCCTGGGCGATCGGGTGCAGGGCAACTGGCCGGCCATCATCTATCCGGCCGCCGCCATTGCCGCGGCCGGATTACAGGCGCCGCTCTGGCAACGGCTTTATGCACCGGCGCTCGCGGTCGGCCTGGGCATCACGCTGCTGGCCTATGCGCAGGCCAGCCTGGCCGTGCTGCCGCTGCCGGTCCGGCTCGACCCGATCGCGCTGCGGCTGGC
The DNA here is from genome assembly GCA_036265005.1 of Acetobacteraceae bacterium. Taxonomy (GTDB): domain Bacteria; phylum Pseudomonadota; class Alphaproteobacteria; order Acetobacterales; family Acetobacteraceae; genus JAMXLO01. The sequence goes on along the minus strand of DATAPW010000340.1, from coordinate 30,705 downwards.
CGGCTGGGACACACTCGCCGCCGCGGTGGACGCGGCACGGCGGCAGGCGGGAGCGAGCTTCATCGCGGCGGATCAGTATGGCGTGGCCGCGGAACTGGCGCACGAACGCCTGCCGGGCGTCCCGGTGTTCGGCGTCGAACCACGCTGGGCATTGTTCGACTTGCCACCCGCGCCGATCGCCGGGCAGGTTGGCGTTCTTGTCCGGAGTGCCCGGCAAGGCAACGACGTCGATCGCGCGCCATGGTCGGGCATGACCGAAATCGGCCGGACAGCACGGCAGAGCGGCTCGGCCGCGATCGAAGTGTTCCGATTGTACCGCGTGATTGGCGTTGGCGGCGTCACCGACGCTGTGGCGTTGCCTGACCGTCGGGATCGCTGATCTCCCGGCGAACGGCGCTCTTAGCCGCGAATTAAACAAGAACGCTCAGGCTGCCTCGGCTACGGAGATGTCGAGGCTCATGCGCGCCAAGGGCGATCGGAAGGGCAAGGCCGAAATCCACATCCACAAGGAGGAAGTGGTCGAGGGCGAAGCGCATGGCGGTTCCTGGAAAGTCGCCTACGCCGACTTTGTCACCGCCATGATGGCCTTCTTCCTGTTGATGTGGCTGCTGAACGCCACCACGGAAGATCAGCGCAAAGGCCTCGCCGACTACTTCAGCCCGAACAGCGTGCTCAGCCATTCGTCGTCCGGCATGGGACAGCCGTTCGGCGGTCGCACCGCGTTCTCGGATGGCGCCATGGTCTCGGACCTGGGTGCGGCACAGGTCACCCAGGGTCAACATCCGGTCGTGGATCGCGCGGAAGACGACGATTCGGATGTCGTCGCGCAGCCGCGGCCGCATCGTGACGATCCGCAGAGCAGCGCGCCGGATCGTGGCGGCCTGGCGGATATCGCGCATCCGGTCCGCCCACCGAAAACCCCACCCGCCGGTAGTCCGACGGTACCCGCTGCCGCTTCGGCGCAGGCGGCTGTTGCCGCCCGTAGCGCGGCTGCTTCCGCGGGGCGCGCTGACGCAGAACGCGCGCCGACGTCGGCCGAACTGCGGGCGGAACTCGAACGGCGGGAAAAGCAGGCATTCGACCAGGCGGCGCAGCAGATCCGTGATGCGGTTCGCGGCGATCCGGAGCTGCGCGAACTCGCCAGCCAATTGGCCATCGATATGACGCCCGACGGACTGCGCATCCAGCTTCTCGACGCCGACAAGGAGCCGATGTTCGCCTTCGGGTCAGCAGTACCGAACGATCGTGCGCAGCTGCTGCTGCAAAAAGTTGCGCCGGTGCTGATGCGGCTGACGCAGGACATCTCGATCGCCGGGCATACCGACGCCGCGCCGTTCGCCGGCGCCGGCCGGACCAACTGGGAATTGTCCGCCGATCGGGCCAATGCCACACGGCGGCTGCTGATCGATGGGGGCCTCCAGCAGACGCGCATCCGCAGCGTCACAGGCAATGCCGAGCGCGATCCGCTGGTTCCGGCCGACCCGTTGGCAGCCGCCAATCGTCGCATCGCCATCGTCGTGCTGCGGTCGGTGCGACCATTGCTCGCCGATCCACCGCCGCCTTCGACCCAGCCGCAAACCACTGCGCAACCGCCGCCTGCACCCTGAGCAGAGCTCATGCTCGCCATCGGATCCTTCGCTTTCCTGCTCGCCTGCGTGTTCGGCAGCTACATGGTGTCGGGCGGCAGCATCGATGTGCTCGCCGAGGCGCTGCCATTCGAGTTGTGGACAATAGGCGGCGCGGCGATCGGCGCCTTCGTCATGGCCAACAGCATGCATGACGCGAAGCACTCCGCGAGCAGCTTCAAAAAGATCTTCACCGGCGCCGCGTTCAGCAAGAGCGACTATGTCGATCTGCTGAGCCTGCTGTATTTCCTGGCGCGACTGGCCAGCACCAAAGGCAACATGGCGCTCGAGCCGCATATCGAGAAGCCCGAGGAGAGCCCGGCCTTCCAGAAATTCCCCCGGGTGCTCGCCAACCACTTCGCCGTCAGCATGATCTGCGATTACCTGCGCATGGTCGGGATGAACGCCGATGATCCCAACCAGATCGAGGATGTGATGGCGCGCGAGCTGAAGAAGACACTGCACGAAGAGCTGCACGGCGCGCATGCGTTGCAGACGACGGCCGATGGCCTGCCAGCTCTCGGCATCGTCGCGGCGGTACTCGGCGTGATCAAGACGATGTCGCACATCGATCGGCCGCCGGCCGTGCTGGGCGCGATGATCGGCAGTGCGCTGGTCGGTACATTCCTCGGCGTGCTGCTGGCCTACGGACTGGCCGGTCCCTGCGCCAGCCGATTGAAGAGCGTGGTCGAGGAGGAGGCCAAGTACTACGAGGTGATCCGTGCCGTGCTGGTGACGCATCTGCACGGCAATGCGCCGCAGGTCAGCGTGGAGTCCGGCCGCAAGATGGTGCCGAACGCGCACATGCCGTCATTTCTGGAACTGGAGGAGGCGGTGCAGTCGGTGCAGATCAGTTAGCCCCTCCCCAACCCTCCGCCGCCCAGGCGCCGGAGAGGGGGCGGGACACCACGTTTCGCGCTTTCCGCCCCCTTTCCCGCGCCTGGGCGGGGGAGGGGGCTGCAACTACTCCGCCGCCACCGCCATCGGCGCAGCCTCGAGCCGCGGCAGCAGCGCCTGGCGCTTCTCCTGCGCCTTGTGCCGGTTCGCCTCCTTCACCGGACCGAAGCCGCGGATCATGTCCGGCAGTTCCGCCAGCGCGACCGCAGCGTCGAACGTGTCAGGCCGCAGCACTGCGAGCGCCGTGCGGAGGTCGCCGACATACTGCTCGACCAGCGCGCGCTCCATCCGCCGCTCATGCTGCCCGCCGAACACATCCAGCATGGTGCCGCGCAGATGCTTGCCGTGCCGCAGCACGCGGAACAGCGGCAGCGCCAGCCATCCCGGCAGCGCGATCTTCCTGCGCCGCCCGGTTGCCGGATCGACACCGCGGGTCAGCGGCGGCGACAAGTGGAACACCGGCTTGTCGCCGTAGGTCGCCGCGGCGTGCATCCGCGCGACCTCGTATTCATCCTTGTATGCCATCACGCGATACAGCCCTTCGGCTGCTGCGCGCGAGAGACGACCTGTGCTCCCGAACACCTCCGTCTCGCGAACGATCACCTCGTTCACCAGCACCCGGTAGCGATCGGCCAGCGCGGTGTTCTGATAGTCCACCAACGCCGCCGCGCGGGCGTCGATCAATGCATCCAGGGTGGCCGGCGGGTTCTCCACCGTATGCACCAGGATCTCGTCTTCCAGCGCTGGCTTCTCGGCGAGGATCCGGCCCCACAGGAAGGCGCGTCGATTGAGCGCGACGGCCGCGCCGTTCAGTTCGATCGCGCGCAGGATCGCCGCCTCGCCGACCGGCACCAGGCCGCGCTGCCACGCCAAACCCAGCAGCATGGTGTTCATCGCCTGCGCGTTGCCGAACAGATGCTCGGCCAGGCGCACCGCATGAAGGTAGCGCGACGCAGTGGCGCTGGTCGCACGCTCGATGGTGCGGCGGTGCAGCACCGCGTCGATCGACAGGTTGGCGTCATGCTTGAACGCGGCGGTTGCGGCTAGATCGAGGTTGCCGATCACCGCGGCGTGCGAGGCGTTGCGCTCCAGCACATTCGGACCGGCGGCGACCGCGAGATCGGCAGCGATCATCACATCGGCGCTGTCGAGCGGAATGCGCACGACATCGAGCGCCCTCTCGTCATCGGCGATCTGCACATGCGCCACCACGGTGCCGTTCTTCTGCGCCAGGCCGGTGTAGTCCAGCGTGCGGACCGTCTTGCCTTCGAGATGCGCCGCCATCGCCAGGATCGCGCCGGACGTGACGATGCCGCCGCCGCCGATGCCGGCGAACAGCGCGCGCCATGGCTTCGTGGACGCAGGCAGGCTCGGCTGCGGCAGCTCCGCCGACAGTTCATCCTCGCGCGACTGCCAGTGCGGATCGGCATCCGGCGCACTCGGCGGACCGGCGACGGTGACGAAGCTCGGGCAGAAGCCTTTCAGGCACGACAGATCGACGTTGCAGCTTGTCGGATTGATGCGGCGCTTGCGCCCGAGCGTGGTTTCCACCGGTTCGATCGCGATGCAGCCGGATTGCGCCGAGCAGTCGCCGCAGTTCTCGCAGACCTGTTCGTTGATCACGACGCTCTGCGTGGGCTGCGCCATCTTGCCGCGCTTGCGGCGGCGGCGCTTCTCGGTGGCGCAGACCTGATCGTAGATCAGCACCGACACACCCTCGTAGTCTCGCAGGTCGCGCTGCACCGCGTCGAGTTGCGCGCGCGTGTGGCGTGTGGTGCCCGGCGGCAATGCCGATGGCGGCGGCAGGCGGTCCTCCTCGTCGGCCACAAGGGCGATGCGGGAAATGCCTTCCGCGGCGACCTGTGCGGCGATCGCCGTTACCGGGAAAGCACCTTCGGCCGGCTGGCCGCCGGTCATCGCCACTGCGTCGTTGAACAGGATCTTGTAGGTGATGCGCGCCTTCGCGGCGACCGCCTGGCGGATCGCCATGATGCCGGAATGCGTGTAGGTGCCGTCGCCGATATTGGCGAACAGATGCAGCGTGTCGGTGAACGGCGCCATGCCGACGAACGGCGCACCCTCGCCGCCCATTTGCGTGAAGGTGCGTGTCTGGTCGCCGTCATCCAGCGCCATGAAGTGGCAGCCGATGCCGGCGCTGGCGAAGCTGCCTTCGGGCAGTCGCGTCGATGTGCCATGTGGGCAACCGGCACAGAACGCGGGGATGCGACGCAGCAATCCGGGCGGGCGTTCCGGCATCCGCGGCGGCGGCGGGTCGGCAATGTTCAGGCCGGCGGACCGCAGGTATGCCGCAAGCCCGACCGCCACTGTCTCCGGCGACAGCTCCATCAGCGGCGACAGCAGTTCCGCGCCGGCGGGCGTGGTCTTGCCGCTGATCTCCGGCCGCTGATCGGCCGGCAGGTTGTACAGCGCGTCGCGGATCTGCGACTCGACGAAGCTGCGTTTTTCCTCCACCACCAGCAACGCGCGCTTGCCGCGGGCGAAATCGCGCAGGCCCTCGATATCCAGCGGCCAGGTCATCGCGACCTTGTAGAGCGCGATCTGCTTGTGGTCCTCGAGATCCAGCATGCGCAGCGCATGCATGGCATCCTCGTGCGCGCGCCCGACAGTGACGATGCCGATCGGCGCGTCGTTGCTGCCGAAGATGCGGCGGTCGAGGCGGTTGGCGCGCGCCCAGGCGAGCACCGCGGGAATCCGCTCGTTCACCACGCGGCGTTCCAACTCCATGCGGTCGGCCGGGAAGCGCAGATTGGTATCGAAGTTCAACCCATGGGCCGGCACCGGGAAGACCGGCTTCACGAAGCTCCGCACTGACGGGACGACGAGAGTTGCCGCCTGTTCGGCCGTTTCGGCGGTGGTCTTCAACGCGACCCAAAGCCCGGAAAATCGCGACAGTGCGATGCCGGCCAGGCCCAGATCCAGAATGTCCTGGGCCGATGCGGGGTTCAGCACCGGGATGAATACACCCTGGAAGACATGTTCGGTCTGGTGCGGATAAGTGGACGAATGCGCGCCGTGGTCGTCGCCCGCCACGGCCAGCACGCCGCCATGCGCCGAGGTGCCGATGAAGTTGCCGCAGTGCAGCGCGTCGCCGGCGCGATCGACGCCCGGGCCCTTGCCGTACCACATGCCGAACACGCCATCGACCCGCTTGCCCGGGAAGGCATCGAGCTGCTGCGTGCCGTACAGCATGGTCGCTGCCAGATCCTCGTTGACGCCTGGCTGGAAGCGGATGTTCCGGGCAGCGAGCAATGCCTGGCGTCGCCACAGTTCCTGGTCCAGGCCGCCCAGCGGCGATCCGCGATAGCCGGACACCAGCCCGCCGGTTTTCAGCCCGGCAGCGCGATCCAGCCGTGCCTGTTCCAGCAGGACGCGCACCAGCGCCTGTATGCCGGTCAGCAGGATCGGGGTATCGAGATCGACGAAGCGGCTTTCCAGCGTTGTGCCGGCGGGTGGGGTGGCGTTGAGGCCGGGACCGATAGCCATGTTGGATTATTTCTCCGCTTGGAGGCGGGTGAAGTATCCTCGGAACTTAGGCTTGCGGCAGCAATCTTGCCATGTGAGGCGAAGCTGCGCACGGGGAGTTGGGAAAATAGCCCCGAAGCTGCGCCGGGCGGCCGTTTCGCCGATTGGAAATTGCGGCAGTCGGAGGGGTTGCGCACGAGTAGTGCGTGCCGCCCGGATCCCCGCCCCTGCGTCGTCATCCCTGCGCAGGCGCGGATCCAGGTGGCAAACGGTCTCTTGCGCGCGCCGGACGAACAGGGCGATCGTGCATCGCAGGAGGAACGCCGATGACCATCGCGCCGATCCGCGGCCTGTTCGAGGCGCACCTGACGGTCAGCGACCTGGATCGCTCGATCGCATTCTATCGTGATGTGCTGGGCTTGCCGCTCGCGCATCGGATTCCCGAGCGCCAGGTGGCATTCTTCTGGGTTCCGGCGTCGGACAAGGCGATGCTGGGGCTGTGGTCCATCGGCACCTCGCCGCTGAGGCTGCGGCTGCACATCGCGTTCGATGTAGCATTGCCGCAGATCTTCGGATCGGTGTCGGCGCTGCGTCGCGCCGGCATCACCCCGCGCTCGGGCGATGGCAAGCCCATCGAGGAACCTGTCGTGCTGTCATGGATGCCAGCGGCAAGCGTGTATTTCGACGATCCGGACGGGCACTCGCTGGAGTTCATCTGCATGTTGGACGACGTGCCGCGGCCGGAGCTGGGACAGATATCGTGGTCGGATTGGCGGAGGCAGGCATGAGCGACGAGGTCCGTGTCGAACAGCACGACAGCTGGCGGAAGCTGGTGCTGAACCGGCCCGACAAGCTGAACGCGGCGAATGCGCCGCTGCTCACTGCGTTGCTGGCTGCGCTGGATGCGGCGGAGGCGGACCGCTCCTGCCGCGCCTTGCTGCTCACCGGCGAGGGGCGCGGCTTCTGCGCCGGCCAGGAACTCGGCGCGGAGGTGCTGCCGGGTCCTGATGGGCCGCCGGACCTGGTGAAGGTGGTGCACCTGCATCACAGCGTGGTGCGCAGGTTGCGGGCCATACCATTGCCGGTGGTGTGCGCGGTGAATGGCGTGGCGGCCGGCGCTGGCGCGAGCTATGCACTGGCCTGCGACATCGTGCTGGCGGCGCGCAGCGCGAAGTTCATCGAAGCGTTCGTGAAGATCGGCCTGGTGCCGGATTCCGGCGCCAGCTTCTTCCTGCCGCGCCTGATTGGCGAGGCACGTGCCCGCGCGCTGGCGATGCTCGGCGAGGCGGTGGATGCGGCCAAGGCCGAGGCGTGGGGGATGATCTGGCGGGCGGTGGACGATGCGGCGTTGCAGCAGGAAGCCGAAACGCTGACCGCATATCTGGCGCAGCAGCCGACCGAGGCGCTGGCGGCGATGAAGCAGATGTTCGCCGCCTCGGCGAGCAACACGCTGGATGGGCAGCTCGACGTCGAGCGCGACCTGCAAGGCGCCGCGGGGCGCAGCGCGGATTACGCCGAAGGCGTCGCGGCATTCCGCGAGAAGCGCGCGCCGGTGTTCCGGGGGCGTGCATGACCGATTCGGTGCGGGCGCGTGCCGAGGCGATGTGGGCCGCCGATCGCGCCAGCTCCGGGCTCGGCATGCGGCTGGACGACGTGTCGCCGGGCCGCGCGCGTCTGTCGATGCGGATCACCGAGGCGATGGCGAACGGCCACGACATCTGCCATGGCGGCTTCATCTTTGCGCTGGCCGATTCCGCGATGGCCTTCGTGGTCAATCCACGTGGCGAGGACGCGGTGGCGCAGCATGCCGCGATCACCTTCGTGCGTCCGGGACGGGTCGGCGAACTGCTGGTGGCGGAGGCGGCGGAGCGCATGCACGCCGGCCGCTCCGGGATGTATGATGTGCGCGTGTGTACGGCGGAGGGCGAGCTGGTGGCGGAGTTTCGCGGCCACACGCGCAGCATCCGCCGCAGGTCGGAGGGATAGATGGCCGGGCTCGATCCGATCGAAACCGCATCGCGCGACGAGATCGCCGCGCTGCAGCGCGAGCGGCTGGCGTGGGCACTGCGCCATGCCTATACGAATGTAGCGCATTACCGCGCCGCGTTCGATCGCGCGGGCGTGCATCCGGACGATTTCCGCTCGCTCGAGGACCTGGCGAAGTTCCCGTTCACCAGCAAGCAGGACCTGCGCGTGAACTATCCGTTCGGCATGTTCGCCGTGCCGCGCGAGAAGCTGGTGCGCGTGCATGCCTCGTCCGGCACCACGGGGAAGCCGACCGTGGTCGGCTATACCGCGCAGGACATCGACACCTGGGCGCATTGCGTCGCGCGGTCGATCTACGCCGCGGGTGGACGGCCGGGGATGATCGTGCACGTGGCGTACGGCTACGGGCTGTTCACCGGCGGGTTGGGTGCGCATTACGGTGCGGAGAAACTTGGCTGCACCGTGGTGCCGGTGTCGGGCGGCATGACCGAGCGGCAGGTGCAGTTGATCGCCGATTTCCGCCCCGACGTGATCATGGTGACGCCAAGCTACATGCTGGCGATCCTGGACGAGTTCCAGCGGCAGGGTCTCGATCCGCGGGCGTGCTCACTGAAGATCGGCATCTTCGGCGCCGAGCCGTGGACCAACGCGATGCGCCAGGAGATCGAGACCGGCTTCGCGATGGATGCCGTGGACATCTACGGATTGTCCGAGGTGATGGGGCCTGGCGTGGCCAACGAATGCGTCGAGACCAAGGATGGATTGCATATCTGGGAGGATCACTACTATCCCGAGGTGATCGATCCGCAGACCGGCGCGGTGCTGCCGGATGGCGAGCGCGGAGAACTGGTGTTCACCACGCTGACCAAGGAGGGCATGCCGGTGGTGCGTTATCGCACCCGCGACCTGACGCGGCTGCTGCCGGGCACCGCGCGTACCATGCGGCGGATGGAGAAGGTCACCGGTCGCAGCGACGACATGGTGATCGTGCGCGGCGTCAACATGTTCCCGACGCAGGTCGAGGAGCAGTTGCTGAAGAGCGAGGCGCTGAGCGGGCATTATCAAATTGTGCTGACACGCGAAGGGCGGATGGATGATGTGGCGGTGCACGTCGAGGCGCGGCCGGAGTTCTTCGATCCGACCTTGCTGGCGGCGGAGGCGAAGGTGGTGGCGGCGCGGATCAAGGACACCATCGGGCTGACCACGCGCGTGGTGGTGGAACCGCCGGGGACGATCGAGCGGTCGGTGGGGAAGGCGCGACGGGTGGTGGACAAAAGGCCGCGGGAGTAGGGCAGGCCCCCTCCCAATCCGCCCCCTGCGCGGGAGAGGGCTGGGGAGGGGGCGGACGCAATTTCCTTGTAGCGCCCGCCCGGTGTTCGCTATAGGCGTCACATGGGCCAGCGATTTCGGGTGATGAACACGATCTGCAATCCGCTTGTATCGCAAGCGAATGCCGCGAACGTGCGTCACATCTCCGAAAAAGTCCTGTCCCATGCCAGCCATCATCACAGTCCGCCAGCTTCGCAAGAGTTATCGCTACGCTAGCTCGGGCGGACTGCTGGCCGCGGTCTTCCCCGCCTATCGAACCATCGAGGCACTGGACGGCCTGAGCTTCGATGTCGCGCCAGGCGAGCGCGTCGCCATCATCGGACCGAACGGCGCCGGCAAGTCCACCACACTGAAGATCCTCACCGGTGTCTTGGAGCCGACCGCGGGTGCGGCCTCGGTGCTCGGGCTGACGCCGTGGCGCGATCGCATCGCGCTGGCGCATCGCATCGGCGTGGTGTTCGGCCAGCGATCGCAGCTCTGGAGCGAGCTCCCGGTGCGCCAGTCGTTCGACCTGCTGCGCCACATCTACGGGCAGGAAAAGCCGGTGTTTGCCGCGCGGCTCGGCCGGCTGGTGGAGCGCTTCGCGCTGGCACCGCTGCTCGAGCAACCGGTGAACCGGCTGTCGCTCGGCCAGCGCATGCGCTGCGAACTGGTGGCGAGCCTGCTGCATGGTCCGTCCGTGCTGTTCCTCGACGAGCCGACGATTGGCCTCGACATCACCGCCAAGGCAGCGATGCGCGACCTGATCAAGCAGCAGGCGCATGACGAGGGACAGACCGTGCTGCTGACGTCACATGACACGCGCGACATCGAACTGGTGTGCGACAGGGTTATCGTCATCAATGCCGGGCGGATCGTGGTCGATCAGTCTACCGGCGAGCTGCGACGGCGCTTCCTCGGTCGCAAGCTGGTGACGATACGGTCAGTGGCTCCGGTGATCGCGCTTGAATTGCCGGGCGTGACGCGGCGATCGGCCGAGCCGCACCGGACGCTGTTCGAGGTGGATACCGCGACGCTGCACGTGGAACGGATGATCGAAGCCGCGCTGGCGATCGGCGGCATCGAGGACATCACGATCGAGGATCCTCCGCTGGAGGAGATCATCGGTGAAATCTATGCATCCGCTGCCCGCGCCGCGCATTGAGCAGGTGCTCGCGATGCTGCGCATCGGTGTGGCCGCCACCTGGGCGGGGCGCACGGTCCTGCTGGGGCGTGGCGTGTTCTACCTGCTGGTCATCACGCTGCTGTCGGCGCTCTGGCAGCGTGTGGCGTCGGAACGGCTGCCTGGCACACTGGCATCGCTGCTGCCGGCCGGCGGACTCGCCACGTATATCGGCGTGACCGAGTGGATCGTCCTGTCGGTGCCGGCGATCCATCTGCGCCTGGAAGACGATATCCGTTCCGGCGCGATCGAGACGCACCTGCTGCGCCCGGCATCCTATCCGCTGCTGCGCGTCGCCGAGAGCTGTGGCGGGCTGTTGGTGCGCCAGGCGGTACTGGGCGTCATCGGCCTGGCCGCGTTCGCGTTGTCCGGCATGGCCGTGCCGCCGCCCCTGGTCTGGCTGTGCGTGGCCGCACTGGGCGCGCTTGGCGGACTGGTGGGCATCCTGCTGTACGCACTGGTCGGGCTATCTGCGTTCTGGGTGCGGCGAACCGTGCCGATCTATCTGTGCGTGCAGAAACTGTCCTTCCTGCTGGGTGGGCTGCTCGCGCCGGTGACATTGTATCCCGCCTGGCTGGGCCGGATTGCCGAAGCCAGCCCATTCGCGGCGCAGCTCTACTGGCCGGCTGCCGTCGTCATCGCACCTGACACGGCGACCGCGTCGCGTGCGCTGACGATGGAACTGCTCTGGGCCGTCGTCCTTGCCATGCTGCTGGCTGCCATCTGGCGCATCGGACTGCGACGCCTGCTGCGACAGGGTGTGTGACATGCGCGCTGCCTGGCTCTATCTGGTTCAGGTCCGTGCGGCGATCCGTCTGTCGTTCGCCGATCGTGCGAATTTTTGGCTGCAGTTCGGCGGGATGACGCTCAACAACGGCTTCATCCTGCTGCTGTGGTTTCTGTTCTTCGCCGGCTTTCGCAGCGTCGGCGGCTGGCAGTTGGCCGATGTCGCGCTGATGATCGGCATCCTGGCCACCACGGTGGGCGTGGCCGGCGTGTTCGCCGGCGGCTATCGCGACATGGCAGCGGCGATCCTGCGAGACGAGGTGGCCGCGTTGCTGACGCAGCCGCGCGCCGTGCTGCCGCGATTGCTCGCGAGCGAGAGCATCGCCAACGCGTGGGGCGACGTGGTCACCGGCATCGTCCTGCTGGTGCGGTTCGCTGCCTTGCGATGGAGCGACCTGGCGGTATTGGCGTCCGCGCTGTGCGGCAGCCTGGCGGTGTTCCTGGCGACCGGCGTGCTGTTCGCCAGCCTGGCGTTCTGGGTGCGCGGTGCGCGCAGCTTCGCCCGCGACGTGGTGGACTTCATCATCCTGCTGTCGAGCTACCCCGGTTCGATCTACTCGGGCGTGATGAAGATGGTTGTGTATACCCTGGTGCCTGCGGGATTCGTGGTGCTGGTGCCGGTGGCGTTCCTGCGCCACCCGAGTGTGGCCGGAGGGGCGGTGCTGGCCGGTGCGGCGCTTGCCTATGGGGGGATCGCTGTTGCGGTGTTTCTGGCCGGGCTGCGGCGGTATCGTCACGGCTGAACACCGTGGCGGTTTCCGCCGCACCATTGGCGGGTTGCGCTGCGCTTTTCCGCCCTACGCGGCGATCAGTGCCGGATGTGCTCGGGGCGAAAGCCCATGCCGATGATCCGTGCCGGCAGCCGCCGCAGCACCGGGTAGCGCCCGAGCATCCGCACCGGCAGAGGCGGCTTCGGCGTTGTCGTCCCGCGCAGCACGTTGCTGATCACCCTGTTCTGGATCAGGATCTGCACGCCCTGCGTCAGCCGCGTCGGCAGTTCGCGGCGCCGCTGCACGGCGCGCAAATCGTCGAGCGTGGCGCCGCCTTCGCGCAGCCGCGGCACCAGGATGTTGGCGGCAGCGACCGCGTCCTGGATCGCCAGGTTGATGCCGACGCCGCCGACCGGCGACATTGCATGCGCGGCGTCGCCGATGAACAGCAGGCCGGGACGGAACCAGGTATCCAGCCGGTTCACCGCCACGGTCAGCAGCTTCACATCGTCCCACGATGCCAGCTCGTGCACGCGATCACGCAGGAACGGCGCCAGCCCGACGATTTCGGCGTGGAACGCCTCCAGTCCGCGTGCGTGCACCTCGTCGATGCCGCCCTTGGGAATCACGAACGCGCACTGCCAATAGTCGTTGCGATCCAGCATGATGAAGAAGCGGCCGGCATCGATGCGGCCGAGTGTCTGCCCCGGATCGCCTGGCGCTTTCGACAGGCGTAGCCAGAGCACATCCATCGGTGCGCCGCGGTCCACCACCTCGAAATTTGCCGCATCGCGCAGCGTGGAATGGCGGCCATCGGCGGCGACCGTCAGGTGGGCGTTGATCTCCAGGTCGCCAGCCGGTCCATGCGCAGTAACGCCGACCATGCGGTCGCCTTCGCGCATCAGGCCGGTCGCCTCCGTGCTCGTCAGCAGCCGGAAGGTCGGATAGCGCTTTGCCTCGGCGGCGACGAAGTCGAGGAAGTCCCATTGCGGCATGAAGGCGATGAACTTCGCCCGCGTCGGCAGATGTGTGAAGTCCGCGACCTCGAGCCGGTCATTGCCGATCTGCACCGCCAGCCGGTTCACTTCGCTGTGCGGCCGGGCGAGGAATGCATCGAGCAGTCCGAGTTCGTACATCACCTGCATGGTGGACGGATGCACCGTGTCGCCGCGGAAATCTCGCAGGAAATCCGCGTGCTTCTCGAGCACGACCACGTCGATGCCGGCGCGCGCCAGCAGGAAGCCGAGCATCATGCCGGCCGGCCCACCGCCGGCGATGCAGCAGCGGGTGGTGATATCGGCCATGCGGGCTACTCGGCTGCGTGCAACTGCGGCGTATAGGCGGGCACCGCGGCGCGTTGCGCGGCCGCCATCGGCTGCGGCCACCAGCGATGTTCCCATTCGGCGAACAACGGCTTCAGCTTCGGCATCACCGCATCGGCGAACAGCCGCGAGTTGTACTGGGTGAGCTGCTTGCCCATGTTGCCGAACTGCAGCAGCAGCATCAGGTTGCCGACATTCAAATTCACCGCCACCTCGCGCAGCTGCTCCACCACCTCGTCCGGCGAGCCGATGATGACGTAGCCGTTGTCCACGATGGCATCCATCTCGCGCGCCAGCTTGTTGAACTTGTCGGAGTATGACGCGGCCTGGGCGACCTGGCTTTGCAGGCCTATGCGCTGCGTTGCCTCGGTGGTGTAGCCGGGCGGCGCAGCGAAGCGCGGATCGATGTGCAGGCAGTTGCCGTAGAAGTACTCTGCCGCCTCGCCATACAGGTCCATGGCATGCTGGCGACTTTCGCCGACGCCGACGAATTGCAGGAAGCCGGCGCGGTACGGATTGCGGTCCTTGCCCAGCTTGGCCATTTCGCCCCAGAACCCGTCCATCGTGGCGCGGCCGATCTTGTAGCCGTAGTAGCTGAGGTAGCAGTACACGTAGTCCATCTCGGCGCACCACTGCCAGGTTTCCACCGAGCCGCCGCCGGGCACCCAGATCGGCGGATGCGGCTGCTGCACCGGACGCGGCCAGATGTTCACGTAGCGCTGCTGGTTGAAGCGGCCGTTGAACGCGAAGGTGTCGCGATCGGTCCAGGCGCGCAGGATCAGATCGTGCGCCTCGTGGTAGCGCTCGCGCAGCAGCGACGGGTTCTGGCCGTAGGCATAGCAGGTATCCATCGGCGAGCCGACCGGAAAGCCGGCGATCAGCCGTCCGCCGGAGATGACGTCGATCATCGCGAACTCTTCCGCCACGCGGGTCGGCGGATTGTACAGTGCCAGCGAATTGCCCATCACGCAGATCGCGGTATCCGTGGTGCGCCGCGCCAGCGACGATGCGATGAGGTTGGGCGAAGGCATCAGGCCGTAGCCGTTGGAGTGGTGCTCGTTGACGCACACCGCGTCGAAGCCGCAATCGGCGGCGTATTCCAGTTCGTCCATGAAGTCGTTGTACATGTGGTGGGCGCGCTGCGGATCGAACAGCGACGAATGGATGTCCACCCAGACCGACGGATGCTTGTCGCGGAACCCCGCGGGCAGCTCGGTATAGGGCATCAGGTGGAACCACATCAGCCGCATTGGGACGCTCCTGCGTTGACCAGCGTTATGTCTTTGTCATAGCGATTCAATCGCTCTCTGTCGACGCCGCACCTCCCTGCGAGATGAGGCGCCACGCGACGGCGGGCAACATTTTTAGTGAAATGCACCGCGCCGCAGCAGAATTGTGTGTCGCATCCGTGATGACCCCGAGAAAGCAATAGGCGCGCGGCAAGGCCCTGGCGATGAACGAGGACAAGATAGCGCCGGCTATTCCGCCGCACGCATTGCCGGCGCATAGGGCGGCAGTTCGGCGCGCAGCGCGGCGTCCATCGGCTTCGGCCACCAGCGATGCTCGTATTCCGAGAACTTGCCGTGGAGTTTCGGCATCACGCGTTCGGCGAACAGCTTCGTGTTGTATTGGGTGAGCTGCTTGCTCATGTTGCCGAACTGCATCAGCAGCATGAGGTTGCCGACATGCAGGTTGCTGGCGAGTTCATCGATCTGCTCGACGACTTCCTCGGGTGAGCCGATCACCAGATACCCGGCGTCGACCAGGTCCTTCATCTGCGTCGGCCGCGCGAGGGAGCGGGCGGCGGCGGCGCTGACCTGGCTGGTGAGGCCGAACCGTGCGGTGGCTTCCGTGGTGTAGCCGGGCGGCGCGGCAAAACGCGGATCGACGTGCAGGCAACGGCCAAAGAAGTACTCCGCGGCCTCGGTGTAGAGCTCGATGGCCTGTTCACGGGATTCCGCCACTGCAACGGTCTGTGCGAAGCCGGCGCGATACGGATTGCGGTCCTTGCCGAGCCGGTCCATCTCCGCCCAGTAGCCGTCCATTGTCGCCTTGCCGACCTTGTGGCCGTAATATGAGAGATACGAGTACACGTAGTCTTTTTCCGCGCACCACTGCCAGGTCTCGATCGAGCCGCCGCCTGGAATCCAGATCGGCGGATGCGGGCGCTGGATCGGCCGCGGCCAGATGTTGACGTAGCGCTGCTGGTTGTAGCGGCCGTTGAAGGCGAAGGTGTCGGGATGTTGCCAGGCCTTCATGATCAGGTCATGCGCCTCGTGGTAGCGCTCGCGCAGTTGCGACGGGTTCTGGCCGTAGGCGAAGCAGTCATCCATCGGCGTGCCGACCGGGAAGCCGGCGATCAGCCGCCCCCCGGAGATGACGTCGATCATCGCGAACTCTTCTGCGACGCGGGTTGGCGGGTTGTACAGCGCCAGCGAATTGCCCATCACGCAGATGGTGGTGTCGGTGGTGCGGCGCGACAGCGATGCCGCGATCAGGTTGGGCGACGGCATCAGTCCGTAGCCGTTGGAGTGGTGCTCGTTGACGCAGATCGCATCGAAGCCGCAGGTGGCGGCGTATTCCAGTTCGTCCATGAAGTCGTTGTACATGTGGTGGGCGCGCTTCGGGTCGAACAGCGAGGAGTGGATGTCCACCCAGACCGACGGATGCTTCTCGCGGAAGTCGTCCGGGAGTTCGGTGTACGGCATCAGGTGGAACCACATGAACTTCATGGTGCGGCTGCTTCCCGTGAGGTGTGGGCGCGAGTAGATCACCGGCGGCTATGGAAGGGAACTTCTCCTCGTCGGGTCTTGATTCGCTGCGGTTGGACTGAAGAGAAACCAACAAGGAAAGTTTGACACCGAGGGCTGCGGAGAATCAACCGAGGCACACCGAGGCGCCGAGGAATGTTGTGTCTGGCCACGCCAGGGCAATGTATCCCCGGCAGCGCCAATGGCCGGTTCGCAACCGGATAGCGCGTCACTCGCGTATCTGTCGGTGATCGAGCAGGACCCCGAGGCAGTAAAGCGGGCATTGCGGCCAGAGGAGGCGACGGCGTAACGAATGCCGGTCTCGCGGTCATCGCACGATCCGGATGGCCGGACGCCGGGCATGCCATGCACGATCCGCCGCATCGGGAGGTGAGTACGATGCCAGACCGCGTCGCGGCAAGGACGTATGGCACGATCAGTGCCGACCGGCAGAAGGATATGAGCGGCCTCGAGTTCGTGCAGGGGCTGGCCAATGGAACATTGCCGCTGAACACCTTGGCTCGGACGTTGGGTTATGACGTGACCGAGGCGGCGAGCGGGCGCATCGTGGTGACTGCGGAACCGCGTGACATCCACCTCAATCCGGCGGGCACCGTGCACGGTGGCTTCGCGGCCACACTGCTGGATAGCTGCATGGGCTTGGCAGTGCAGTCCACGCTCGAGCAGGGTGTTGGGCAGACGACACTCGAGTTCAAGGTTTCACTGGTGCGGCCGATCACGCCGGAGACCGGTGTGATCAGGGCCGAGGGTGTCGTGTTGAGCCGGGGGCGCCGCGTCGGCACGGCCGAGGGGCGGATTACCGACGGCAAGGGACGGCTGCTCGCGCACGGCACGACGACCTGTCTGATATTTCAGCACTGACGCGGATACGTTGCGTGGCGCAGGCGGAGCTACTGCGGGTGGGGCCACGCATGGGCGCCGCAAAGCAAGAAAATTCAAACGCAGATTCACGCAGAACACGCAGATGTTCCTGGGGCAACCGTCAGACCGAACTCATGATTGGTTGCGGTTTCCGGCCTCTCCCGTTGGCCACGCATGTTGCAGCCGCACCAGTCTATCTGCCTGTTCTGTGTGAATCTGGCTCTAACTTGCGTTGAGATTTTTTGCGGCACCGGTCATCGAATGTGGCAGCGCGAAGCGCTCAACACATAGGAAGTGCTGAGGGCCACGGTGGGCCACAGGAGTCGGAGCCGCTTGAACTCCCGTGGCTCTCAGTGGCTCTCCGCCGGTTCACAGCATCCGCTGCAGGATCAGCTTCTGCACATCCGACGTGCCCTCATAGATCTGGCACACGCGGACGTCGCGATAGATCCGCTCCACCGGATAATCCGCCAGATACCCATAACCCCCCAATGTCTGGATCGCCGCCGTGCATACCGCCTCGGCAACCTCCGACGCGAACAGCTTCGCCATGCACGCCGCCTCGAGCGACGGCGCGCCTTCGGCCTTCAGCCGCGCGGCATACAGCGTCAACTGCCGCGCCGCCTCGAGCTTCGTCTTGGCATCGGCCAGCCGGAACCCCACCGCCTGCAGATCCATGATCCGCCCACCGAACGCCTGACGCTCCTTGGCGTAGCCCACCGCATAGTCCAATGCCGCGCGCGCCATCCCCACACTCTGCGCAGCGATGCCGATGCGTCCGCTCTCCAGAGTGGACAATGCAATCCGATAGCCTTCGCCCTCGGCGCCGATGCGCTGGTCCTCCGGCACCTCCATGTCCTCGAATGCCAGCGCGCAGGTCTCGGACGCCTTCTGTCCCAGCTTCTCCTCGCGCCGCACCACGACGTAGCCCGGCGTCTGCTTGTCCACCACGAAACACGAGATGCCCTTGCGCCCCGCGCTCGGGTCGGTGACCGCGAACAGCACCGTGCTGCCCGGCACGCCACCCGACGAGATGAACTGCTTGGTGCCGTTGATCACATACCGGTCGCCCTTCCGCACCGCCCGGGTCTTCAGGTTCGACGCGTCCGATCCCGCCTGCGGCTCGGTCAGCGCAAACGACCCCACCGCCGCACCGGTGGCCAACGGCCGCAGCCAGCGGTCCTTCTGCGCGTCCGTGCCGAAATGGTCGAAGATGATGCAGGTCGGCGAATTGTGCACGCTCACCATGGTGGACACCGAGCCGTCGCCCGCGGCGATCTCCTCCAGCAGCAGCGCGTAGGTCACCGGGTCGATCTCCGAGCCGTCCCATTTCGCCGGCGTGGTGGCGCCGAAGATGCCGAGTTCGCCCATCTCGGCGACGATCTCCGGCTCGATGGCGCCGGCCTTTTCGCGTGCCGCGGCGCCGGGCGCCAGGCGTTCCGCGGCGAACTTGCGCACCATGTCGATGACCAGGGTGTCGGCGCCGATTGGTGTGTGATCGGGCATGGACAGTCTCCTTGCTGCGGCCAGGATATCCTGCTTGCCCGCCGGACGCGAAGCGCCGACGCTGCTTGCCGCAACAGCCAGGAGACCAGCCGCATGGCGTCCACCGCGCCCGATGTCGATGTTGTCGTGATCGGCGCCGGCCTGGCCGGGCTTGGCGCGGCGACCGCCCTGCGCGACGCGGGTCGCAGCGCATTGGTGGTAGAGGCGTCGGACCGCATCGGCGGCCGCGCCTGGACCACGCATCCGCCCGAACTCGGCGGCGTGTGGTTCGATATGGGCGCGGTCTGGCTGCACAGCGCCGAACGCAACCCCTTGGTGCCGATCGCGCAGGACGCCGGCGATGTGCTGCTGCGCGCCGACGAACTGCGCCAGAAGCGCACCTTCGTCGGCACGCGTGAAGCGACGCCGGCGGAATACGCAGATTTCGACGATGCCTGGCAGCGCTACGAGGACAAGGCGGCGGAACTTCTGCGCAGCCGTGCCGATGCGCCGCTGGCCGAGGTGGCGCGGGCGATGCCGGACGATGAGTGGGCGGTGACGGTGGAGACCTGGGAAGGTCCGATCATCTGTTGCGCCGATGCGGACCAGTACAGCATGCGCGACTGGCTGCGGAATGCGCTGTCGGGCAGCAACCTGGTGCCGCAGGGCGGCATCGGCGCGTTTGTCGCCAGGCGACTGGGCGAGGGGCTCGACATCAGGCTGGCCACGCCGGTGTCCCGGGTGAACTGGAACGGGCCAGGCGGACGCGTGACCGTGCACACCCCGCGCGGCACGATCACCGCCAACGCCGCCATCGTCACGGTGTCCACCGGCGTGCTGGCGGCTGGCGTGATCCAGTTCGAGCCGGCACTCCCGGCAGACACGTTGGCCTGCGTGGATGCGCTGCCGATGGGGCTGGCGGTGAAGGTGGCATTGCGCGCCACGAGCCCGGACCGGCTCGACCTGCCGCTGCACTGCTCGGTGGACCGCCAGGTGGCGCGCAGTGGCGACCCGACCATGGGGTTCCAATGCTGGCCGCACCGTCGCGACTACGTGCAGGGCTGGATCGGCGGCTCCGCCGCGTGGGGGCTGGCGCGGGAAGGAGACGCCGCGGCGGTGGATTTCGCGCTGGGCCAGTTGCGCGCGATCTTCGGTGGCCGCGTGGACCGGGTATTCGCCGGCGGCGCGCGGCTGGTGACACGCTGGGACGCCGATCCGCTGGTACGCGGGTCGTATGCCTGGGTGCGGCCCGGCGACGCGGATCTGCGCATGGCGCTGGCGCGGCCATTGGCCGACGGCCACCTGCTGTTCGCCGGCGAGGCCTGCCACAACGGCTTCGCCGGCACACTGGCCGGTGCGTGGCTCAGCGGCCAGGACGCGGCACGAATCGCCGCCGGCGGCCGCTGATCGCCTTCGCGGCCGCCGGTGCGGGACCGGCTCCGTCCTGACGACGATGCGTGAACGTGTCAGATTGATCGGGCTCTGCTAACAAGCGCGCAGGGAGGCACCACAATGACAATCCAGGCACTCGGCTACCTCGGCATCGGCACCGACCGGATCGACGACTGGACGAACTTCGCCACCTCCTGGCTCGGCATGCAGGCGGTGGACCGCGGCGCCGGCACACGCGCCTTCCGCATGGACGACCGCAAGCAGCGCCTTGTGATCGATCGCTCGCTGCCTGAGGGGCAACGCTACTTCGGCTGGGAAGTCGCGGACGCCGCGGCGCTCGATGGCCTGGCGGCGCGGCTCGAAGCCGCCGGTGTTGCAGTGAAGCGCGAACCGGCCGCGCTGGCGGACCAGCGCTTCGTCAGCGGGTTGATCTCGTTCGCCGATCCCGCCGGCAATCGCCTCGAAGCGTTCCACGGCGCGCAGATCGCCGATGCACCGTTCCGTCCCGGGAGGTCGATTTCCGGCTTCCGTACCGGCCCGCTCGGCATGGGCCATGCGGTGCTGATGGTGACCGACATGCAGGCGGCGCTGGCATTCTATCGCGACCTGCTGGGCTTCCGCATCAGCGACTTCATCCACGAGCCGATCACCGCGTATTTCCTGCACGTCAATCTGCGGCACCACAGCCTCGCGTTGTTCCATGCGCCGCACACCGGCATGCACCACCTGATGATGGAGCTGTATTCGTTCGACGACGTCGGGCAGGGCTACGACATCGCACTCGGCGAACGGGAGAAGATTGTCGCGACACTGGGGCGGCATCCCAACGACCTGGTCACGTCGTTCTATGTCCGCACACCGTCGGACATGCTTGTCGAGTACGGCTGGGGTGGCTGCGAAGTGGACGACGCGACGTGGCAGCCCACCGAGATGACCAGCGTTGCCAGCTTCTGGGGGCACCAGGGTTTGTTCGATGGCTTTGGCCCAGATGGCCCGCCGCCGATGCCGCCGCTCAAGGAAACCCACGCGCCGCTGCAGGTGATGGAGGGGAATTACCAGCGGTTGAATGGCGTGTGCCCCTGGTGGGATTCGCTCGGCACGCGCGGCTGATCTCGGTCGGAGCCGGCTGTGCCGTGCGTCAAACCGTCGACCACGGAGGCGGAGCCTCCTGACGTTGTCGTCCTGCACACCCGGCGCTACGCTTCCAACGATTGATCTGCGCAAAGTCAGGCAAGGAGGAGACTGCCATGCTGTCACGCGAGGAAAATCAACTCGTCACCCGGGTGGGCCAGGGCACCCCGATGGGCAACACCCTGCGGATGTACTGGATTCCCGCGCTGCTGTCGCAGGAAATTCCCGAACCGGATGGCCCGCCGGCGCGTGTTCGCCTGCTTGGCGAGGACCTCGTGGCATTCCGCGACAGCGAAGGCCGCATCGGCCTGCTCGATGAACTTTGTCCGCATCGCCGGGCGTCGTTGTATTTCGGGCGCAACGAGGAATGCGGGCTGCGCTGCGTGTATCATGGCTGGAAGTTCGACGTCGCCGGCGCTTGCGTCGATATGAAGAACGAGCCGGAAGAGAACGACTTCAAGCACAAGGTGCGCCTCACCGCGTATCCCACCTGCGAACTCGGCGGCATCGTCTGGGCCTATCTCGGGCCGCCCGAGCGCATTCCGCCGGTGCCGAAATTCGCCTGGACGCAGGTGCCGGAAACCCATCGCCATGTCACCAAGGTGATCCAGGAGTGCAACTGGCTGCAGGGCCTGGAAGGCGGTATCGACACGTCGCACGCGCCGATCATGCATCGGCTGCTGTCGGAAACCTCGACGCGCGGTGGCTTCAAGCCATCCAATCCGTTCGTGCGCGGCAAGGCGCCCAACCTGGTGGTGGACATCACCGACTACGGTTACCAATACGCCGGCATAAGGCCACTCGGCGAGGCCGAGATGCATATACGGACGTATCACTTCATCATGCCGTTCCACCAGATCCGTCCGTCGAAGGCCGAGAGCGGCATCCCGCTCGACGCCGGCCATATCTGGGTGCCGATCGATGACGAGACGACGGCGGTGTACAACTGGTTCTACAGCCCCGGCGCGGCGTTGCAGGAGGATGACCGGCTGGAGCGCGGGCTGGGCAACGGGCCGATGCATGTCGATCCGACGACGTTCCGCTCCAAGGCGAACCGGTCGAACAACTACCTGCTCGACCGGCTGGTGCAGAAGACCGAGAGCTACACCGGCATCGACGGCATCAACGTGCAGGATCGCGCGATCCAGGAAAGCATGGGGCGGATCGTCGATCGCTCGAAGGAGCACCTCGGGCCGGCCGACAAGGCGATCATCCAGGCGCGCAGGTTGTTGCGCCAGGCGGTGAAGACGGTCGAGGCGGGCGGCTCGCCGGACGGCACCGGCGCCAGCTACTACACGCTGCGCGCGCACGAAGCGGTGCTGCCGCGTGCCGCCGACTGGCGCGAGGAACTGACGCCGGAGATGAAGCAGGAAGCGATCTTGCAGACGGTGTGAAACGGGGGCTTCGGCGCGGCTGCGCAGCGCTATTGCCGCGCCGCAGTCGCGCCGTCTCCTGCTTCAGCGGCCTGGTCTCCGGCGCCGCCTCGGCACACAGGTCGCGCAGCGCTGCGGCGACCACCGAGGCGCAGCCACGAGGTAGTCAACCGCGCTGAATCTCCACCGCCAGCGTGGCGATGAAGCGCATCGCGCACATGACACGGCCCATCGACACGGTATGTCATCGCTCTGCCGGGACATTGCGGCTACCAGTCGCTGGCTGGAGCCGGCTTCGGTGACGCAAGGGCCTTATGCTGCCGCCATCAGCTTGCGGAGAATGTCCGGCACACTGTCCTGTGGCGTCGGCCGCTAGGTCACGGCGGCGCGGAACGCCGCGAGGTCGATGTCCTCGGGACCGACCACCGCGACTCCTGCCGCGGACAGCAATTTCAGGCAGTCGGCGTCCTCGGCCACCGCCAGCGCGCGCTGGATCGTTTCGCTCTCCTGTGCCGCGGCATCGAGCACATCGCGCAACTCGGCCGGCAGGGCGGCGAACCGCGCGCGGTTGACCAGCAGCAGCGCGATCCCCAATAGGTGCCCGGTCAGGCTGACATGCTTATGGTGCGCCTCGAGGCCGAAATTCACCATGTTGGTCAACGGATTCTCCTGCGCATCGACAGTGCCGTCCGCCACCGCGCGCGTCAGGTCTGCGACATCGATGAACACCGGCTGGAAGCCGAGTTGCCGGAATGCGTCCTGGTGCAGTGCGTTGTCCAGCGTGCGCAGGCTGAGTCCGGCGCAATCGGCCGGTGTCCGGATCGGCCGGACGCGGTTGCTGATGTGGCGGATGCCGTTGTCCCAGAATCCCAGCACGCGATACGCCGTCGCGGCGGCGACCTGGGCCGCAAGCACCGCGCCGGTCTCGTCGCCCAGCGCGGCGAAGGTGGTCTCGCGCGAACCCCCCTGGAACGGTTCGTCGAACACGGCCAGCGTCGGCACGCGTCCGGTGAGGTAGCTGGAGGCGAAATAGCAGCCGTCCAGTTCGCCGCGCTCGACCATGGCGAGCAGGTCGGCGGCCTTGCGGCCCTGGCTGATGATGCTGTCGGTCACCTCGATTTTCAGGGTGCCGCCGGCGCGCCTGGCGACACCGTCTCGCAGGCTGTGTAGGGCGCGCGTATGCACGGAGCGGGCCGGCTGATAGCCGGCGAACCGGAGGGTGACCATGGTGCGATCATACAGTCTCGTCGTTGGTCTTCCTACGTGAAGACGGCGCGCGGAAAGCCATCTGTGCGTTTGAACAGTTGCAGCCCTTTGGTCGGGGAGCACTGCCGGACATGCCTAAGCCGGCTGCCGGATGCGGCGTCACGATGCGCATCCGGCCATCGGGGAATTCAGCCTCTATCTCCGTTCCCGGACCGTCGGCCCGCCTCGCTCACCGGTTCCCCGTCTCGATGTCGCAGCAGGAATTTCCCGGCGAGCGGCTCACGTTGCCGTGACGAGGCGTGGGATTTCCGACGACCGAAGGTGCCACCGCCCTTGACCGTCGCCTCGCCGCCGCGCAAGCCAATCCGATGTTGAGCCGTTTCCTCCCCTGGCGCCGCCCGCGCATCAATGTGGTCGAGATGCACGGCCTGATCGCGCCGCGTCCCGGCGCGGTCAGTGCCGGTTCCATGGCGCCGCTGATCGACCGCGCGTTCCGCTCCGCGCGCGGCCAGCCGGTCATCCTGGACATCGAGAGCCCCGGCGGCTCGCCGGTACAGTCCGACCTGATCGCCGCCCTGGTGCGCCGTCGCGCCGACGAACATGAGGTGCGCGTCCACGCAGTGATCCGCGAGGTAGGCGCCTCGGGCGGCTATTGGCTGGCCTGCGCCGCAGACGAGATCCACGCCAACCCGATGAGCATCGTCGGCTCGATCGGCGTGCGCGGCGGCGGCTTCGGCTTCCCCGACCTGCTGTCGCACCTCGGCGTCGAGCGCCGGCTTTACACCGCCGGGTCCAACAAGGCGCGGCTCGATCCGTTCAGCCCGGAGAAGCCCGAGGACGTCGCCTTCGTGCTCGACCTGCTCGATGCGCTGCACGAGCGCTTCAAGGCCTGGGTCCGGTCGCGCCGCGGCGACCGCCTGAAGGCGGACGAAGCGGCGCTGTTCGACGGCAGCTTCATGCTCGGCGATCGCGCGCTGGAATGCGGCCTGATCGACGGACTGGCCGACATCGACAGCCTGGTGCGCAAACTCGGCGGCGAGCGCATGCGGACCCGGGTGTTCCGTCCTCGCCGGCGCGGCCTGCTGCGGCGCTTGCCAAGCCTCGCGGTGGACGCGCTACTCGACGCGATCGAGGAGCGGAGCTGGCGGATCGGGCTCCGTTAGCGACGCGAAACCCATGGCGCCCATTTCGCGACCGCTTCCGCGAGCCGTCCCTCACCCCCGCCCGATGAACGGCATCTTCGTCGCCATGATGGTGACGAACTGCACGTTGGATTCCAGCGGCAGGTTGGACATGAACAGCACCTGCTGGC
This sequence comes from Acetobacteraceae bacterium, assembly GCA_036265005.1. Lineage (GTDB taxonomy): Bacteria > Pseudomonadota > Alphaproteobacteria > Acetobacterales > Acetobacteraceae > JAMXLO01. Next base: position 5,874 of record DATAPW010000340.1, on the reverse strand, counting down.
CGACATGGTTCACGTCCATGCGCGGCTCGACCGCCATCTGCCCGTACGGCTGCATCTGACCGTTGACCGAGCGCGCGGTCATCGGTGTCGCCGCATTGCCGATGTCGATCTGGCAGGAGCAGATGTCGAACTCGCGGCCGTCGAGCGCGATCGACTTGGTCAGGCCGGTCACCGCATGCTTGGTCGAGGTGTAAGCGGCGGACCCGACGCGCGGCACATGCGCGGAGATCGAGCCGTTGTTGATGATCCGCCCGCCGCGCGGCGACTGCTCCCGCATCATGCGGAACGCGGTGTTGGCGCAAAGGAACATCGCGTTCAGGTTCACCTGCACGACCTTCAGCCACATGTCGTAGGTGAAATCGCCGAAATTCGTGGTCGGCGTGCCGCCACCGGCGTTGTTGAAGACCATGTCGAGCCGGCCGAATTCCGACTTCACCCTGGCGAACAGCGCGGCGACCTGATCGGGTTCGGTCACGTCGGTCGGCACCACCAGGGCGCGTCCACCGGTCTTCATCCCGGCGGTCTCTTCCAGCATCTCCGCGCGCCGGCCGCACAGCGCCACCGACCAGCCGTCGTTCATCAGCGCGAGTGCCGAAGCCCGTCCGATGCCGGTGCCGGCCCCGGTGATGACGGCGAAACGGTCTGCCATGCGTATCTCCCTCGCGTTTGCTGGCGGCATTGTGGACCGGGCGCGGAGGCAGGCCAAGATGGGTCGATCGCCCATAATTGGGCATGTCCCATGCGACGCGCGATTGGCCGGGCCGCGAAGCGGGAAAGGATATTCAACCGCAGATGTACGCCGATGAACCTGGACGCCATGTCCAGGAGCGGCCAATGCCAGCCTCAATGGACAACAGGCCGGCGTAACGAACAGTCCTGCTGGATCGTAACGGTTCTTTCCTTAATGCTCAGCAAGCGCGGGTAGTTGTCGCCAAACGATCGGCGCTGCCACCAGAATCGAAACTGCTGGCCTTGGACACGTGCGACCGGCGTTTGGCAACGCCGCACCGGGGAAGCCCCGAGTCCGAGATGCATTATACCAAGTGTACGATCCGGCTGTTGCAGTTGGTTTGAAGTTGACAATTCAGGACATGGACTCTAGGCAACCGCTCCGAAGGTTCATTGCTGGATGTTAGTATGTCGAACCGAGTATTGTTGCTAACTTGTGCTGCGAGTCTTCTCTCGTTGTCCACCCCGGCAAGATGTGCCCAGATCGATTGGTGGCGTACCAACGGCGCTGCAGTTGTCGAGCACCAATATGACGGGGGAGGGGTGGTCTGCTCGCTCTTCCTTTACAACAAGGATCTGGCTGCGGTCGTCACGTGGGGGAAGACAGACACTAAAGAAATCAGTTTCTATGATGACGACTGGCGGTTCCCGGCTGATCAAGTCGTCTCCGTTGGCGTCCGTATCGGCGCAGGTTGGTTGGGCAACCCTTCCGATCGAGCACCACCGATCCTCATGGCTGTCGGAGGTTCGGGGCGATTGTCGGTACCCATCAGCCTGAGTGTGGATGACCTGTTGCGAACTGCGGCACAGATCACATTGCGACTAAATAACGGACAGATGTCTATCGACATCGATCAGCACAAAATGCCTGTGTTGTTGACGGCTGTCGAGCGATGCCGTGCATCCTTGAAGTAGCCGACAGCACACCCGCGGGCCGCCTTTCGCGTCGATTGAGCTGCTCTGGTGCTGTGCGGCCCGCATCGCCGACGCGGTATCGGCAATTGCCGCTCGGTGCCCAAGTGGAACGGCGGCGGCGGGGCGGCGAGCCAAAACTGCGGTCATTTGCTATGCTGGGCTTGTCGAGGTCAGTGGCATCCTTGAGGGCGGGTGCGATCGGTCGATAGGTTACGTCACGCTGGGTAAGGAGATGGCCATGGCAGACCCGTTAGTCCTCTACGACGTTGACGCTGACGTCGGCATCGTTACCCTTAATCGGCCCGACAAGCTCAACGCAATCAGCCAAGAGCTGCAGCACGCGCTGACCGAGGCCTTTGTGCGCGCCGATGCCGATCCCGCGACGAGCGTCGTACTGCTGCGCGCCGAGGGCCGCAGCTTCTGCGCCGGCTACGACATCGGCGCGAAGGATCCCAACGCCGGCGACTGGCGCAGCGATCCGACGAAGGCACACGCGCATCTACAACCGCAACTTGAATTCGAGATGGCGCCCTGGCTGATGAAGAAGCCAGTGATCGCGTCGGTGCAAGGCCATGTACTCGGCGGCGGGTGCGAGCTCGTCATGCTGTGTGACCTGACGATCGCCGCCGACAACGCGACCTTTGGCGAACCGGAAGTCCGGTTCTCGGCGGTCGGCCCGGCGATCGTGATGCCGATGATCATCGGGCACAAGAAGGCGCGCGAACTCCTCTATTTCGGCGATCAGATCGACGCGCAGACCGCGCTGGACATCGGCATGATCAATCGCATCGTGCCGCTCGCCGAGTTGCCCCGAGCGAGCCTCGCCTACGCAAAGCGCCTGTCACTGATCTCGCCGCAGGCACTCTATGCGACGAAGCGCGCAGTCAATCGCGTCGCCGACGCAACCGGGTTTCGCTCTGCGCTCTACGCCGGCCTTGACGTCGTTGGGCCACTGTACGCGACCGCAACCGACCATGGAACGCGTTTTCGCGAGATCGCAGGGACCGAAGGGGTTCCGGCTGCTGTCAAGTGGCGCTCTGCTCAGTTCAAGGGGTAGAGCGAACGGCGCGAACGACGCCGGGGCTACCACAGGGTCAACATCTCTCCCTTCTCAAGCTCCGGCATGAAAACGGCGGCGTGATCGAAGAAAAATGGCGCCGCGGATAGACGCCGAGTGCGGTCCGGGGCGACTGCTTTGCGCGGGACCTTTTTGCACTTTACGCAAAAAACATATCCATTTTTGTCCAATATGCTGTGGTGCAGGAGCACCCATTTGTCGGCGCACGCGACTGGCACCGCCGTCGAGTGTCTGAGTTTCTTTCGGTCCGACTTTGTTCCGCGACGGAGAACCCGGCATGTCGCTGACCAACAGATTGACTGCCCGACGCGGTTGGCGAGCCGGCCCGGCCGCAACTTGCGTCATTCGCTGAACGTGGCGGTGGTCTGTCATGGGCATCGTGCGGTTCGCCCTTCGCTACCAGCACACATTCTACGTCCTGGCACTCGTTATGGTGTTTCTGGGCGGTAGCGCGATCATCGCAACGCCAAAGGACGTTTTCCCGTCGATCAACATCCCTGTCGTCACCATCATCTGGCAGTACACCGGCCTGACGCCGGAAGAGATGGACCAGCGCGTCACCACCTACAGCGAGTACGCCATCAGCACCAGCGTCGGCGACATCCGCAACATCGAGAGCCAGACACTGTCCGGCATCTCGGTGGAAAAGATCTTCTTCCAGCCCAACGTAAACGTCGACCTCGCCATCAGCCAGATCGTCTCGGCGACCAATTTCATCCGCGCCCTGATGCCGGCGGGCATCCAGCCACCCGTCATCGTGCAGTTCAACGCGTCGTCCGTACCGGTACTGCAGCTCAGCCTCAGTTCCGACCGGCTCAATGAGCAGCAACTGTACGATTACGGCATCTATCAGATGCGCCAGGCGCTGGCGCCGATACCAGGTATCACGCTACCCACGCCTTACGGTGGCAAGTATCGCCAGATCATGGTCGATCTCGACCCCGATGCGCTTCGGGCGCACGGCATCACGCCGAACGACGTGCTCAACGCCGTCAACGCGCAGAGCCTGACATTGCCGTCAGGCGACGCAAAATTCGGTGACAAGCAGTTCATCGTCAAAGTCAATGCACTTGCCGATTCGATCGCCTCGCTCAACCGGTTGCCGATCAAGCAGGTCGGCGGCACCACCGTCTATCTCTCCGATGTCGCGCATGTGCGCGATGGCTGGGCCGTGCAGCAGAACATTGTGCGCGCCGAAGGAAAGCGCTCTGTGCTGCTGACGATAATCAAGAACGGCGATGCCTCGACGCTCGATGTCGTCAACCGGGTCAAGGCGGCCTTGCCGGAGATCCAGAAGGCCGCCCCGCCCGGGATGCATATCGATCTGATGTTCGATCAGTCCGTGTTCGTGCAGAACGCGATCAGCGCCGTGCTGCGGGAAGGTGCCATCGCCGCCGGGCTGACGGCATTGATGATCCTGATCTTCCTCGGTTCATGGCGATCAACCCTTGTGGTTATGGTGTCGATCCCGCTGTCGATTCTGACATCGCTGGCAGTCCTGTCGGCGCTCGGCGAAACCATCAATACGATGACGCTGGGCGGACTGGCGCTCGCGGTCGGCATCCTCGTGGACGACAGCACGGTGACGATTGAGAACACGCACCGTCTGCTGGAGGAGAACACACCGTTCGACTCTGCTGTGTTGGAGGGCGCGGCCGGCATCGCGGTGCCGACACTGGTCTCCACACTGGCGATCTGCTGTGTGTTCGTCTCCGTCTTCTTCCTGCAGGGCGCGGCACGCTACCTGTTCACGCCGCTCGCGATGGCCGTCGTCTTTGCGATGCTTGCCTCGTATGCGATCTCCCGCACGCTGACGCCGATCATGATCCGTCTGCTGTTGCGCACGGAGCACGGACGACATGGCGGCTCCACCGGTGCGCTCGGCCGGTTCCATGCGGCCTTCAACGCGCGCTTCGACCGGTTCCGCGACTTCTATGGCTGGCTGCTCGCGGGCATCCTGCGCCATCGCATCGCCACGCCGGCGGTCGCCGCCACGCTGGTGGGAGGCGCCGCCGTGCTCGCAGTCTTCGTTGGCACCGACTTCTTTCCGCGGGTGGATGCAGGCCTGATCCAGTTGCACGTCCGCGCGCCGGCGCGCACGCGCATTGAACGGACCGAGCAGATCTTTGCGGCGATCGAGGACGATATCCGCAAGCAGATCCCCGCCAAGGATCTGCGACTGGTGCTCGACAATATCGGCCTGCCGCAGCGCACCTACAATTATGCCTTCACCGACGGCAGCGCCATCGGCGTGAACGACGGCGTTATCCAGATCGAACTTGCCGAGGGCCATCAGCCTTCCGCCCACATTATCCAGACGCTGCGCCAGCACCTCGCGGCGGATTTCCCGGACGTGCTGATCTATTTCCAACCGGCCGATCTGGTCACCCAGGTGCTGAATTTCGGCGTGCCCACGCAGGTCGACGTGCAGGTGCAAGGGCGCGACCGCGAGAACAACAAGCGCCTCGCTGCGTTGCTGCGGCAGCGGATCGGCGGCGTTCCAGGCATTGTCGATGCGCATGTCCAACAGGAGCTGGACGCGCCGGAAATGGCGTACACGATCGATCGGACGCGTGCGCAGGAACTTGGGCTGAACATGCAAGAGGTCGCCAATGACCTCAACATCAGCCTGAGCTCCTCCGAGCAGGTCTCGCCCAATTTCTGGACCGACCCGAAAACCGGCATTCCGTACTATTTCGCAGTGCAAACGCCGGAGTACCGGATTTCCGACAAGACCCAACTCGACAATACGCCGGTTGCCAGCAGCACCAGCACGGACGGCACACCGATTCCCAACGTGTTGGGCAACATCGCCGCCGCCAAACGTGTTGCCGTGCAGTCCGTCTACAACCAGTCCAACATCCAGGCGGTCTACGACGTGTATGGCAGTGTCGAGCAACGCGACCTGGGCAGCGTTGCCACGGACATAAAGAAAATCGTCGACGCAGTTGCACCACAGCTCAAGCCTGGCAACCACATCGTTGTACGCGGCCAGATCCAAAGCATGCACTCGGCGTTCGGCAACCTGACGATAGGCCTGCTGTTCGCTGCCGTGTTCGTCTACATGCTGATGGCGGTCAACTATCAGAGCTTCCTCGATCCCCTTGCCGTGGTGTTGGCACTGCCGGGTGCGGGCGCCGGCATCCTGTTGA
>DATAPW010000339.1:0-2922 GCA_036265005.1 Acetobacteraceae bacterium | reverse complement strand
CCTATGGAGGTGCCCATTTTCAGGTCGAAAGTTCCGCCCAGATAAATAGGGCATGATTGCGGATCAACAAATGATTACGATGTGTGGCACACAGCAACAGGTCATCATTGCGGCCCAATCGACGAGTTTTATTGTTAGCGCGAATTTCGGTACACGCGGTGGCGAGCGCTTCCGGCTGAAGGTAATGATACCCTCCGGCGAGCCTGGATTGTCGCATTGAGAAGCTGCTTTCGAGGGTCAGCAGGTATTTTGGTGCGGGGTGCGTTCAGCGAAGTTAAAGGGCATCAGATCCTCGATGTCGGCATCTGGCGTGCGCAGAGGTAATTCGGTGAGAACGTGGCGTAACCAGACATAGGGCTCGACGCCACAGGCGCGGCAAGTGAGCACCAGGCTATAGATCACGGCGCTCGCCTTGGCGCCTGCGACTGTGTCACTGAAGAGCCAAGATTTTCTTCCGGTTACAAAAGGCCTGATGTCGCGTTCGAGAATGTTGTTATCGATCGGAGCGAGACCGTTGCTGGTGTAGCGTATCAGATAGTCCCATTGGTTTTGCGCATAGGAGATCGCCTTGCCGGTAAAGCTTTCGGGCAGGACCTTCGGCGCCAGATCGTCCAGCCATGTCTTGAAGGCGGCCAATACCGGCAGGCTGTGCTGCTGTCGCAGACGCAAGGTGTAATCGGCGCGTGCTTCGCCTTCGCCCGGTGTTTGCCGTGCCAGTCTCTCGAAGTCGTACAGGGTCTCGAAGAACCTGAGCGCCTGCAACGGAGGGCCACCCGGTTTCTTTCTCGCCTTCAGCGCGTCGGTGAACTTGCGTCGAGCATGCGCCATGCAGCCGAGATGGATAGCGCCGTCCAGCGTGCGCCAGGCATCATAGCCATCGCTCATCAACAGGCCGCGGTAGTCGCCCAGAAAGGCCTGCGGATGCTGCTGGCCGCGTCCGGGCTGATAGTCGAACACGACAATCGGCTGCTCGCTGTCCTGGCCGCTGCGGTAGGCCCACATGAAGGACTTGGCCTGTGCGTCCCGGCCATCCTCCTTGAGAACCTGAACCCAGGTCTCGTCGCCGTGGACCAGGGGCTGCGACCTGAGCTTTTGCTTCAGCGCCTCATACAGCCGCAGCAAATGCAGATCGACCGACCGGATCACCCAGTTGGCCAGTGCACCGCGGCTGATGCTGACGTTTGCGCGCGCCAGCGCCTGCTCCAAACGATACAAGGGGGTGCCGTCGACATATTTGTTGGCGAGCACGAGCGCGAGCGTGGATGGCGTGGCGACGCTGCCCGGCAAGGGCTGTGCCGGCATCGGCGCGATTACGATCGGCGTGTGCAGCGCGGTGCGCTCGCAGTGGCGGCAGGCATATTTGAACCGCACATGCTGCAACACCATCGCCTTCACCTCGATATGCAGTTGCTCGCTGACGGTCTCGCCCATCCGGTGCATCCGGTTCCGGCAGCACGGGCAGGCCTTTTGGTCTTCGGGAAGGTCATGCTCGACGCGCTCGCGCGGCAGATCTTCAGGCAGCGGCTTGCGGCCCCGCTTCTTCGGCTCCGGCTTCTCCGCGTCCGGCAACCCCGTGTCCGCAATGGAAGCCGCCCCGACATCATCGGTTTCCTCGCCTTCGGCGGCGGCCTGCTCGGCTTCGTTGAAGATACGCTCCGTCAGCTTCTCGCTACGCGGCGCATAGCGATGCAGGCGCTCCAGGCGCAACTGCTCCTCAAGATGCACGACGCGTTGCGCGAGCTTCTCGTTCTCGACCTTCAGCGCAGCGATCTCGGCCGCGTGCGCTGCGATCAGCGCCCTCAACTCCTCTGTCGTGGCGGTGCGATTCATCGAATCCTTGAATCGAAACCCACCTACCTTGTCCAGAACAATCTGCGGCCTTCCACAACGTCACCGCGGTATCCCGTCAGCCCACGCTCAGATACTGCCGCGCCGGGTGCCGCCGCACCGCCTCGATGTCGATGCCATCGAGCAACCAGTGCAGCTGCTCGGTGGAAAGCCTCACCACCGCCTGCTGTTGTCTACGCGGCCAGGCAAAGCGATCAGCCTCGAGCCGCTTCATCATCAGCCAGAACCCTGAGCGGTCATACAACAAAAGCCGGATCCGGTCGCGGCGCCGGTTGCAGAAGGCGAACACGGCCCTGCCGAACGGATCCAGATGCATCGCCTGTTCGACCAGGATCGCAAGGCCGTTGATGCCGACCCGGAAGTCGATCGCCTCGCGATGCAGGTAAACCTGTACATCAGCGGCCAGCCGGAACATCGCAGCGTCCCAGAGTTACGATCATCGCCGACACCAGCTCCACGTCCTGCCCGCTGCACTCAAGCCGCAGCGTGACGCCGTTGGGCATCTCCACCGTCAACCTTGGCGTAGGCGGATCCGTGTGGCGCCCGGCTTTGGTCGGCTGCACATGGTGCCGGATCGGAGGCGGAGCTGGCGGTTCCGGCGGGCCAGCCTCACCGCATAGCTCGATAACCGGCACGAACGCTTCCGTCGCACACTCGATCGCGCCCACCGCCACGTCATTCCTCTGCTGCCGCTGCTGCCCAGCGACCCATTTGCGCAGCAGGTTCGCGTTCACACCGTGCCGCAGCGCCACGCCGGCCAGCGATACGCCAGGCTGCAGGCAGGCCTCGACCAGCCGTCGTTTGGTGGCCGGATCATAACGGCGCCGGCTGTTCCGCAACACGCCGACCGCTTCAACTCTCAAAGGGTTTGAGGGATCGCTCATCCGTGGTGTCCACTTCGTTGATGGTGGACACCATCCCTGTTCCATCTCGTCGCAACATACTATGTGCCGTGAATTGCGCGCTTACGGTGGGCTCATATAAAGGCCAACGATGTCTGCCGCTTTCGCCACAAAGTCGGGGTCTGTGCTCTGACACCACGATTTCCGCCCCGACAGGTCGATCTTCTGGGCA
>DATAPW010000338.1:0-1954 GCA_036265005.1 Acetobacteraceae bacterium | reverse complement strand
GCTGTTGACGAGCCGCAAGCTTCTGCAGAGGAAATTGCTCGACGTCGAAAGTGATCTTCGTGGAACGCTGCGCAATTTTGGACTCAGGGTCGGCGTGCTGGACAAGCTGTTCAGGGTCATGCGCTTTATTGGACATCCTGTTTCCTTCAGCGACCGCCAGTCGTTTTCATCATCATCCCTTGGCTCATCCCGCAAGGCACGTGTATCGTGCGACGCCCTATGTCAATAATCGACAGTAGTAGCCATGGATCAAACTCCTGTGCGGCGCGCGACGGAGGGCTCGCTGAAAATGGGCGGATCAGGCGGTCGCCTTGTCGGACATCCGCGACACTCGCCGGTCTGCCGGCCATCACGGACGCCCTGTGAGGTTTGGTTCTTAGACCGCGCACCAGCCCCCTGTTCGCTTCAGCCATCGAGCCCACGCGCGCGATCTGCTCGTGGCGCCACAAGCGTACCGATCCGGATGATCGGATCGTGTCCAATGGCATGGGCGATGACGCTCCGCTCGCATGCATCGTCATGCACCAATCGCTAGCTCGAACTCGCGCTCGGCGTCGAGGCTGGCCCGGTCACGGTCGACGGTCGCAACGGCGAGTTTTCTCCCCTGGTGCCAAAAGCTGACCGTGCAGTCGTGCGCAGCCGGGTCGCCATCGATGTCAAGTCGATCCCACTGCTCGGCATGGCCGACATAGGCGATGTTGGTATCGTGGTGCAGGCTCCAGAAGAATGGCACAGCGTCGAAGCGCTCCTGCAGGCCAAGCATGTTGCGCGCGGCAACCTGGCCCTGGCGCTCGGCAACGACCCAGTGCTCGACGCGGATACTCCGCCCGGTCAGCCGATCCGGCCAGCGGGCAATGTCCCCCGCTGCATAGATGCCTGGCGCGCTCGTCTGCAGGAACTCGTTCACCACCACCCCGTGATCGATGGCCAGCCCCGCCTGCTGCGCGAGAGCCACCGCCGGACGCACGCCGATGCCGACGACGACAAGTTCAGCGTCCAGTTGTTCGCCGGTCGACAAGTTCACGGAACTTTCCACGATTGCAGCTACGGTTGCGCCTAGGTGAAAGTTTACCCCTTGCGATTGGTGGACCGAGCGCACCATGTCGCCGAGTCCCGGGCCCATGATGCGCTCCATCGGGCGCGTCTCAGGCGCGACAACGTGCACCTGCAGTCCGCGCTTGCGCAGCGACGCCGCCACTTCAAGAGCGATAAAGCTTGCACCCACCACCACGCAACGTTGCGCCGTGGCGGCACGCGCGATGAGCTCATCGCAGTCAGCCAGTGTACGAAGCACACGCACGTGCGGCAAAGAGGCCCCAGGGACATCCAGCCTGATGGGTTCGGCGCCCGTCGCGAGCAGGAGGGCGCCATAGGAGATCCGGCTGCCATCCTCCAACGCCACCGTTCGCGCGGCTGGATCAATCGCCGCAACGCGTGTGGCGAGCCTCAGATCAATGCTGTACTCCACATAGAACTCCGCCGGCCGTAACGGAATCCAGTCCGGCTCCGCGGTACCCGCGAGATAGTCTTTCGAAAGGTTGGGTCGGTCGTACGGTCGTGACGCATCCGCGCTCAAAAGGGTGATGGGGCCGGCATAGCCTTCCTGTCGCAGAGTCTCGGCAGCCATATTGCCGGCGGCGCCGCCACCGATGATTACTACCGAGTCCGGTAGTCCGGCGGCGGACGGCTTCGGCGGTTTCGGCGCCGGCAGTTCCTCGCCTACGAACGCCATGCCATCACGCTGTTCGACCCGCCAGTGCTTCAGGCCGTTCAACGCCGGCGGACGCATTGCTGCACCGGTGCGCAGGCTAAAGCAGGCATGGTGCCAGGGACAGCGCACAGTATCGCCGACCAGCAAACCCTCGGCCAGCGGCCCGCCGTAATGGGTGCAGGTTGCGCCGACCGCCAGCAGGTCGGCACCACGCCGCACCAGCAGGACAGGTTCGTCTCCAAC
>DATAPW010000337.1:0-37158 GCA_036265005.1 Acetobacteraceae bacterium | reverse complement strand
CTGTTGGGCAGGTCCGGCCGCAGCCAGAACATCTGCCCGCGTGTGCCCATGCAAAAGCCGAGTTCCGGAATCACCGGCGAGGATTGCAGCCAGCCGCCCGAGGGTGTCGCGCTGACCATGTTGCCGTCCTTGTCGATGACGTCGAGATGACAGGTGTCGGCGCCGATCACCCCGAGCCGTGCAACGGTGGGTTCGCCAACGCCAGGCGCACGCGTCAGGAGATGCGCTCGCTTGGCGCCGTCGTGGTCGACGATCGGCGTGTGGCCAGCCACGGCCCCGGGACGCAGCTCCAGCGAAGCGTCGCGTCCGACCAGCTTGCGGCGCTCTGCGTTGTATGTGTCGGACAGCAGTTCGCCAAGCGGGACGCTGACGAAATTGGGATCCCCGTAATAAGCTTCCCGGTCAGCGAAGGCGAGCTTCGCACACTCTACCACAGTGTGGACGAACTCGGTGCCGAGAGGGTCCATCGCGCCGATGTCAAAGCCGCGCAGCAGGGCAAGCTGTTGCAGCAGGACGGGGCCCTGACTCCATGGCCCACATTTCAGAACGGTGTGGTCGTGGTAGTCGTAGGCGACCGGATCTTCGACGGTCGCCGACCATCCGGCAAAGTCGTCAGCCGCCAGCAGGCCGCGATGGCGGTGGCCCGTCACATCCAGCACGTCGGTCGATCGGAAGAATTTGTCCACTGCCTCGGCAACGAAACCACGGTACCAGGCGGCGCGGGCCGCATCGATGCGGGCTTCTCGCGACTCGCCGACCGCCTCGCGGCAGATCCGTTCATAAGTCGCCGCGAGTGCCGGTCGCGCGAACAGCGTTTCAGGGCCGGGAACCTTGCCGCCGGGCAGGAAAACCTCGGCCGACGATTTCCATTCCGACTCGAACAGCATGCGCACGCCTTCGATGGTGGCGCTGATGCGCGGCACGATGTGGATGCCGTTCTTGGCGTAGCCGATCGCAAAGCCGAGCACATCTGGAAGTTCCCAGGTACCCCAGTCGCGCAGCATCAGACACCAGGCATCAAATGCGCCGGGCACCACCGCGGGCAGGACCCCGGTTGCCGGGATCAGGTCGATGTCGAGTTCGCGGAACCTGGCCAGTGTGGCAGCCTTTGGGGCGACACCCTGGCCACAGACGACGTGCTGGGTCTGGGTACGCGCGGAATGGATGATGATCGGCGCGTCGCCGCCTGGACCGTTGAGGTGAGGTTCTGCCACCTGAAGCGTGAACGCTGTGGCAGCTGCAGCGTCGAACGCGTTGCCGCCACGTTCCAACACTGCCATGCCGACCTGGCTGGCAATCCAGTGCGTGCTGGCAACAACACCAAATGTGCCGGCGATTTCGGGGCGGGTGGTGAACATGTCGGTTCTCCGTTGCATGGCGCGCAGGCTAGCGGCAGGGTGCGCGCCGTCAATGTGGGAATGCAATGCTGGTTCTGGTGGTCGGGCCGAGCGGGGCCGGAAAGGATACGCTTCTGGAGGCGGCGAAGCAGGCGCTGTCCAATGATCCCCGGTTTCGTTTTGTTCGCCGGGTGATCACGCGCGCGGCCGATGCCGGTGGCGAGGCGCACGAGGCGGTGACTGAAGAGGAATTCGCAGCCCGCCAATTCGCGCTTCAGTGGCAGGCACATGGCTTGCGATACGGAATCCCTGCCGATGCGACTGAAGGCGATTTGGTTGTGGTGGCGAACGTTTCACGGACAGTCATTGGCGACGCGGCACGTCGTTTTCCAATTCGGGTCGTCGAGGTCACCGCGCCGCACGATGTGCTCGCGGCGCGACTCGCACTCCGGCAGCGTGAAGCTCCTGCAGATGTCGCGGCCCGTCTTGCACGCAACGTGGCACTCCCCGCACACATAACAGTCGAATCCGTGATGAACGATGCATCGCTCGAGGAGGGCGTGGCTCGATTCCTCGCGGCGCTCAACCGCGCAGCGGCAGACGCTGCGCGATGACAAACGGCTCGCCGGCGCCACTCTGCAGGAACAGGCAGATCTCGGTCACTCGGCGTGGTGTCGCGATCGCATGGGCGAAGTATTTTTCCGCGGCAGGCTGGTAGCGTCGCTTTTCGTCGGCGGTCAGCCGTCGTGTCAGCGTCATATGGAAGAACCAGGTGTCGAACACGTAAGGATAACCCCAGCGCACCAGCATTTCGTCCTGCCGCGCCGTGAGTTTGGCGCGGCGACGGCGGGTCAGTTCCGCGTCGGACGGTGGCGCTCGCAGCGGATCGAGTTGCTCGACGCAGGCATCGGCCAAGGCCTGCAAGGGCGGGCACGGGATCGTCTCACGCAACGCTAGAAAACCGAACAGGTCATACACCGCGAGATGCGGCAGATCGAACGGAGCAGCGCGGTCAGCGAGTTGCATCGCTGCCTCCGCCACATCAAACCACTGCCGCCCCTCTGCCAGGCGCATCGGCGGCTTCAGTGTCGCATGAAAGCCGTAGAGGCGCGGTTCAGCGGTGACCTCCGCGATATCCGGAATATCGGGCTGCGGCGTCGGCGCGCCGCTCTCCGGATCGCGCCCCAACCATGCGGCGCCTGCTGCGAACAGTGGGTCGTCGGGCGGAGGGGCGTAGTAGACGGCGACGCGAGCGTCGGAGCCCATCAGGCGACGCGCTCACCGGTGCGCCAGACCTGGCGCACCACTGGCAGACTTTGATGCACATGCACGCGCACGACGTCGGCACGCTGGCCGGGAGCGAGGCGACCACGGTCGGGCAGGCCAGCCAGTTGCGCGGGACGATCGGTGATGAGCGCGACGGCCGCCGGCAGGCCGACGCGCTGGGCACACTGGAATGCGGCTTCCACCAGGCTGTTCGGCACATAATCTGATGCGAATGCATCGACCGCGCCGGTCTCGAGCAGATCGGCGGCCGATACGTTTCCCGAATGTGACCCACCCCGTACGATGTTGGGTGCGCCGGCGATGACCTGCATGCCGGCAGACTTCGCCGCCTGCGCTGCAACCATGGTAACCGGAAATTCGCTGATGGTGATGCCGTCGGCGGCGTTTTCGGCAATCTCCTCCGCAGTGCGATCGTCGTGGCTGGCAAGCTTGATGCCGCTACCGGCGACGCGCTCCAGCAATGCGCGCCGATTGGGCAAGCGCGTCTGTTCACGCTGCGCCTGCAATTCCAGAATGCGGCGTTCGATGTACTCGTCGTCCAGGCCGCCCCGGCGACGCAGTGCGCGGTAGAAATCCAGGTTGGCGTATTGGCCTACGCCGGGGCTGTGATCCATGAGGCTGACCATCCGCACCCGTCGATGACCCGCAACCGTGTCGAACAACGACAGCATGTCCAGGGCAGGAACCTCGCAGCGCAGATGCAGGAAGTGCTCGGCCTTCAGCAGGTCGGCATCGGCCAACGCGTCAAGGTCGACGACGCCCTCGCGGAAGGTACGGATGCGTTCCTTGTCAAATCCCAGATCGCCGAGGCACAGCGCATCCAGCACGGTGGTGACGCCGGCCGCCGCACATTGTGCGTCGTGCGCGACCATGGCCGAGCGGGACGGCCAACGCGCCAGCGAGCGCGGCAGCACCTGGCGTTCCAGGTTGTCGGTGTGGGTATCGACGATGCCGGGGAGCAGAAAGTCGCCATTCATGTCGCGCGCTGAGAGCGCTCCCGATTTGCCGGATTGGATGTCGGCAATGTCGCCGCCGCGAAAAACGATCGTGCCGTGCAGCGTTGAATCGGGAAGCACCAGGACGGCGTTGGTGAATATCGTCTCGTCGTTCATGCGGCGTCCTGCAGTGGCATCAGCGGAAACAGGCGGTCCGCGATGGCGTCGCGCACATCGGTGTCATGACAGATCGCGATGATGGCGATCCCGCTGCGCTTTGCCTCGTTGATCATGGCGACGACCACCGAGCGGTTTTCGGCATCGAGGGACGCTGTGGGTTCGTCCAGCAGCAGGACCGGATGGCGGCCGATGAATCCACGCGCAAGGTTCACGCGCTGCTGCTCGCCACCGGAGAAGGTGGCGGGAGGCAGGCCATGCAATCGGCGCGGAATGTTCAGCCGTAGCAGCAGGTCGGTGGCCGCCTGGCGTGCTGCCTCCTGCGAGGCTCCGCGTCCGATCAGCACCTCGGCCACCACATCGAGCGCCGGCACACGGGGCACAACGCGCAGGAACTGGCTGACATAGCCGAGTGTCTCGTGGCGGATCGCCAGGATGGTGCGTGGATTCGCGTTGGCGAGATCGACCATCGCGCCGTGATGGCGGATCAGAATGCGGCCAGCCTCCGCGCGATAGTTGCCGTACAGGCTGCGCATCAGAGTCGACTTGCCGACCCCGGATGGACCGGACAGCACGACGCATTCACTTGCCTGCAGGTCCAGGCCGACGCCGGCGAGTACAGGTATGCGCACGCCACCCTGCAGATGCAACGTGAAGCTTTTGTCCAGCGCATCAGTTTGCAGCACGACCTGGCTCATTGGCGTGTCATCCCGCAATCCGCTCATGCCTGCAACACGGAACTGACCAGCAACTGCGTGTACGGATGCTGCGGATCGTCCAGTACCTGATCGGTAAGCCCGGTCTCCACCACACGCCCGCGCTGCATGACCATGATCCGGTGCGCCAGCAACCGCGCGACGCCAATATCGTGCGTCACCAGCACTGCGGCAATTTTCAGGCGCGTCACCAGCGTGCGGATCAGGTCGAGCAGTCGCGCCTGCACCGACACGTCGAGCGAACCGGTCGGTTCGTCCATGAACACCAATCGAGGGTGCGTCACCAGTGTGCGTGCAATCTGCAAACGTTGCAGCATGCCACCGGAGAATGTGCGCGGCAGATCGTCCACGCGATTGGCGTCGATCTCCACCTGGTGCAGCCAATCGATCGCCTGCTCGCGAATGTTGCCGTAATGCCGCGCCCCCTGGGCCATCAGCCGTTCGCCAACATTGCCGCCCGCTGTGACGTTCATCCGCAGATTCTGCTTCGGATCCTGATGCACGAAGCCCCAGTCAGAGCGGTGCAGTGTGCGCAACTCAGGGGCCGGCATCGCGTGCACGTCGTGCAACTTGCCCGCCGGATCGCGATACCATACTGCGCCCGCATCAGGTACCAACCGGCCCGACAGCACATTCAGCAAAGTTGTCTTGCCAGAGCCGGATTCGCCAACCACTGCCAGCATCTCACCCGGCCAGAGATCCACGTCCACACCGACCAGCGCATCGTTGGCGCCGAATGACAGCGACAATCCGCGGGCAGACAGCAGTGTATCGTCGGTCATTCCGCCGCCTCCTTCAGGCCTTCCTCGCCCACATGGCCGGCAGCGCGGCGTTCCGCACAGTGGTCGGTATCCGAGCACACGAACAGTCGTCCGCCGCGGTCGTCGGTCACCACTTCATCCAGGTACGCGTCCGTGGCACCGCAGAGCCCGCATGGACGCGCCGCGTTGATCGCCCGGAACGGGTGGTCGTCGAAATCCAACGAGCGCACCTCGGTCCAGGGCGGGATGGCGTAAATGCGCTTTTCGCGCCCCGCGCCGAACAATTGCAACGCTGGCATCCGATGCATCTTCGGATTGTCAAACGCCGGGATCGGGCTTGGCGACATCAGATGGCGGCGATTCACCATGACCGGATAGTCGTAGCTGATCGAGATCTGACCGAAGCGCGCGATGTCCTCATAGAGCTTCACGTGCATCAGGCCATAGTCAGCCAGGCCATGCATACGGCGCGTCTCCACGCGCGATGGTTCCAGGCGAAACAACGGTTCCGGCTGCGGGACCTGGTATACGATGATCTGGTCGTCGCGCAGCGTCTTCTCCGGGATGCGATGCCGCGTCTGGATCAACGTCGCATCGGCGGTGCGTGTGGTGGTGCGCACGCCGGCCGTGCGGGCGAAGAACCGGCGGATCGAGACAGCGTTGGTGGTGTCGTCCGCGCCCTGGTCGATCACTTTCAGCACGTCGCCGGCACCCAGCACCGAGGCGGTGACCTGGATGCCACCGGTACCCCAGCCATAAGGCAACGGCATCTCGCGCGAACCGAACGGCACCTGGTGGCCAGGGATCGCTACCGCCTTCAACAACGCGCGGCGGATCATCCGCTTCGTCTGTTCGTCGAGGTAGGCGAAGTTATACCCCTTCATGCTCGATTCCCTACGGCGTGACGGCCGGACATACCCATGAGAACGGCGGCGTCATTCCGCTGCCTCCGCGCGTTCCGTCGCGTGCGCGACCTCCCGCTGCATTCGCCGCACATTCTGCAGTTCGCTTTGGAAATCGACGTAATGCGGCAGCTTCAGGTGCTCGACAAAGCCGGTCGCCTCGATATTGTCGGAGTGGTAGACAACGAATTCCACATTCTGGGCAGGTGCGGTGACCTCTTCGCCCAACTCCTCGGCGCGCATCGCACGATCCACCAACGCCATCGCCATCGCCTTGCGCTCTGAGAAGCCGAACACCAGGCCATAGCCCCGGGTGAATTGCGGTGGCGCGGTCTTCGAGCCCTTGAACTGATTGACCATCTGGCATTCGGTCACGGTGATGTCGCCGATATCGATGGCAAATCCGAGCTCCGGTGGCTCGATTTCCACCGACACTTCACCCATGCGGATTTCACCTGCAAAAGGGTGCGTACCGCCGTAGCCGCGCTGCGTCGAATAGCCAAGGGCCAGCAGAAATCCTTCGTCGCCACGCGCCAAGGCCTGCAGCCGCACGTCGCGCGTCGCTGGGAACGTCAGTGGTTCCCGCGTAAGATCGCCGGGTTCCGCATTGCCACTGCCATCCGGCTCGATCAGTCCCTCATGGCCGAGGATATCGGGCACACGCGGCATCTCGGTGGTTTCCGATTTGCCCATTGGCGCTGCAAGCCGATCGGCACCATCGGCCAAGCCAAAATCCAGCAGTCGGTGAGTGTAGTCATAGGTGGGGCCCAGCACCTGCCCACCAGGCAGGTCCTTGAACACCGCAGATATCCGGCGCTTTATTTGCATCGCCGCAGTGTCGACCGGCTGCGAGTGCGCGAAGCGCGGCAGTGTCGTACGGTAGGCACGCAGCAGGAATGCAGCCTCGATCAGATCGCCCTGCGCCTGCTTCACCGCCAATGCGGCAAGTTCCCTGTCGTACAGCGAGCCTTCGCCCATCGCGCGATCGACCGCACGGCCGAGCTGCCCGGCAATCTGCTCCAATGTGAGGTCAGGCGCCGACTGATCGCCGCGGCGTTCTTCGGCCAGCCATGCATGCGCATTGTCGATTGCCTGCTCGCCGCCCTTGACGGTGACATAGGCCATTGTTCAGGCCTCCTCGATCGATACGCTGCGCGGCAATGCCGTCAGGGTCGTGCCAGCACACAGCACGATGTCCACCCCGCGCGGATACAGAGCGTGATTCTGCTGCCAGGCAGCGGTGAACTGCCGCGACAGGCCTGCCGCCGCAAGCAGGGTCGGCTCGCGCAATCCCGGCCCTGACAGGCGATACCGCGTTCCACTGCCCAGAGCAGCGATCTGCAGAATCAGCGTGGCTGAACTCTCCGGCGCTTCATGTGTACCTGCCGACAGCGTGGTCAGGTCGGGCAGCGACAGGGCCAGCGCGAAGGTAGCCCGCTCCGGCCCATCGACGATGATTGCGCCGCAGTGAAACGCCAGCCAATCGCGTGCCGGCACGGCGGAATGGTCGAGCCACAGTGGTGTCTCGTTGTCGATCAACGTGAGCAGCGTCGCCGCTGTTGCCGGATCGAGTGGTGCGGGCGCGGCCAGGCGTTCCCCAGCCTGTTGCAGGCGTCCCGGTCGTGCCATCGCATCGAGCACGGCACGGAATGTAGCCTGTGCCTCGCCGACCGGGTCTGCGAAGCCTGGCAGAGCGATGCTTGCACTCATGTCCGCATATTCCGCATGGCAAAGAATTGGACGCGCGTCGCCGCTGCCTTCGACGCCGTTGCATCGCGCCTCACCTGCTGCGCAGCCGCCAGCTTTTCGACAACGTCAGTCAGTAGCCGGCTCTGGGATGCAGGATCCTGCAGCATGGCATCGGCCAGTGCCGCCAGTTCGGCCAAACGCTCATTGCGTCCCGCAATATAGGCATGGCCCACAAAGCCTGAATCGGTGCGGACACTGCAGCGGGTCGTGGTCATCTCACCAAGATTGAATGGTGCGCCGCCACCGCCGGTACGGCCACGCACCATAACCAACCCGGCTTCCGGTCCACGCAGTACGCGATATTCCGGCAAACTGCCGTTGCTGCCGAGGGCGTCGGACAATTCGGCGGCGTCAGCACGAGCCAGCACGGCCATCCAGCGGCGTCGGGCAACATGCGGTTGGTCCGGTGACAGTGCATCGGGCATGGTGAAGCCTGCTCTTGTGCAGATGTCTAGACAGCTAACGCGCAACTCGGCTATCGTCAAGCATGGAGTTCCACGATTGGTCCCGCGGATGGATGACATTGTGATGAAACCGCCAGAGCCCATGCTCCGCCAGGAGGGCATCGCGCTGTGGCGACAGATCGCGAGCCGCCTCCAGCAGGATATTGGCGCCGGCGTCTATCCACCCGGCGGCCGGCTGCCGACTGAAGCTGAACTGTCGCAGCAGTTCCGGGTCAACCGCCACACGGTTCGCCGCGCGCTGGAAGAACTGTCGCGCGGCGGCCTGGTCCGGGTGGAACAGGGGCGGGGATCGTTCGTCGCCGAGGACGTGCTGGAATACGCGGTGGAGCCGCGCACCCGATTTTCCGAATGGATCAGGCGGCACAACAAGGAGCCATCCGGTCAAATATTGCAGCTCAAGGAGACCGCGGCCGAATCGCAGGTTGCCTCCGCACTCGGCATTCGGCCTGGCAGCCGGGTCGTACTGCTGGAGCGACTCGGCTTTGCCGATGATCGGCCGGTCAGCCTCGCACATCATTATTTCCCGGCGACCAAGCTGCGCGGGCTGACAGATGCGCTGCGCGCCTCGCCTAGCATCACCGAAGCGCTGAAATCGGTCGGAGTGTCGGACTACATGCGCCAGATCACTCGCGTCACCGCTCGGTTGCCGAGTGCGGAGGAGGCGGAACTGCTGCGCATGCCGCGCAACCGGCCGCTGCTGGTGACTGAGAACATCAACGTAGACCGCGCCGGCATGGTGGTGGAATTCGGCATCTCGCGCTATCCAACGCCGCGCGTGCAAATCGTGTTCGAACCCTGAGAGAGACCGTCATGGAAAGACTGCGGATCACCGGCGGGCGTGTCCTGCTGCCCTCGGATGGTGAGCAAAACGTGGACGTGGCGTTGGAGAACGGGCGCATTGCAGCTATCGGCCGCGACGGACAGGGCGTGAAACTCGATGCGCAGGACCTGTTGGTGCTGCCGGGCATTGTGGACATCCACGGCGACGCATTCGAGCGGCAGTTGCAGCCGCGGCCGGGCGTCGGGTTCACCGCGGACATCGCGTTGCACGACACCGAGGCGCAGTTGCTGGCCAATGGGATCACCACTGCGTTCCACGGCGTGACGCTCTCGTGGGAGCCGGGGTTGCGCAGTCTTACGGCATGGCAGGCGCTGCTCGATGCGTTGGAAGCGCGGCGCTGGACCTGCGACATGCGCGTGCATCTGCGCTGGGAGGCCTACAATCTTGATGCACTGGAAATCGCATTGGCGGATATCGCCGCCGGGCGGGTCCATCTGCTCGCGTTCAATGATCACACGCCGCCGATACTGAAGAAGATCAAGGATCCGGTGGTCGGTGCCAAATACAGTGACCGCGCCGGGATGAAGCTGCAGGAGTTCCGCGAGCTGGCCGAGAAGGTCGGTGAACGGGCCCACGCGGTGCCCGCTGCATTGGAACGGTTGGCCGCGGCAGCGCGAGCGGCAGGAATACCGATGGCGAGCCACGACGATGAAACCACCGCTACGCGCGAGTCGTTTCGTGAACGTGGCGCCCGCATCTGTGAGTTTCCTATGGCGGAGCAGGTCGGGCAGGAAGCCAGTGACGCGGGCGACTGGGTGGTGATGGGCAGTCCGAATGTCGTCCGCGGTGGCTCGCATCTCGGCTGGGCTTCCGCTGCACGCCTGGCCGAGGCGGGGATCTGCAATGTGCTGTCGTCCGATTACTTCTATCCGGCGATGCTGCGAGCTGCCCTGGTACTGGCAGACCGCGGCGTACTCGACCTGCCGCGCGCGTGGGCGCTGATATCGACCAATCCCGCGGCCGCTGCCGGACTCGTTGATCGCGGTGCGATCGCGGAGGGAATGCGCGCCGACCTTGTGCTGGTCGATCTTAGCGTTCCGCGCGTCGTCGCCACCATTGCCGGCGGTCGCATTGCGTATATGACCGCCGATGGCGCCGCGCGTCTTTCCGCTCCGCGGACGTGATTGCGCGGTGACAACCCTGATAACAGTGCGATAAATCAGCGAGTTCCTTTGGCTCGCCGAGTGTGTCACGCCACGGCGATCAATCTTAGCGGGCGCGCTATGTGGCTCGCGGATATGTTAATCCGTATTTGAAATTGTCGCTATACGTTGTTATTGGATCGGACAAGTGGTGCCGTTCGGAATCGGGTCCGGCGAGAAAGCCATCGATCGCGTTTCATCGCCTGAAGGACCGGGAGATTACGACCATGAACGCCGAAACGGCGACCGGCTGCCGGATTTTTCGATCTGGCCGGCTGCTGACTGCGTTGGCCATGCTGTTCGCACTGGCGGCGTGCACTGACACACCACACCCCACAACGACCACCGCATCGGCAGGTCCCATGAGCGTCGCCGGAGGGAATGCCGGGACAGGCGGGACGCATTCGGTGGACGCCGTGTCGGATGCGTTGGGGCAGCGCCTCGACGGCATGCTTGGATCTCGGCCGCCCGGCGGCGCAGCCCGCTGACGCGAGCGTAGTCGCCGATCGCGCGTGCTGCGAGGCAGCCTTCCAGGCATCAATCCTGGGAATTCACAGTGCTCGCGTGAAAGAGCCAAATCGGACAGCACTGGAAGTCAGTTTCCAGTCGGGCCGGTATACAAACGCCCCGTTTCGCGTCGGACCGCACCGGTCGTAAGCTGCCGCAGGTTCGGGAAAGGCAGCACCTCATCATGAACTTCGACTTCTCAGATGACCTGAAGCTGTTGCGCGACCAGGCGCGCCGCTTCCTCACGGAACAATCGCCACCGGAGGTCGCGCGCCATGTGCTGGAGGGCGGCGAACCTTATGCAGCCACGCTGTGGCGGTCGATGGCAGAGATGGGCTGGCTGGGTGCGGCCATTCCCGAACAACACGGCGGCGCCGGCCTGGGGTACGAGGGCCTCTGCGTTCTGGCCGAGGAGCTCGGTCGCGCGCTGGCGCCGGTGCCATTCGCTGCGTCCAGCTACCTCGCCACCGAAGCGATCATTCTGGCAGGCAGCGATGCACAGAAGCGGCGCCTGTTGCCGATGCTGGCGGATGGTTCGGCCATTGGCTGCTTTGCATTGGCAGAAGGCGCCGGAAACCCTGATCCAATCAACGTCCGCTTGCGCGTTATCGGTGGCAGGCTGAGCGGCAGTAAATGGCCGGTGATGGACGGCGGTGTCGCAGGTTTCGCTATCGTGGTGGCAAGGGATGAAGCCAATGAGATTGGGCTGTTCCTGGTGGAACTCACCGCAGCGACGGCAAGCCGGCGTAACCTGACGACGGTCGATCCCAGCCGCAACCAGGCCAGTATCGAATTTGCCGGGGCACGTGCGGAGAAGCTTGGTATGGCGCCGACCGGCTGGCAACTGGTGCAGCGTCTGTTGGAGCGCGCTGCCGTCCTGATCGCGTTCGAACAGGTGGGCGGTGCGGAAGCCTGTCTGGAGATGGCGCGGAGTTACGCCATGGAACGATACGCCTTCGGCCGGCCGATCGGCTCATTCCAGGCGATCAAGCATAAGCTTGCGGATGTGTATGTTGCGATCGAGCTGGCACGATCCAATGCCTATTACGGTGCCTGGGCGCTGTCGGCTGATGTGGCTGAATTGCCGCTGGCTGCTGCCACCGCACGCGTGTCGGCGACTGAGGCGTTCCATCTGGCCTCGAAGGAGAACATCCAGACGCATGGCGGCATCGGCTTCACCTGGGATGTCGATTGCCACCTGTTCTACCGGCGGTCCAAGCAGCTCGCCCTGGCGGTCGGCGCGCTGCCATACTGGAAGAACCGGCTGGTTGACCTGATCGAAACGCGCAACGCAGCGTAGGTCGGAAAGCGCGGCGCCGTTCCGTTTCCAAGGGAGGCCATGATGGACTTCAACGATACGCCTGAAGAAGCCGAATTCCGCGCTGAGGCACGCGCGTTTCTGGCGGCCAATGCCGAACCAAAGGGCCGTTCGAGGCCCGTGCTGCGTCTGGGCGATATGGGCGCCGACGCAGTGCAGCGTTGCAAGGCGTGGCAGGCAAAGAAGGCCGATGCCGGACTCGCCGCCATCACCTGGCCGAAGCAGTTCGGCGGGCGTGAGGCATCGCCGATCCTGCAGGTGATCTATCAGCAGGAGGAAGAGAATTACGCGGTGCCGCGTGGCCTGTTCGAAATCGGCCTCGGCATGTGCATCCCCACGATGATGGCGTACGCGAAGCCGGAGCAGCTCGACCGCTATGTGCGACCGGCGCTGCGTGGCGAGGAAGTCTGGTGCCAGCTGTTCTCCGAGCCCGCGGGCGGGTCGGATCTGGCGGCATTGCGCACGCGGGCGGAACGCGATGGCGACGACTGGGTGATCAACGGCCAGAAGATCTGGACCTCCGGCGCACATCTGTCGGATTTCGGCATCATCGTTGTGCGCACCGATCCGAATGTGCCGAAGCACGAAGGCCTGACGTTTTTCTTCCTTGATATGAAGTCACGTGGGATCGAGGTCCGACCGATCCACCAGATGTCCGGCGCGTCGCATTTCAACGAAGTGTTCTTCACCGATGTGCGCGTGCCGGATACGCAGCGGCTTGGCGCGGTCGGGCAGGGGTGGAGGGTTTCGCTGACCACACTGATGAACGAGCGGCTGGCAGTCGGCGAGGTGCACCGGCCGGACGTCGAGGACCTGGTGGAACTCAGCCGCTCACTGATGCTGGACGGCACGGCAGCGATCCGCAATGGCGCAGTGCGCGAGCGGATCGCCGAATGGTACGCGCGGACGCAAGGTCTCAAATTCACCCGCTTCCGCACCATGACGGCGTTGTCGCGCGGGCAGACGCCCGGGCCGGAGAATTCGATCCACAAGCTGGTGAACGCCGGCAAGCTGCAGGATATCGCATCTTACGGGATGGATTTGATGGGGATGGCAGGGCTGGTGATGGATGATGACCTGGCGGAAGCTTACGCAATGTTCCAGCAGGCGCTGCTGTCATCGCCGAGTGCACGTATTGCCGGTGGGTCCGACGAGATCCTGCGCAACATCATAGCCGAGCGGGTACTCGGCCTGCCGGCAGATATCCGCGTCGATAAGGACCGGCCGTTCAATCAGGTGCCGACGGGGAAGCGCTGAGCTAATCTTCCAAGCGGAAGCCGGCTTTTATCGTTACCTGATAGTGCGACACCTTGCCGTCCTCGATGTGGCCGCGGACATGCACGACCTCGAACCAGCCAAGGTGCCTGACCGTGAGGGCAGCCTTCTCGATCGCCTTGTCGATCGCCTTGGTGACGCTTTCCTCGGATGAGCCGACGAGTTCGACGACCTTATAAACATGATCGGGCATTTCGGTTCTCCCTCGTGCGCTGTTGCGGCGGCGCGTGTCCTGAACGATCCGACATGGCCGTTGCGGCTGTTGCCAGCAAGGCCTGAAGTGATGCCGAAACCGTGTGGTTGGGGGCCGCCCACACGCAGGTCCTGGCGTTTGCCGGGACAGCGCTTTCGCCCATGAACTTCGCAAGCTGGCTCGGGCGGTAGGATTCGAACCTACGACCAATCGGTTAACAGCCGATTGCTCTACCGCTGAGCTACGCCCGATCAGCGCCAGGGGGCCGTATCTAATCGGCTGGAATGGTCGGGTCAACGTGACTGAGCAGGCCGGCCCTGCCCTGGGCGTCCCCGCTCCTTGATGGCACTCTGCATAGCCGCCTCGGAGGAGACTGCACAATGGACGTTCGCGTGGACCGGTTGCCCCCACCGGCGCTCGATCTCGACGCAATCGGCCGCTACCGCCGCGACGGATACCTTGTCGTGCCGGGCGTTCTGGCTCCCGATCACGTCGAGCAATGCCTCGCGGCCCTGGCCGCCCTCGCCGCCGATCCCGCACTGGAGCCAGGCCGGCGCGACGGGTCCGGTGCCTTCATCGCCCTGGAGCCGGCTGCCGACCCCGCCGCCGCGGCGGATCGCGGAGACCTGATACGCAAGTTCGGCGACTTCACCGACGCGTCACCGGCCTTGCTGCGCGCCGCCATGTCGGAGAGGCTGCATGCGATCCTCGACGCGCTGATGGGCCAGGGACGGGTGCTGCTGCAGGAAATGGCCCTGGTGAAGCCGCCGAAACTCAGCGGCGACAAGCCATGGCACCAGGATGCCGCGTATTTCCGCGGCGGCGATCCTGGCCTGATGTTCGGCGTCTGGATCGCGCTGGATCCAGCCACACGGGAGAATGGCTGCATGGAGGTGATCCCCGGTTCGCACCTTCGCGGCCCGGCACCGCACGTGCCCGCCGAGGACATCAACCTCTGCACCGTCCGGCCGGACCTCGTTCGCCTCGAAGACCGCATTGCCCTGCCGATGGATCCGGGCGACGTGCTGATCTTCCACAGCCTGATCCACCACTATACTGCCGCCAACCGCTCCAGCCGTCGCCGGCGGGCGCTGCAATTCCATTTCCATCAGGTCGGCCTGGAATGGACCTCCCTGGAGGCGCACCGGGCGCTATATCACGACGAGGATGGCGGCTATGCCGGCTGTACCGTGCCAAAGGGCGCGCCGTTCGCGGAAAGCTCGAGTTTTGTGCCGACCCGGTTGCGGCCGGTCGTGCCGATGGCATAGGTTGGCACGGCCAACCCCTCCTATGCGCGAGTGGCGAAATGGTAACCGCAGGGGTCTCAAAAACCCCCGGAGGAAACTCCTTGCCGGTTCGAGTCCGGCCTCGCGCAGGTTGCCCGCAACGCCAGCTCAGGTCTGCCCGCCGGCCAGGCTTACCAATGCAGGGGGATTCAGAATTACGAGTTCGTTCTGCGAGACGACCTCGATCAGTCGTTCGCCGCGCAATCGGGTCAGCGTCCGACTGACAGTCTCGATCGTCAGACCGAGATAGTCCGCAATATCGCCGCGCGTCATGGGCAGTACGAAGCGACGGCGTGCATGGCCGCACGGCAGGCCTTGCCGGCTCTGCAGCAGCAGGAATGAGGCGAGCCGCTCGCGGGCCGTCTTGCGGCCCAGGAGCAGCATCTGCTCCTGGGCGGCCACCAGTTCGTTTGCCGCCACCTCGAGCAGCCGCTTTTCCATCAGTGGGAAGTCGTCCAGCAACTTGCGCAGGCGGGCGCGTGAGAACCGGCAATAGCGCACTGGTACAATGGCCTCGGCACTGAAGGCATAGGTATCGGACACCGCGAGGCCCAGGAAGTGGCCAACGCCGACAAAACCGGTGATCTGGCGCCGTCCATCCGGCAGCAGCTTGAACAGTTTCGCGCTGCCGGCGGTCAGGTTGAAGAAGTAGTCCGCCGGTTCGCCTTCATCGATGAAACCACGGCCCGCCGGTCCTTCTGTCACCACCGCGATGGAGGCAAGTCGCGCCAGATCGGCGTCAGCGATGGCATTGCAGACGCTGATATGCCTTGCCTCACACGAGATGCACGGGTCGACTCCGCCTTGCGGATCGAGAACGCTCGGACGCGCAAGCTGACTGACCATGAACTCCTCTTGCCATGCCGTTGTGGCACGGCCTCACCGTTCCCTGGCGACATATTTGCGCCGCCCGCCGATTAAATTCGCGTTGCGACCACCCCGCATTGATCTGGGTCAAGGCCGCAACGGCGTCATATCGGGCAGGGTAGGAGGAGATTTTCAGACATGGTGGGCGAGCGATCATGGCAGACTTCATCATCGGCGGACTCTCGCGGGACGAACTCAGAGCGGTCTATCCCTTGATACGTGAGGCAGTGCCGACACTCGACCTGCCGACCTGGCTTCGGTTTGCCAAGCAACTGATCGGACCTCGCCGCAATGGGCAAAGCGGCATTGTGGCGGCGCGCCGCGAAGGGCGGATGTATCCGTGTGGACTGTTCTGCTATCGTGTGGAAGATGACCTGAAGCTTGGCAAAGTGCTGACCGCAGACCATTTCGTTGCCGTGGACCTGCTGGATCCGGGTGCCGTCATGGCGGCCCTCGTCGAGCATCTGGATGGCTTGGCCAAGCAGTTGGGCTGCCAGGCGGTGCGCAGCCTGGTGCACGGCGGTGCGCCAACCGTCGCGGGTGGGTTGTACGCCGCTGGACACCGACCGGAGGGCGCGTCGCTCCTGTTGAAGACGCTGCTGGAGGCGCCTCGCGGCGGCGGTCGTCGGAGGATCGAGCCCGTTCAGTCTGCCGCCGCCGGATGACGTTCCCGTAGATGAAGGGGCGCGATGGGGGCTGAGGCGATCGTATTCGGCTTGCAGTTCACACGTTGGCAGGGTCGGCCGCCTATGCGGTGGGTGAAGCGTTCAGATGGACCATGGGATTGAGTCGTAGTGGCGTCGAGGCGCGCGCATTCTACGCCGCCACTGCTGGTGCGACGCTGGTGGGTAACGGCATTGCCTTCTCGCCACTCGATCCGATCAAGGTGCTATTCCGGTCCGCAGTGATCAATGGCGTGGTTGCGGCGCCACTGATCGCCGCGATGGCGGTGCCGGGTGCATTGCCAAGTGCGATGGGGAGCCTGGTTCTGCCAATGTGGCTGCGCGTGCTGGGCTGGCTGAGTGCCCCGCTGATGGCTGTTGGCACGGAAAGCGGACAAGCACCGGCAATGCGGCGGCGCTGCCGGCTCCCTCCCGCGCACCCGGCCGGTGGGGGGAGGGTTGGGAAGCTTCCCTCCGATCGGTAGGCTCCAAGGGCTCCATGGAAGGAGGACCAGCAAGATCAGGCGCATTGTCCTGGCCTTCGCGGTGCTCACCGGGCTGTCCGGCGCAAAACTGGTCTCTGCCGGCCTGACCGCGCCGCTGGCCGCCGCCTGCGGCGATCCACATACCTGAGACGGCCGCTGCCAACCCTTGAAGGCGGGGCGAACGCTCCCCGGCCCGTCACTGTGTCATCCGCCACGCCAGCCGCTATACTGGCCGCCACACAAATACCCAAGGAGGCAGTACCATGCAGGTACAGTCGCTCGGCTACGTCGGCGTGGGTGCATCGGATCTGACGGACTGGACCGATTTCGCCACCAACTGGCTGGGCATGCAGATGGTCGAGCGCGGCAACGCATGCCGCGCATTTCGAATGGACGACCGCAGCCAGCGCCTGGTGGTGGATCGATCGCTGGCCGACGGCGAGCGCTATTTTGGTTTTGAGGTAGCCGATGCGGCGTCGCTCGATGCTTTGGCGGCGCGGCTGGAGGCGGCCAGCGTGCCTGTGCGCCGTGAGCCAGCGGCGCTGGCCGACCAACGCTGCGTGCGTGGCCTGATCAGCTTCGCCGATCCTGGCGGCAATCGGCTGGAAGCATTCTACGGCGCAGCAGTGGCGGATGAACCGTTCCGCCCGGGCCGCTCCATTTCTGGTTTCCGTACGGGGCCACTCGGCATGGGCCATGCGGTGTTCCACGTGAAGAACATCGACGACCTGCTCGGGTTCTATCGGGACGTGCTTGGCTTTGGCATCAGTGACTACATCCTGACGCCATTCCGCGCGTATTTCATGCACATCAATGCGCGGCATCATAGCGTCGCGCTGATCGAAACCGGGAAGCAGGACCTGCATCATTTGATGCTGGAACTGTATTCGCTGGACGATGTGGGGCAGGGCTACGAT
Organism: Acetobacteraceae bacterium; assembly: GCA_036265005.1. Classification (GTDB taxonomy): domain Bacteria; phylum Pseudomonadota; class Alphaproteobacteria; order Acetobacterales; family Acetobacteraceae; genus JAMXLO01. The sequence continues at coordinate 19,337 of DATAPW010000337.1, read as the reverse complement.
ATCGCACTGGGCGAACCGGAACGGATCGCCACCACCTTGGGCCGACATCCGAACGACTGCGTCACCTCGTATTACCTGAAGTCGCCATCGGGGTTCATGTTGGAATACGGCTGGGGCGGCAAGGATGTGACTCCGGGGAGCTGGCAGGCGACCGAGGTCACCGTAGGGCCGAGCCTGTGGGGACACGATCGGACGTGGCTGCCTGACGACCAGCGGGCGCAGGCGCGTGAGATGCGGCTGAAAGCCGCGCGTGACGGGATGCGTGAACCCGTCCGCGTGATTGCCGGCAACTATCAGGCGTTGCAGGGCATATGTCCTTGGTGGGATGCGGCCAAACAGCGCCAATAGGCGGATTGGAGCATCCTACCCGCTTCACGCAGACTGGCTGCTCACCTATGTTCGAGGGGGCAGGTGCCGGGGCCGCCGGCTGATGAACGTCAGCACGGTCTCGCTGACCGATGGGCTGTAACCGCTGCGTTGCGTGGGGGGCCTCTCGACCCGGCAGGACTGATCGCCTAACCTTGGGGCCGTACCCGCCTGGACCGGCATAGCACTGGTCCGGCCAACGCGCGCAGACATCGGGAGCTAGAATGCCAACGCTCAATTACGCCGCACCCTCGACGGTCGATGAGGCTGTCAAACTGTTGGCCGGGGCTTCCGGCCTGGCAAAGGTCCTCTCCGGGGGGACCGACCTGTTGGTGCAGTTGCGGTCCGGCCGGCTGAAGCCGGAGCTGATCGTCGATACCAAGCATATCCCCGGCACCATCGGCATCCGCGAGGAGGCCGGCGGCTTCGTCGTTGGCGCCGCCACGCCCGGAGCAGTGGTGGAGGCGCATGCCGGCATGAACAAGGCATGGCCCGGCGTGGTCGAGGCACTCGACCTGATCGGCTCGACACAGATCCAGGGCCGCTGCTCGCTGGCCGGCAATCTGTGCAACGCGTCGCCCGCCGCTGACAGCGTGCCGGCACTGTATGCCGCCGGCGCGATCGCGGTCGTGGTCGGCAGCAAAGGCAGGCGCGAGGTCGCGGTCGAGCAGATCCCCACCGCCCCGGGCCGCACATCGCTCGCCAAGGATGAGTTCATCCTGGAGTTCAAATTCCCGCCGCGTCCGCCGCACTCGGGGGATGCCTATCTGCGCTTCATTCCGCGGACCGAAATGGACATCGCGGTCGTAGGTGTCGGCATCAGCGTGACGCTGGACGCCAAGGGCGTGTGCACCGCCGCACGCGTTGGGCTGGGCGCGGTGGCGCCGACGGTGCTGCTGCTCAAGGAGGCCGCTGATGCGCTGGTTGGGCATACGCTCGACGAGGCGACACTGGCGAAGCTGGATGCGGCGGCGCGCGGGGCGTGCAAGCCGATCAACGACAAGCGCGGAACGATCGAATATCGCACGAAGGTGGCCGGCGTGCTGGCGCGCCGTGTGGCCGCGATCGCCTTCGATCGCGCAATGGGCAAGACGCAAGGGAAGACTCACTGATGAGCAAGCATCACGTAACCACCACAATCAATGGCGAGGCGACCGAATTCCTCTGTGAGACGCAGCAGACCCTGCTCGACACGCTGCGCGATGTGCTCGGCCTGACCGGCAGCAAGGAAGGCTGCGCCTCCGGCGACTGCGGTGCATGCAGCGTCATCATGGACGGCAAGTTGGTATGCTCATGCCTCGTGCTCGGCGTCGAAGCCGAAGGCAAGGCGATCACCACGGTCGAGGGCATTGCGGATGGTGACCATCTGCACCCGGTCCAGCAGAAATTCCTCGAGCATGCGGCGCTGCAATGCGGCTTCTGCACCCCCGGTTTCATCGTCGCCGCGAAGGCGCTGCTCGATGAGAACCCCAATCCGACGGAAACCGAAGCGCGCTACTGGCTCGCCGGCAACCTCTGCCGCTGCACCGGCTATGACAAGATCATCCGCGCCGTAATGGACGCTGCCGCCGAAATGCGAGGGGAGACTGTACGATGAACTATGTCCCGTCAGATCTGAAGGTTGTCGGTACTCGCCCGATCCGTCCGGACGGCGTGGACAAGGTCACCGGCCGCGCGCAGTTCGGCGCCGACATGGTGATGGCGGGCATGCTGTGGGGCAAGGTGAAGCGTTCGCCGCACGCGCATGCCAAGATCGTTTCGATCGATGCCAGCAAGGCGTTGAAGCTGACCGGCGTGAAAGCAGTGGTTACTGCGGACGACTTCCCCGACATCCCGTCGGAAGAGGCGTTTGTCGGTGAAGGTCCGATGAATTTTCGTGACCTGTCGCGCAACTGCATGGCGCGTGGCAAGGCGCTGTACGAGGGCCATGCGGTGGCGGCCGTGGCGGCAACCACCCAGGCAATCGCCGAGCAGGCGCTCGAACTGATCGACGTGAAATACCAGGTGCTGCCGCACGTCATCGACGTCGAGGCGGCGATGGCGGACAATGCGCCGATCCTGCACGACGACCTGTTCACCGCCAACGTCGAGCCGAAGGCGACCAAAGCGTCGAACATCGCCAAGCGGGTGTATTTCCACAAGGGCGACATCGCGGCCGGCTTCAAGGGCGCCGATGTCATCGTCGAGGGCCGCTACACCACCGAGCCGGTGCACCAGGCCTATATCGAGCCGCATGCCTGCCTGTGCGCATACGGCGCGGATGGCCAGTGCACCATCTTCAGTTCGTCGCAGGGCCAGTTCATGACGCGGTCCTACGTCGCGAAGCTGCTCGGCATCGACATCGCCAACATCCGTGCCACGGCAGCGGAGATCGGCGGCGGCTTCGGCGGCAAGACGCTGGTTTATCTGGAGCCGCTGGCGCTTGCGCTGTCGAAGAAGTGTGGCCGCCCGGTGAAGATGCAGATGACACGAGAGGAAGTGTTCCGTGCCTCCGGCCCAACCTCCGGCGCCACCATGGAAGTCAAACTCGGCGCCAAAAAGGACGGCACCATCGTCGCGGCGCAGCACGTGCTGAAGTACCAGGCCGGTGCTTTCCCGGGATCGCCCATCCAGCCTGGCTGCATGTGCGGCTTCGCGATGTACGATATCCCGAACGTCGAGGTCACCGGCTACGACGTGGTGAGCAACCGCCCCAAGGTGGCGGCATATCGTGCACCCGGCGCGCCGATCGCATCGTTTGCCGTCGAAAGTGCAATGGACGACCTCGCGCGCAAGCTCGGCAAGGATCCGATCGCACTGCGCGAACAGAACGGTGCACGCAACGGCACCAAGACGCATTACGGGCCGACGCACCAGAACATCGGGTTCCTCGCCACGCTGGAAGCTGCGAAGTCGAGCGCCCACTGGAAGTCGCCGCTGAAGCCGGGCCAGGGACGCGGCATTGCCTGCGGCTTCTGGTTCAACATCGGTGGTGAATCCAGCGCGGCCGTACATGTTGCCGAGGATGGTTCGGTCAATGCGGTGTCGGGCAGCCCCGATATCGGCGGATCGCGCGCCTCCATCGGCATGATGGTGGCTGAGGTGCTGCAGGTCCCTGCGGAACGCGTTCGCACGATCGTGGGCGATACCAGCTCGATCGGCTTCACCCATGTCACCGGCGGCAGCCGCGTGACGTTCGCCACCGGTATGGCGGCGACCATGGCGGCCGAGAAGGTGGTGGACCAGCTGAAGTCGCGCGCTGCGGCGATCTGGGACATCACCCCCGAGGCGGTGGACTGGCGCGACGGCGCAGCGCATCCGGCAGGTACCAATGCCGGCGCGTTCGAGCCGCTGACGCTGTCCGACATCGCGCTGAAGGCAGCGCGCACCGGCGGTCCGATCACCTCGGAAGTGTCGGTGAACGCCCAGGGTGCGGGTCCCGGCTTCGGTGCGCATATCTGCGACGTGGAAGTGGACAAGGAGACCGGCCAGGTCACCATCGTTCGCTATACCGCGGTGCAGGATGTCGGCCGTGCGATCCATCCAAGCTATGTGGAGGGGCAGATCCAGGGCGGTGCAGCACAAGGCATCGGCTGGGCGCTGAATGAGGAATACATCTACGACAAGAACGGCAAGATGGATAACGCGGGCTTCCTCGACTATCGCGTGCCTGTTGCGTCCGACCTGCCATTGATCGAGGCCATCATGGTGGAGGTGCCGAACCCGCGCCATCCGTTCGGCGCGCGCGGCGTCGGCGAGGTGCCGATCGTGCCGCCGATGGCAGCGGTGGCGAACGCGATCCGCGATGCGGTTGGCCTGCGTATGCCCAGCCTGCCGATGTCGCCGCCGAAGGTCCGCAAGGCGCTCGACACGGCGAACGGGGACTGATGCCAAGAGTCGTCATCTCGGGCACGTCTTGCCAGCGGTTCACCGGCGGCAAGACGGAGCTTGAGGTGACGGCGACCAATTTCCGCCGGCTCGTCGTGGAATTGGAGCAGCGCTTTCCCGGCCTTGGCAAGCAGGTCGAGGACAGCATGGCGATCGCCATCGATGGCGAGATCTATCAGGACGCCTATTCGGCGCCGCTGAATCCGGACAGTGAGATCGTGCTGATTCCAAAGATCGGCGGCGGGTAGCATAGGCGGAACGCGCAGCGCGTTCCGCGATCTCCACGGCACCTTCAGCGGCGCGCGTTGCGTTGTTCCACCTTACCGCCGCACTGCGATCAGGCTCTGTCGTTCGGCCAGCAATCCGATGGCCGGGCGTCACATCGTGTTCGCAATTTTGGTAATTGTCCTGTAACATTCTGCCGCTCTGGTTGCCTCATCGGGAGGAAGAGGCCGCGTGGATGGGCGGTTGTCACGATTTCGTGATTTTGCCATATTCGCGTTACGGGGCCCGAATTACCACGGCCGCGAAGCGTCCAAATACCGGTGACACACAAGTCATGACAATAAGTCGGTAACACATGCTCTTTGGACATGTCGACAAAGTCTCTCGTCGCGGCATCGAGGGATGGGCTGCCGACGATATGCGGCCGGATGATGCTATCGATGTGTCGATTTTTATCGGTGGCCGCAAGGTTGCGCAGCTCGTCTGCGACCGTCCGCGTGAGGATCTGTTGCGTACTGGCCAGTACGGCAACGGCCACCACGGCTTCTCCTATCGCTTCCCGAAGTCGGTGGTGGAATCCGTCGAGGCGCGGATATCCGTACGGTTCTCGTCCTCGGGCTCGCCCCTGACCGGCGGTGACTGCAATCTGGACGGTTCGGGCGTCCGCGTTATACCGCCGGCTGCGCCGTTGGCCGAGGACGAGCCGGTCATGATGCCGGCACCACGCGGCCCTCGGGCGTTATTCGATCTCCTGGCCTGGTACGACGAACGGTTGGGGCTGCCTCCACTGATCAGCCGCCTCGATCTGGATGGTCAGAAACCGCAGAGTGTCCACTACAGTGTCTTCGGCATGCTGTCTGAATCGCTGGTGAGCCCGCCCGCCGACGGTCGCTATTATCCGCGGGATCATCTGAACGAACTGCTGCTCAGCGACGAGTTCCAGACCGAAATGCTGCCCCGGCTGCTGCGCGCATACGAAGAAAAGCAGCGGCTCATCTTCGTCCACATACCAAAGTGTGCCGGGACAGATCTGTCGAACAAGCTGAAGACCCGATACCCCTGGGTCGATTTCAACATCATGGACAGCGATTGGACGACGAAGGACGCCATGCTGCGGCATTTGTCCCGCCTGGCGACGCAGATCCGGTTTGCCGACCGTCTCTATCTGTGCGGTCATGGTGGGCTGAATTATTACGCCCGGAACCATTTGATCCGGCCAACAGATCAGGTCTTCACCATCGTCCGTCAGCCGTCTGACGTCATATTATCGCAGGTCAATTACGTGCTGACGCGATTTTGGCTCGATGCCGAACGGGGCGAGGTGGGACCCGACACGCAGGAATGGCTGGGGCTGATTGGCATCGACATGCTGCCGCCGCAGATGTCGGAGGACTTCGTGCACCAGGCCGGCATGAAAGTGCTGCAGAATACCGATATCGTGAGGCCGAACTCGATCTGTTACTGGCTCGCCGGGAAAGATGCCGACGCACAGGCAGCCCTGGACAGCCTGATCGGCCATGACGTCGAGGTGACCGATACCAGGCATTACGGCGAGTGGCTTGCCCAGCGATGGAAGATACACTCCCAGTCCAGGGACAATTCATCGATGAAGTTCCTGACGATGGAGATGCTGCCGCGCGAATACCGCGACTACATCAGGGACATATCGGCCGAGGACATGAAGCTGTATCGCATGGTTGACCGGAGCATTGCACGGCTGGGCAAGCCCTCGGTCATCGGACGTGAGCTGACGGGCGGCCTGGAATGACGCGCCGGAGTCTTCATTGATGAGCTGCCGCAGCCCGATCGTTCTGCTCTACGACTGGGACAACACGCTGGTGGACGGCTGGGCGGCCATCACCGCGGCGCTCAACACGGTGTTCGGCGAATTCGCCATGCCGGCGTGGAGCGTGGCTGAGACCAGGGAACGCGTCCGTGTCTCTCTGCGTGAGAGTTTCCCGCCGATGTTCGGCAGCGATTGGGAGCGCGCGCGCGATATCTTCTATGCGGCGTTCGAGGCGCAGCACCTTGACCATGTCGGTCCGATGCCAGGCGTCCCCGAGGCGTTGGAAGCTGGCGGGGGGCGGAAGCAGGGCGTGGTGTCCAATAAGGCCGGACGCTATCTACGCGCCGAGGTGGAGCATCTCGGTTGGGCCAGACATTTCGGCAGCGTGGTCGGCGCCGGTGATGCAGTCGCCGACAAGCCAGATCCGGCACCAATTCTGTTGGCCCTCGATCAGCTTGGCCATGCGGCTGACAGGTCGGTGTGGTATCTCGGCGACACCGCGCTCGACATGCGTACCGCACGAGCGGCTGGTGTCACCGCTGTGCTGGTTGGTGACGCTTCGCACGACGGTGGGATTGACCGAGCGCATCCTGATATCCATTTCCCTACCGCGCTCGATCTTGCCGCACGGCTTCGTGAGCTTGCGTGAGAGGGGGCCACTGATAAAGTGATCGGACTACCGAGGTGGCCGTGCCACGCCCAGCTCGGACTGAACAACAACAACGGCAAAGACAAAAAGAAGGATCGTGCCGTGGCCAACGAGAAGGCGCAGAATGTTCAGGATGTTTTCCTGAACCATGTGCGGAAGCAAAAGACTCCTGTGACGGTGTTCCTGGTGAACGGGGTTAAGCTCCAGGGCATAATCACTTGGTTTGACAACTTTTCTGTCCTGCTGCGTCGGGATGGGCATACCCAGCTGGTTTACAAGCATGCGATCAGCACGGTCATGCCGGGTGCCCCGATTCAGCTGTTCGACGCCACCAAGGCCGAGGGCGCCGGAGTGGCGACACGGGAGCTGACACCTGCTGCAGGCGAGTGACGGCCGGACGCTGCCAGATCGGATGAATGGTGCCGGCGCCGTGCCCACCCGGGCCGCGGTCGTTTTGCCATGGGATCGGTCGGAGCGTGACCGAGGGGCGGATGCGAAGCGAACAGCCGAGCACCGCCTGGCTGAGGCTGTCGGTTTAGCGGCCTCGATCGGACTGGTCGTGGTGCATACCGCGATCCTGCCGCTGCGCCTGCGGCGGCCATCGACGCTGCTCGGCGAGGGGCAGGTCTCGCTGCAAGGCCGGGCCATCGCTGAGCAGGATGTGGCAGTTGCCATTATCGACGCGGCGCTATCGCCGGTTCAGCAGCGCAACCTGGAGCGCGCCTGGGGCTGCAAGGTGATCGACCGAACCGGGCTCATCCTGGATATCTTCGGCGAACGCGCGGCGACCCGCGAAGGGGCGTTGCAGGTGGAGCTGGCGCATCTGGAATATCAACGATCGCGCCTCGTGCGGTCGTGGACCCATCTTGAGCGGCAGCGGGGTGGCTTCGGCTTCCTCGGCGGCCCCGGTGAGACGCAGATCGAGGCAGACCGCCGCCAGATCGGCGAGCGCATCGTGCGCCTGAAGAAGGATCTCGAGCAGGTGCGGAGGACCCGCGGCCTGCACCGCTTCGCGCGGCGTCGCGTTCCGTTCCCGGTGGTGGCACTGGTCGGCTACACCAACGCCGGCAAGTCAACGCTGTTCAACGCGCTGACGGGTGCGGAGGTGACCGCACGCGATCAGTTGTTCGCGACACTTGATCCGACAATGCGCGGGCTGCGCCTGCCATCCGGACGGCGGGTCATCCTGTCCGACACGGTGGGGTTCATCAGCGAGCTGCCGCACGAGCTGGTGGCGGCGTTCCGTGCCACCTTGGAGGAGGTGGCGGAGGCCGATGTCATCCTGCATGTGCGCGACGCCGCCCATCCCGAGAGCGACGCGCAACGTGCCGACGTGGTCGCGGTGCTGGAGGACATGGTGGCCGACGATGCGCTGGATGCCGACTGGCCGGCGCGCACGATCGAGGTGCTGAACAAGGCGGACCTGATGGGAGGCGTCGCATTCGTCCCTGAACGTGCGGGTGCGGTTGCGGTATCGGCGATGACCGGCGAGGGGCTGGCCAAGCTGAAATCCGCGATCGACGCGAGGATCGCCGAGGGGATGGAATTGGCCGACTACGATATTCCATCTGAGGACGGTGCTCGCCTGGCCTGGCTGTACCAGCACGGCGAGGTGGTGAACCGCCACGATGTGGATGCTGCCGTCCATGTGACGGTGAGGCTGCTGCCGGCCGACCGTGCGCGGTTCGAACGGCGCGAATGAGGTTCGGCGCGCTCGAGCTGGCAACGCTGACCGCATTGCTGCGCGAGGTTGGCCAGTCCGAGATCATGCCGAGATTTCGCCAATTGGCAGATGGTGCGGTGCGCGAGAAAACCGGCCCATTGGATCTGGTGACCGAAGCCGACGAGGCGGCGGAACGCAGGCTGACCGTGGCGCTGGAACGGTGGTTTCCGTCGGCTGCGGTGGTCGGCGAGGAAGCCACGGCGGCTGATCCTGGCCGGCTTGGCCTGCTGGCAAACGCAGATCTGGCGTTTGTGGTCGATCCGATCGACGGCACCTCGAACTATGCGGCCGGCCTGCCGCTGTTCGGTGTGATGGCCGCCGTGTTACTGCGCGGGGACGTCGTGGCAGCGGCAATTCATGATCCGGTTGGCGACGACACGGCGCTCGCACTGCGGGGGGAAGGTGCCTGGACCGAAGCATCGGACGGGCGCCGAACTGAACTACATGTGGCTGCTGCGGTTCCGGTAGCGGCGATGACCGGCAATGTTTCCTGGCGGTTCCTGCCGGAGCCGGCTCGCGCTATGGTCTGCGCCAATCTGCCGCGACTTGGCGGCAATTGGGATTATCGGTGCGCGGCGCATGAGTACCGGATGGCGGCCGGTGGGCATTGCCACTTTGTGTTTTTCAACCGTCTGATGCCGTGGGACCACGCACCGGGCTGGCTGCTGCATCGCGAGGCCGGCGGGTATTCAGCTCGGCTCGATGGCAGTGCCTATCACCCGACGCAAACCGACGGCGGCTTGATCTGCACGCCGGATCGGGCGAGTTGGGTGGCGTTGCGCGACGCGCTGCTGACCGGTCCTGGGTAAGCCATACCAAGCGCATTCCGCCACGGACCCGGCGGAATGCGCTGCGCTTGTCCGCCCCCCTCATTATTCATATGCGCGGCGCACCGCTGAACCGTCCATTTCCCGGGCTCATGCAATCGGCGCAAGATCCACGCTGACCGTGTCCGGGTAACCCGCCACCGGCGGGAACCGCTTCAGGATCAGCGGATCGTGGCCCGGAATGATGTGGTCGGGGCCATCGGCCAGTCCTTCCAAAATCTCAAAACCCTTGAGCATGCGCGCCACATCCACCACGACCGGAAACGGCATGCGCTTGCGGATGTTGCCCCAGAGATGCGTCGCGTCTCCCGCCAGCACCACCCAGCCGCGCTCGGTCGGCACGCGGATCGATTGGATTCCACCGGAATGTCCGCCGATCAGATGCAGGGTGATGCCGGGCGCGATCTCCGCCGTACCCTCATGGAAGCGCAACCGATCCGTGTACAGCGCACGTACCGCGCTCTGCACATCGTCGATGTCGAACGGCCGGCGCAGGAACGGCTGGCACATGCAGGGGCCGGTGCAATACGCCATCTCGGCCGCCTGCAAATGGAAGGTCGCCTTGGGGAAGTATTCCATCCCGCCCGCATGGTCCCAGTGCATATGCGTCAGCACCACGTCCGGCACCTCGGCCGGATCGATCCCTGCCTGCAACAGCGCGTCCGACGGCGTGCGCAGCAACTCGCGTCCACGCCGCGCCGCAGAGACCGGATTGAACCCGGTGTCCATGACGATCGTGCGGCCATTGCCGCGGATCGCGAAGATGTAGAAATCCAGTGGATCGGGCGCCGCGTGATCGTCCGGGATGATGTAGTTCTGGAATTGCATGCGCCCGTCGAAGATGCCGTAGCGCAGTGCGAGAACCTCGTATGTAACCGACATCCTGCGTTCTCCCCGTTGCTTCCTGTCACAAGTCAACCGCTTGCCCGGCTGGCTGGCAATCTCTACCGTTTGTGGCCTGCTGGAGGAGGAGAAGCGCGATGGCGAACATCCCTGATCGCCCGGAGTATCAGAGCGACCTGTTCAAGAAGGGCCTGGCGGTACGCCGCGATGTCCTGGGCGGCGACTATGTCGATGGATCGCTGGCTCGCGCGGATGATTTCAATGCGGCGTTCCAACAGATGACCACCGAAGTCGCGTGGGGCATGATCTGGACGCGGCCCGGCCTGCCGCGCAAGACGCGCAGCATGATCAACCTGACGATGCTGGCGGCGCTCAATCGCGGCTCCGAATTCCGCCTGCATCTCCGCGCCGCGCTGACCAACGGCGTGACGCGGGACGAGATCAAGGAAATCCTGCTGCAGATCGGCGCCTATTGCGGTATCCCCGCCTGCCTGGAGGCATTCAAAATTGCCACCGAGGTATTCAAGGAAGTCGATAGTGGGAAGGGCGGCGACTGATGGCGGACAAGCCAAGCGTCGGCTTCGTCGGTGTCGGCAACATGGGCTGGCCGATGGCAGCCTGCCTGGTAAAGGCCGGCTTCACCGTGCACGTGAATGATTCGCGCCGCGAGGTGGCGAATAACTTTGCCCAGCAGGTCGGTGGCGATGCGCCGGACACGTTACGCCAGCTCGCCGCTACGTCAGACGTGGTGATCACCATGTTGCCAACCAGCACTATCGTCGAGCAGGTGCTGGCAAACGGCGACGACAACGTGATGGCCGGCATGAAGCCGGGCACCGTGGTGATCGAGATGAGCTCCGGTGTGCCATCGGTGACGCAGGTGCTGGCCGAGCGGGTGATGCAACTCGGCGGCCACATGATCGATGCGCCGGTGTCGGGCGGAGTGCCGCGGGCGAAGACTGGCGAATTGGCGATCATGGTGGGTGGGGATTCTGCCATCATCGACTCGGTGCTTCCGGTGCTGTCCGCGATGGGCACGTCGGTGTTGCGGACCGGTGCAGTTGGTTCGGGTCAGGCGATGAAGGCGCTGAACAACCTGGTGTCTGCCGGTGGCTTCATGATCGGCATCGAGGCGCTGCTGATCGGCCAGCGCTTCGGATTGGATCCCGCCGTGATGGTGGACGTCCTGAATGCGGCGACCGGGATGAACAACTCGACACAGAAGAAGTTCAAGCAATTCGTCCTGTCGCGGAAATTCAACGCCGGCTTCACTATGGGGCTTTTGGCAAAGGATCTGTCGATCGCAATGCAGGTGGGACGCGAGACCGGGACTCCCGCCCCGTTGTCCGCGTTGTGCAAGGAAATGGTGGCCGCCGCGCAGGCGATGTTCGGCTCCGATGCCGATCACACCGAAATGGCTAAACTTTCCGAGAGGCTGGTCGGGACTCAACTCGGAAAAGGCTGACACGCAGATTGCTTATCCGCGGTCAAACAACCTGGTTACCCCGGCGCCGTCTGGCCGTTGTTGCCGTGGTGGTCATCGCTGCGGTGAGCTTTGCCAGCGGCTGTGTGGTTGCGGCGCAGCCTCACATGCAGAACGCTCCGGGAGCGCTGCAGAACGCCCGGTCCGAACTGCGGGTCGCCGAAGCCAACAAGGGTGGCCATCGGGTTACCGCGCCGCGTTTGATCAACGAGGCGATCGGCAAAGTGCAGGCTGGAATCGCCGCCGGCTCCTGATCGGCCGCGCGTCCCTCCCCAACTCTGGTTTGCGGCGTGAGGGGAAGGGTGCGGCCAAGCATCGATCGGGTCTCGCTGCTGGCACGCAGCGCCGATCGAAGGCAGCATGAGCGCGTGCGGATGGCAGGTTGCCGGAATCCTTGCTTCGCTTCACAAGGCGGGGTCAATGCAGATGGCTGCAACCGAATTCAGCGACACCAGTGACGGGACACCGACGACTTTGCGGATCTATCTGGCGGGCCCCGATGTCTTCCTGCCGCAACCCCGACAATGGGCGGAGTGGAAGAAGGCGGTGTGTGCGCGCCATGGCTTGATTGGCATATCGCCGCTGGATGACGCACCGGACGATACAGCCGGCCCGGGCGCCCTGCCGGAATGGCAACGGATTGCGTTACGCAATGAAGCGCTGATCCGCTCCGCTGACGCGATGATCGCTAACCTGACGCCGTTCCGCGGGCCCAGCGCCGATGTTGGTACCGCTTATGAAGTCGGCTTCATTCGCGCTCTCGGCAGACCGGTGTTCGGTTATTCGACCACGGCCATGCCCTTCACCCAGCGCTCCCGCGACTTTGCGATGGGCCACGGTGGAGCACTCGCCGGCCGGGATCGCAGTCTGCGTGACGCCGACGGCATGTTGATCGAGCAGTTCGGGCTGACTGACAACCCGATGCTGGAGGCAGCCGTCGTGGGCTCCGGCGGTTTGTTGATCGTCGAGGATGTTGCCCCGGATACGCGGTGGAGCGATCTGTCGGTGTTCGAGCGGTGCGCGAAGGCCGCGGCCAGCGTCTTGCGACGTCAGGCTATGTCCTGATCGACCTGTGCCGGTCGCGGCGCGACCGGGCCAAGGGCGGCCGCAATACCGAACTCGCCCGGCAGCGCTCCTTTGGCAAACAGCCGGGTTACGTGACCCATCTTGCGGCCGGGCCGCGCTTCCGACTTGCCGTAGAGGTGTGGGATCAACCCGGACGCGCCAAGGATTGCCGGCCACAAGGCGGCGTCTTCGGGGCCGATCAGGTTCTTCATGACCGCGTCGGAATGCCGGACGGCAGGCGGAAGCGGCAGGCCGGCGATGGCTCGAACATGCAGTTCGAACTGGCTCGCCGGGCAGGCATCAATCGTCCAGTGCCCGGAGTTGTGCGGGCGAGGCGCAATCTCGTTGACCAGGACGCGGCCCTGAGAATCGACGAACATTTCCACTGCGAGCAAGCCGACCAGATCCAGCGCATCGGCAACCTGCCGGGCGATCTCCTGGGCCTGCCGGTCCACCGCCGGCGAAATGCGCGCCGGTGCGATGGTGACGTCGAGGATGTGGTCGCGGTGGCGATTCTCGACTGTGTCGAACGCCGTGTATGTGCCGTCCCCGCCGCGTGCGGCGACCACGCTGATCTCCTGGGCGAAATCGACAAAACCCTCGAGAATCAATGGTTTTGGCGTCAGGGCGGCAAACGCGCTGGCGAGATCGCCGGGTCGGCGGAGCAATGACTGGCCCTTGCCGTCATAGCCGAGCCGAGTGGTCTTCAGCACCGCCGGCAGGCCAATCCGTTCCACGGCCGCCTGCAGTTCATCAAGGCTGCCCACCGGCGCCCACGGCGTGGTCGGCACGCCGGCGCCATTCAGGAAGCCCTTCTCCTGTACCCGGTCCTGGCTGGTGCGCAGGATCGCAGGCGATGGGCGAACTGGCTTAAGAGATGCAAGAAGATCAAGGCCTTCTGCGCTGACATTCTCGAACTCGAAGCTGATGACGTCGACCGAAGCGGCAAATTCCCGCAGCGATGTCGGATCCGTATAGTCGCTGATAGTCACACCGTACGACACCTGGGCGGCTGGGCTGTCCGTCTCGCGGGTCAGGATGTGGCAGCGATACCCGAGGCGGGCGGCGGCCAGGGCCGACATCCGGCCGAGCTGACCACCGCCGACGAGGCCGATCGTGGCGTTGGGCGGTAGTGGGAAGGTCATCGCGTCAGTCAAGCACCTTGCGGCTCAATCGCCACTCCTCGTGTCTGTTCTTCCCGCAGCGCATCCAACCGCTCGGCCAAAGCCGGATCGCTGATGGCGAGAATTGCGGCGGCGAGAAGAGCGGCGTTCACCGCACCGGCCTGGCCGATTGCCAGCGCCCCGACGGGGATACCGGCCGGCATCTGCGCAATCGAAAGCAAGCTGTCCATCCCCTTGAGACTATGGGATTCCACAGGGACCCCGAGCACCGGCAGCGGGGTCCAGGCGGCGCACATTCCCGGTAGGTGAGCCGCGCCGCCGGCACCGGCGATAATCACCTTCAGGCCGCGCTCGCGCGATGTCGTCGCGTAATCGCGCAACCGATCAGGGGTGCGATGGGCGGAAACAATACGGGTCTCGTGCGGCACGGCCAGGCGCTCCAGCGTCTCGACGGCATGACGCAACGTGGCCCAGTCCGATTGGCTGCCCATGATGATGCCAACGAGGGGCGGCATCTCAGGCAATGTTGTCCGGGATCAGCCGGCTCTCCAGCCAGGCGATCTCATCCTTCAGCATGAGCTTGCGCTTCTTCAGCCGCTGCAAGTGCAACTGGTCCGCCGCGCCCTGTTCCGCCAGGCGCGCGATCACCGTGTCGAGGTCACGGTGCTCGCTGCGGAGTTCGTGCAGCTTGCGCAGCAGCGAGTCCCGGTCGGTGAGCATGCGCGATCAATAACACAGGCGTGGGGCTGCTACCCAGCCCCAGACCAGTGGATTCGTCATGGCCCTGCACATGTCAATCGGGTTACGATCCCACTCCGTGGCTGTCTTTGATCGGAGGATGCCCATGACCTTGCAGGCCCATCTCGATACCCTGAAGGAACGCCATGCCGCACTCGAGCTGCGCATTGCTGACGAAGACCAGCGACCCCGGCCCGATACCGAAACCTTGACGCGCCTGAAGATCGAGAAGCTGCACGTAAAGGAAGAAATGGAGCGCCTCCGCTCCCAGTGCGAGTGACCTGACCGCACCTACAGGGTTCGGGCAGCGCGCGTCAGGCGGCCTCGTCCGGCTCCGGCATCGGAGGCGGCGGGACCGCACGCCCTTCTCGCTCCAGCCGCTCGTTCGCCTGGGAAATCGCCGCGTTCAGATCGGTCTGGCTGCACAGGCCCAGAATCACCGGATCCCGCGGCTTGATGTTGGCGCTGTTCCAGTGGCTCCGCTCACGGACCTTCTGGATGGTGTCCTTGGTGGTGCCGAGCAACTTGGATACCTGCGCCTCTGTCAGCTGCGGGTAGTTGCGAATCAGGAAGGCGATGGCGTCCGGCCGGTCGTTGCGCTTGGCCACCGGCGTATAGCGCGAGCCGCGCAGTCGCTTCGGCATCGGCAGGGCGGTCGGCATCAGCTTCAGTCGTTTCTCCGGGTCGGCTTCGGCGCGGCGAATCTCGTCGGCGCTGACCTGAGCGTTGGCGACCGGGTCATAGCCGTTGATTCCCTGCGCAACCTCGCCATCGGCGATCGCCTGGACTTCAAGCGGGTGCATGCCGCAGAAATCCGCGATCTGCGTGAAGGTTAGGGCGGTCTTTTCGATCAGCCACACGGCTGTGGCCTTGGGCATTAGTGGCAGTGTCATGGCATGGTCATCCTTGGGCCGTTGCTCACGCGTTACGGAATACGCGCCGCGGGCGCAGCCGAGCGTCGGATATGACAAGGGCTCCGGGGTGGGTCAAGGGCAATGGCGGGGTTTATGATGAGGTCATGTCCGAACGGGAGGTGAAACATGACGGATGAGGAGGACGGCCCGGTTCGCAAGCGGACCCGCTTGGAGAAGCTGATCTTGGATACCCTCGGTATCGAGGAACTCCGGGACTATATCGCCGAACTGCGCGAGGAGATCGCCCGGGTGGAGGCAGATATCGAACGCAAGCAGGGCCATCGCAGCGCGGCGGACGCCTTTTTTCGTCGGCCGTAACGCCGAACAAGAAAAGGGGCCGGCGAGCCGGCCCCCTCTCTTCAGTCGTTGGCCGGTCGCCTCAGGCTGCCTTCACGGCGCCTTCGGCGTCATTGGCGATCGCCGTCGTTGCACCGCCACCAATCGCGATGCGGCGCGGCTTCAGCGCCTCGGGCACCACCCGCTTCAGGCCCACATGCAGCAAGCCATTCTGCAGGTCCGCGCCATCGACCACCATGTGGTCGGCCAGCACGAACCGGCGCTCGAACGCACGGCCGGCGATGCCGCGATACAGCACTTCGCCCTTCTGGTTGTCACTGGTCACCTTGCCGGACACCACCAGAGTGTTGTCCTTCACAACCAGATCCAGTTCCTCAGGGCGGAAACCTGCCACAGCCATGGTCAGGCGGTAGGTGTCATCGCCGGTCTTCTCGATATTGTACGGCGGGTAGGTCGGCGCCTCGGGCGCAGATGCTGCTGTGTCCATCAGGCGGGCCAGCCGGTCGAAACCGATGGCGGTACGGAACAGAGGAGCGAAATCGAACGTTGTCATAGGAAAACCTCCTGCTTGAGCAAGGTCATACGTTTGGACCGCCCGGCTGGGCCGGCCCCGTTCAGCCTCCGGAACCCCAGGGGGCATTCCGGACACCTTCAAAATTGGCAGGAAGTGCGCCGGGTTCAAGGGGCGCGATCGGCGGATTCCCTGGGTCAGCCAAGGGTTACCCGCCTATTTCTTGATGCCGAGACCGGCGAACTTCTTGTTGAATTTCGCGACCTGGCCACCGCTGTCGATGATGCGGTGCTGGCCGGTCCAGGCTGGATGGGACTTCGGATCAATGTCCAGCCGCAACGTGTCGCCCGGCTTGCCATAGCTGGATCGCGTCTTGAACTGGGTGCCGTCGGTCATGACGACATTGATTTCGTGATAGGCGGGGTGGATACCCGGTTTCATAGCCCTGCTCCTGCTGGCGCCGCCGATCCCGACCGGCAGCGCGAGCGCCGGCATATAGCGCCGACGCCCGCCAAAGGCCAGAGGCTTCGCGCAGCGACGACTTTACTTTGCTGCAGCCTGGTGTCGGGCCTGCGTGCTCGCAGTATAGTTGCGGAACAACTGATCAGCTGTCTTCTTCTGCTGATCGTTCAGCGAAGCGTATAGGGCCTGAAACGCCGGAACCAGCTTCTGCGTATCCTGCGCGCGCTGCTGTTCGATCTGCGCAAAGGACTGCATGTTGTCGACCGCCGACATCGACCCGAGCTTCTCTGCGCGCTGCTGATACGCATCATCCATCTGCTTCGCGTTATCGCGCATCACCTGCGTGAACTGGTCCCACTGCTGGCTCTGATCGGCGGTGATGTGCAGCTTGCCATGCAGGTCGGTGATGCGCCGATCCACCAGGCTTTGCATCGTCTCGCCCTGCTGTCGCGGCGCGCTGGCGGCATGACTGCTGCTGCGCGGCATTGCCTTGTGCGTGGTGCCGGTCGGCGCACTGCTGGTCTGGCCCGCCGTGGTGGACGAGCCTGTGGTGGGAGTCGTGCCGCCCGAGGCGGTCGGGCTGCTGGTTGACTGTGCCCAGGCTGGCACAGCGACCAGCATTGTAGTGATCAACAGGGGGGCAGCACGGTTGACCAGCGTCGCTTTCATCACAGGCATCTCCGTTGCGGGTTGGCGGTGCGCGCGATATAGGCGCCCGCACCTGCGCAGGCTCGCCGCGAATTGTGGCGACAGTGGCCGTCTCGCAAGGAATTGTTGTGACAGACTGTGATCCGATACGGTGGCGCCTGTCGCAGTGAGAGGCGCTACAGCGGGCCCATGAGTCCGTGACGCCGTCCGTTTCGCCTCCCGCGATCCCCATCGGACATTTCGCCGCCCGCGCGGCCCATCGCGAACTGGGCGCGCATCCTGTGGCGAAGCGATCCGTGTCAATCCAAGCTATGCCGCTGCGCAGCCGGATACACACCGGCAATGATCCGCTTCGTTGTTGCAGCCTCGGGGGTAGTTCGGGCGAACCACTGCAGCGCAGGCGTTCATCCCGAGGCTGCGTCAATGGGGTGGCGACCTCGCCGGGACGATGGCGTCTTTCAGGAGCACGAGATTATGTTGCAGCCTGCGCGGGATCATATGGAGGCCAGCCTGCGAAAGGCGGGATTTGATTAGACGCCGAATGCCCGAGCGCTTCCGACATTGTGCGAATCACGCCAGCGTGGCGCGCCAATAGGGCGGTGGCAGCTCCGGCTTCACACCGAGCGCTTTCGCCGCGCGCAACGGCCATGCCGGATCAGCCAGCAGCGCGCGCGCAACGAACACCAGATCAGCACGTCCGTTCGCCACGATCTCGGCGGCATGGGTCGGTTCGGTGATCAGTCCGACAGCGCCCGTGGCGATCCCGGCGCCGTGTTTCACCGCATCGGCAAACGGCACCTGATAGCCGGGATGCGTCGGGATGCGCACGTCGGGCGATACGCCGCCGGACGAACAGTCGATCAGGTCAACGTCGCCGCGCGCAGCCAGCTTCCGGCAGAGCGTCATCGTGTCCTCGATGGTCAGTCCGCCTGGCAGGTAATCGACGCAGGACAGCCGCACGAACAGTGGCAGGTCGGCGGGCCATTCGGCTCGCACCGCGTCTATCGTCTCCATCAGGAAACGACTGCGGCCTTCCAGATCGCCGCCATACGCGTCGTTGCGATGATTGGAGATCGGCGACAGGAAGGAATGCAGGAGATAACCATGCGCACCATGGATCTCGACCACTTTCATCCCGGCCTCGCGCGCCATCCGTGCCGAAGCGCCAAACTGTCCGGCAATGTCGGCGATTTCGGTCGCGGTCAGCGCATGCGGGGTGACGGCGCCGGGATGGAACGGAATCGGGCACGGCGCCACCGGTACCCAACCACCATCCTGCGGCGCGATTGGCTTGCTACCTTCCCAGGTGCGCGTGGTGCTGGCCTTGCGGCCTGCATGGGCAAGCTGGATGCCCGGAACCGCGCCGCCGCGGCAGATGATCGCGGCCAGGCGCGCCAGCAGCGCCCTGTGCTGCGTATTCCATAAGCCGAGGCAGTAGGGCGTGATACGGCCGATGGCGGAGACATGCGTTGCCTCGGTGAACACGATGCCGGCGCCGCCCATGGCACGCGCACCCAGATGCTGGAGGTGCCAGTCGTCACCGAGCCCGTCCTCGGCGCTGTACTGGCACATCGGCGCGACGACGATGCGGTTGCGCGCGGTGACCGAGCGGAAGGTGATCGGCTGGAACAGCAGCGGCGTTGACATGCGGGCGAGGTCCTTGCGGTTGCGGTGCAGTATGGGTGTGCACCCTTGCGTGGTCCACTGGAGCCATGCGAAGTTTTTTCGAAGTACATCCGATCAGAGGGAAACGACCATGAGCGGCGCCAATTTCGAGATCACGTCACTGTTCGCCGATGGCCTGCCAGA
>DATAPW010000336.1:0-2535 GCA_036265005.1 Acetobacteraceae bacterium | reverse complement strand
CGCCGGCCGGTCGGTGCGGTCATCGCCGATATCTGCCGCGATCTCGGCATCATGCCGAGCCACAAGCTGTGGCAGGACCTGTGCCTCGTCATCATCCAGCATCGCGGCGACCTCGTCGCGCTGTACAAGGACATCCGCGACAGGGTGATGCCGTATCCTGCCCCAGCCCGGTCCATCGCCCCGCCCGCCGCAGCATCGGCGCCGTTCGACCGGGCGCCATGCGTCCCGATGCCGGCGGCGTCCGCCACCGGGCCGCCCTGAACCGGCGACGCCGAAACAGGCTTCGAACGCAGAACGCGCCAATGGCCGCAGATGAACGCAAATGCATGCGCGTTCGTCGGCGGCCATTGGCGCGTTCTGCGTTATTCGCTTCCTGCCCGCCTCTCAACCAGCCGAAATCATGCCGCAAGGGCGCCAGTGTCGGGCGACAGCCGCCAGACCTTTATCGGGCTGACCGGAGTTCGCCACCCCGTTCTCATTGCGAGAAGCGCAGCGACGAAGCAATCTCCGTCAGGATTATGCGCGCACAACTGGATGGGGATTGTCGCGTCGCTGCGCTGCTCGCAATGACAAATGAACGCAGTCAGCCGCAGATGCTCGAGCATCGCGCCGCAATCGACTCATCGTTCACCGCATGTCATAGCCGGGCGGGTGCCGGCTCGACGCTGCGGGGGCGAGCCGCCGAAAACGGGAGGTTCTCATGGACATCATGCCCGGCTTCACGCTGACCGACATCGAGACCTCCGGTGCGCGCATCCGCCTGCGGCATGGCGGCAGCGGGCCGCCGCTGTTGCTGCTGCACGGCAATCCGCTGACGCATGTCGCCTGGCACAAGGTCGCGCCACGGCTCGCCGAACAGTTCCATGTCGTGGCGGCGGACCTGCGCGGCTATGGCGACAGTTCGGCCCCGCCCGAGGAGCCGGGCAGCGTCAACTACTCGTTCCGCGCGATGGCGCAGGACCAGGTCGAGGTGATGCGCGCCCTCGGCCACGACCGGTTTTATGTCGCCGGCCACGACCGCGGCGGACGCACCGTGCACCGCATGTGCCTCGACCATCCGGACAAGGTGATAAAGGCGGCGATCATCGACATCGTGCCGACGCTCGACATGTGGGCGGCGATGGACAAGGAGGGGGCGATCGGCGGCTGGCACTGGCCGTTCATGGCGCAGCCGGCGGATTTCCCCGAACGCATGCTGGGCAGCGTCGATCCCGACTGGTTCATGCGCAAGAAGCTGCTGAAGCTGACCGCGAGCCTGAACCACATTCCGTCGGCGATCTGGGATGAGTACGTGCGCTGCTTCAACGAGAAGACGATTCGTGGCTCGTGTGCCGACTATCGCGCCGCGGCGACCATTGACTGCGAACTCGACACCGCGGACCTGGGGCGGAAACTGGTGATGCCGATCCTGGTCCTGTGGGGCAACAGCAGCAGTGTCGGGAAGCGGTTCGCCGATCCGCTCGGGATCTGGCGTCAGCGCGCCGAGGATGTCCGCGGCGAGGCGCTGCCCAGCGGGCATTACGTCAACGAGGAGGCGCCGGACCAGGTGCTGGACTGGTTCCTGCGGTTCTTTCGCGGGTAGCGCGGGTTCTGCAGGCGATGGGTATCGCTGCGCTCAACCCATCCTACGCCTGCAGGAATCCGCGGATTGCTGCGATGGTGGCCGCCGGCTGCTCTTCCATCAGCCAATGCCCCGAGTTGGCGATGACCGCCGCAGTCACGTCGCTCGCCACGAAGCGCAAATCGTCGGCCATGCCGCTGCCAAACGATTTCTCTGCCCCGATCGCCAGCACCGGCATCGTCAACCTGCCCTTGGCTGCGAATGCCTTGTTGTCGATCGCATCCTGGCTGAACGCCGCGAACTGATTGAACGCCGCGTGCATGGCACCAGGCCGCGCATAGAGCTCGGCATAATGCTGCCGCGTCGCCTCGTTGATCGATTTCGGGTCGGCAGACAATTCGTTCCAGAAGCGGTCAAGATAAATCCGCTCGCGCCCGGCAACCAGACGTTCGACATCCGGTCCACGGAAATTGAAATGCCATAACGCGGGGCTGCGTATGATCTCGTCCCACGGCCCGATGCCCGGCAATGGGGCGTCCATCACCACCCAGCGTATGACGCGGTCCGGATATTGTGCAGCGAACGCGTAGCCCACCATGTTGCCGATATCATGGGTGACAAGGTCAGCCCGCTGGACCTTCAGCGTGTCGAGAACACGCGCAACATCGCCGCCCTGCGTCTTCTTGTCGTAACCGTCCTCGGGGTGCGACGAGAGCCCCATCCCGCGCAGGTCCGGCACGATGACCGCGCGATCGTGCACCAGTGTCGCGGCCAGGGGTGCCCACATGTCTCCCGTGTCGCCGAAGCCATGCAGCAGGACGACGGCGGGACCCTGGCCGCCGACCCGGACATGGATCGTGGCGCCTTCGGTAGCGATGTCCTCGGTATGAAAGCCAGGCGGGAACGCTTGAAATTCTGCCATGACGTGCTCCCGACAACTGGACCACGAACAATATGGCGGCTTCCGGTGAACG
>DATAPW010000335.1:0-7258 GCA_036265005.1 Acetobacteraceae bacterium | reverse complement strand
AAGAAGGGAGCGCGGACATTGACCGCGAACAGTCGGTCGAAATCCTCGACGGCGGTCTCCTCGATCGGCGCCGCCTTGGAGATGCCAGCGTTAGCGACCAGGATGTCCAACCGGTCACCGACGATGGCTCGGACCTGGCTCGCAAGCATGTGCGGCCCATCGGGCGTGGCGAGGTCCGCGGCGACGGCATCGGTGCGACCTCCAGCCTCACGGATCTCCGCGACGACGCTTTCCGCCTCTGCCTTGCCGTGGCCATAGTGGACGAGTACCTGCGCGCCGCCATTGGCAAGGGCGATGGCCGTGGCACGACCCATGCCGCGGGAGGCGCCCGTGACGAGAGCGATCTTACCTGAAAGTGCATTCATGACCGCTTCCCTTATGCGTTGGTACCACCGTCAACGGTCAGGCTGGCGCCCGTGATGTAGTCGGCCTCAGGGCCGGCGACGAAAGCCACCATTGCAGCAATCTCCTCGACACGGCCGTACCGTTTCAGTGCGGTGGGGGCGATCTGCGGCGCCGCCCAGTCGCCGTCGGCAGGGTTCAGATCGGTATCGATAGGACCCGGCTGGATCGTGTTGACCGTGATGCGGCGGTGGCCGACCTCCCTCGCCAACCCTTGCGAAAACATTTTCACGGCGCCCTTGGTCGCGGCATAAGCTACGAGGCCCGGCGTCATCATCCGTTCGCCCACGCACGAGCCGATGTTAATGATGCGGCCGCCATCCTGCATTTGCTTAAGTGCAGCCTGAGTGGCGATGAACACGCCGCGCAGGTTGATATCGATCACACGATCCATCTCCTGCAGCGTGGTCGTTTCGAATGTCTTGGGAATGGCCGTGCCGGCATTGTTCACCAACACGTCGAGCCGGCCGAATGTCGCGGCTGCCGTTTCGACGGCAGCCGTGACGGCGCTGGCGTCGGTCGCGTCCGCCCGGATCGCGATCGCCCTCCCACCGGCGCGTTCGATGTCCTTCACCACCAGCGCGGCCGCCTCCGCACCCTTGGTGTAGGTGATTGCCACACTGGCGCCATCGGCCGCCAGTCGCCTGGCAATCGCAGCGCCGATGCCACGCGAAGCGCCGGTGACAAGAACCGATTTTCCTGAAAGCGTAGTCATTGTCGCGTTCCTTTTGTATCGAGTCGATTTGCAAGCGCAGCCGGCCGCGTTCGCAGCGTTGGAATTCGCTTTGCTGCAAGGTTTCGGGGGAAGGTGCCGGGTCATCACGACCGGGCGAAATCACGCGTCGAGAAAGAGCGTCGCGTGTTTCACGAACAGATCGGGATATTGGTAGAAGGAGCCGTGATTGGCATCTGGATAGATTATGAGCTGCGCATTCGGCAGCTTCTGCTGCAGGACATAGGAGTTCATCGTCGGGATGATGACGTCGTTACTGCCTTGCACGATCAACGTAGGCAGCCGGATGTCCTGCAAGTGATCCTGGGCGCACGCGCCGCCCGCAATGTAGTTGCCGATCGCTTCGCGCTGCCGGGCAGCGGCGTCTTCGCTGACCTCGGGATCACGATCCTCGCGACGAAGCCTGCGCTCCAGAAAGGCGAGCCCTGCCGCTCGGCTGGCGGCGGACGGCGAGAAGTGTACTGCGAGCCACAGATGCTCCGGCGGGTCGTAGACGCCTGCGAAGATCTCCGCCGACTTGCTGGCGGACATGTCTGCGCCGCGCGGCCCGGTGCCGACAAGGATCAGCTTGCGGGCCAGATCGGGTGCCTGCAGTACGATCTCCTGGGAAACCATGCCGCCGATGGAAAAGCCCAGGATATCGACCTTCGCAAGGCTGAGGGCGCGGATGAAGGCGATCGCGTTCTCGCCCATACGAGGAATAGTGGCAGGCACTTCGCCGGAGCTGGCGGCGATACCAGCGTTGTCGAACAGGATGACCTCGCGGGTCCTGGCCAGGCCGTCGGTTACGGCCGGGTCCCAATAGTCCATCGTGCCTCTGAAATGCTGGTTGAGGACGACCGGCAAGCCCTGGGGATTGCCGAAACGGCGATAGGCGAAGCGGATGCCGTTGGCCGCCACGAACTGGGTCGGCGCGGTCGCGTGGGTGTACTGGGCCATTGCGATTCCCTCTGGCGGGCATTCAGGAGATAGCTAATCGTCGAAGACCGTCCGTTGCAGGAAACGGCACCAGCATCAGCTGGCTGTGCGACCGCCATCGACGTTGAGCACGTGGCCCGTAATGAACCGGGCTTCGTCCGACGCGATGAGCACGATCCCGTCGGCCACGTCCTCAGCACGGCCCAGACGGCCCAACGGAATTCGCGTCGCCAGCGCCGCCTTGTTCTCGCTCGTACGGGTGAAGCGGGTCAGCATGCCGGTGTCCGTGGGACCCGGTGCCACGGCATTCACCCGGATTCCCGACTTCGCGATCTCGAGCGCCACCGATTTGGTGATGCCTTCGACGGCGTGCTTGGCGCCAGCGTAGATCGAGGCCCCGGCCGCACCAGCGTGTCCGTAAGTCGAGGAGATGTTGATGATGCTGCCGCTGCCCTGGGCCTGCATGGCACGCACTTCGTGCTTCATGCTCAGGACCACGCCGAGCACATTGGTCTCGAACGTCGCGGCGAAGCTTTCTGCGGTCTGCTCCGTGATCGGACCGCCCGCACCTTCGGTGCCGGCGTTGTTCACGGCGACATCGAGACGACCGAACCGCGCGACGGTCTCATCGACCATGTGGCGGACGTCATCCTCCTGGCGCACGTCGGCGTTGATGAACTCGGCCTCCGTACCCAAGGCGCGCAATTCCTGGACGAGCGCCTTGCCAGCCTCGTCACGCCGACCGGCGACGACGACTTTTGCACCCTTCCTGGCGAAGGCAACGGCGGTGGCGCGCCCGATGCCGGTCAGTCCACCGGTAATCAGAACAACAGGAATACTCATGCTCATCTCCGCGGTTACTCGACCTTGAAGGCCCTGGCTTCCATGCCGCGTCACAACGTGGCGGCGAAACACATGCTGTCAGGTCGAGTGGTCCGCGTCGCGTGAGCCGTTGGGATAAGTTGTGAGTTGAGGCCAGCGAACCGCCGGCCTCACGACCATCTTGAGATGAGCTGCCGAGCAGTCAGGACATCATTGGTGCGAAGGCCCTCGGTGAACCGCTCGACGGTCGCGATCAGCAGGTCCTGCGCGGCGGGCGCACGCCCTCGCCTGTGCCATAGCCGCGCCAGGCTCGTGGCGGAGCGCAATTCCCATGAAAGAGCGGCCTGCCGCCGTGCCACGTCGAGCGAGCGAAGCAACTGCGCTTCCGCCCCCGCCACTGCGCTCGGCCCGCCATGCCACAACAGCAGCTCCGCATTGACACGCAGCACTTCGGGCAGGTTCCACTGGGCTTCGCCGATGTTCTCATCAGGCTTTGGCACCGGAATGACCGGCAGCGACGCCATCGACAATATGTTCGCGGCGGTCGACAGATCCAGGCGCGGTTCCAGAAAGGACCCGACCAATCGCCCCTGCACTCCGCCCTTCTTCAGACGTAACATCAGTGCCCAGCACTCTTTCCACCTGTCGTTCGCGGCACTGTTGACGGCCATGTCCAGATACGCCTGTGTCTGCGCCAGATCACCGATCCACAGGGTCAGCGGACAACCGGCAAGACAGACCGTGTAGTACAACGAAAACCAATGATCGGCTCGGCGCGACGCGTCGATCGCCTCCTGCAGCGCCGCCATCGCCTGGTCGGGAAAACCCCGCAACCACAGGATCCGCGCCAGCAATGCCGGGACCGCCACTTCCGAAGTCAGCTGAAAATCCGTGTCGGTGGCGGTTCCGGTACGTCGCACAATCGTGCGCACCCGCTCCAGCGCCTGTCCCGCGTCCGCCTGGTTGCCCAAATAATGGTGCGTCAGTCCAAGGATCCTGTCGCCAAGCACAATATCCGCCTGCTCACCCGCGGTCCTGGCCAAGGCCGCGTAATCGTCCGCCAACGCCAGCGCTTCCCGATACTCACCGCGGGCACGCCGTATCGCCCACGTGCCCCACCTCGCGTGCAGCCTGGCTGACACGTCCCCAACCTGGTTGGCCAGTTCCAGCGCGCGCGTGAATGCGACCTCCAGACGATCCCGACGGGTGCCCGAGTACCAGATCGCGTAACCAAACGCGGTCCATAGCCGCATTTCCACGACGGCGTCCGGCTGCGGCAATTCAGCCAGCCGCGGAAGAGTTCGTTCAATCCTTGCAACGTACTCCAGAGTAAGGGACAGCTGGAGCCACAGCCGTATCGAATTCGCCGTCAGACGCAGGCCTGTCGACAGGTCGCCGCCTGGCGAGAACGACCAATCGAGCGCTGCCCGAAAGTCGTCGATCCGTCCGCCATAAAGCCGCAGCCATTGTTTGCCGGCATCGGATTGCCAGGTGGGTGGTGCGGTCTCGATCAAGGTCAGATGATGTTCGGCGTGCCGCCGTGCTGTTCGCGGCCCCTCATCGCTGGCCGCGAGCTTTTCGCTCGCGTACAGGCGGGTCACCTCCAGTAACCGATACAGCATGGTGCCTCCCGTGCTGTCGGCGCTCAACAGGGATTTGGCGACCAGGTTGGCCATTGCATCGATGGCATCCTGGACCGAGATGGCGGGACCGACGACAACCGCAAGTGCCGAATCCAATGTAAACGTCGCACGGAAGATCGCGATGCGACGCAGGGCAGTCTGCTCGGTTGGAGATAGCAGATTGTAGCCCCAGTCCAGCGTCGCGTGCAGCGTCTGGTGCCGCGGGAGCGCGAAGCGGCGCCCCTGCGTCAAGACCGCGAACATGTTGTCCAGTCGGCTGGCCAGGGTGACGACGCCGAAGAATTCCACGCGGGCCGCGGCAAGTTCGATGGCGAGCGGAATTCCATCAAGCCGCCGGCAGATCTCGGAGACCGCCGGCGCCGTTGCATCATCGAGCTGGAAACCGTCGACACTTGCGGTCGTGCGCTCAACGAACAGCTGGACGGCGGCGTAAGCTTTGGCCTCCCCGGCGGTGATGTCGGCTCTGATGGGAGGACATTCGAGAGGCGCCAAACGATGCACGCGCTCCCCCGCGATCCGCAGCGGCTCCCGGCTCGTGATGAGCATGTGGGTTTCGCCGGTTTCCCGAAGGATGCGGTCGGCCAGTCCCGCGACAGCCTCGATAACCTGCTCGCAATTGTCGAGCACGATCAGGACCCGCTCATCGCGCAGGAAGTTGACGATGGCCGCGACCGGTTCATCCGCTCGCAGGACCAACCCCAATGTCGATGCGAGGACGCTGATCACGAGCGACGGGTCTTCGATCGGAGCCAGATCAACGAACAGCACCGCATCGCCAAAGCTGCTGGACAACATCGCGGCGGTCGCGATCGCCAAGGACGTCTTGCCGATACCGGCGGGACCGGTGATGGTGACGATGCGTCTCCCTGATAATTCGCGAGAAATGACTTCCATGCTGTCCGAACGGCCGACGATCAGGGTTGCGCGAGCCGGTAGGTTGCTTCTCGCATCCGCCGGGATCCCGCCCGGCCGAGCATTGTCTGCCCTCTCCATCCGGTCCACCTGGGCGGCAAAGCAATAGCCGCGGCCCGGCACATTGGTTACATATCGGGTGCCGGCTTGCGTGTCGCCCAGCGCCTTGCGCAGGTTCTTGATATGGAAGCGCAGGCTGCTTTCCTCGACACTCACGTCGGGCCAGACATTCGCAAGCAGCGCTCGGTTTGAGACGATTTCACCGGCGTGGTCCACCAGGGCGATGAGAAGATCGAGAGCCCGGCCGCCGAGACGAACGGGGCTTCCGTCTCTCTCTAATCGGCGTTCTGCCGGGAAGAGACGGAATGGGCCAAATGCGATCACAGAGTTCCTATTGTTGAGCACTCCCAATCCCTCTAGACGCCGCGTTCGCAGGTCACCTCCCCAGGTAACCGTTCGATCCCCGGCAATGGTTGTGTGGTCCCCGGTTGGGGGCATATCGTTGATTTTGAATGTATGCCTTCGAGGTGGCGCGCACCATCGGGCTGCCGCCCACCGTAGGCGTCGTCGGGAGCGACACCCGGCGCCTCAAGACGGTCCTCGGCACAAGCAAAGGAACGTCAGCCTGTTGTCGCTACCACTCCCAAGCAGCCGTTCCGGATTCGTGAAGAGTTTCGGGCGCCGTGAGGCGTACGAAAGTCTCCGAGGAACGAACCCGCGTGCCGCAGACAATGGTCTATGGGTATTTCTGTTTTCGGCTGAGCGCGGCGAAGTCACGACCGGCGGTGACCTGCGCTGGACGTGATGCGATCTGTCTGAATTGCCGCTGCATCGGTTGGCGTTGCCGGTGAAGATCGCTGGCAAGAGGGGGCGTTGCGAGGTCGCTGACGACGGATGGCGCGAACTCGGGCGTTGGCCGCAACAGGGGTGCTGCGGGCGGGAACTGTGGCAGACCGTGCCGGGTCACGGCGAATTTCTCCGGGATGGTGGAGTGCAGTGCGGTGGTGCACGGGGCTGACGCCAGCGCTCGAACGTCTCGATGATGATCATGTGTCCACCACAGCATGGGCAGGGTGGGCGCACATCGAGCGGCTCGTCCGGCACGTCGTCATCTGGCGGCGGCGCGACGGCGAGAAGTTCACGGGCGCGTGCGAGGCTGGCCTTACGCGCCGAACTGGCGAGCAGGCCGTAGTGACGAATGCGGTGGAACCCGCGCGGCAGGACGTGAAGCAGGAAGCGGCGGATGAACTCGTCGACGCCGAGCGTCATGACCTGCTGGCGGTCCGCGCCATCGCGGCGATAATCCTTGTAGCGAAAGGTTACGCCGGTCTCGTTGAAGGTGAGCAACCGCCGGTTCGAGATGGCGACGCGATGCGTGTAGCGCGAGAGATAGGCGAGCACGGCTTCGGGTCCGGCGAAGGGTGGCTTGGCGTAGACTGCCCAGCGCTTACTGCGGACCGGTGAAAGCTGGCGCAGAAAGGCTCGCCGCTCGGCGAGTGGTGCGAGGCTTCCGAAGAAGGCGAGCCTGCCGGCGTCGTGGAGTGCGATCAGTCTGGTGAGGAACAGGCGGCGGAACAGCTTGCCCAGCACGCGCACCGGCAGGAGAAATGCCGGTCGCGAAGATATCCAGCGCTCTCCATTGAGCGCGATACCACCTCCCGGCACGATCATGTGCACATGGGGGTGGTGCGTCAGTGCCGATCCCCAGGTGTGGAGCACGGCGGTGATGCCGATGCGTGCGCCCAGGTGTTGGGGATCGGCCGCGATCGTCAGCATCGTCTCGGACGCTGCTTGGAACAGCAGGTTATAGACTGTGGCCTTGTTGTGG
>DATAPW010000334.1:0-8916 GCA_036265005.1 Acetobacteraceae bacterium | reverse complement strand
CAACCCGCTCGCCGTCATCCGATGCAGCAAACACCCGCTCCCGCAGATCCTGCGAATACCCCTTGCCTCGCTGATACAGCATCCTCGCCTCCGGTTACCACCACCGGACAACCAGGAATCACACATCCATCACCGTTTCGGAAGACCCTATGATTCAACCAAGACTGAAATTGCTCTAGCCGCGCGTCCGGATCGGTCTTACTTGCGAGCGAGCCGGGTTGCTGCGCCTCTGACCACGCCAGTTACCGATCCACTTGGCTTCCGTATCGGAACGGAGGTGTGTTTGCCATCGCCCGCTGGAAGTCTTGCCCAAGCTGAACACCAAATCACGATTTTGGCCGCCGCACGCGGCATAAAACTATTGATTTGCTCGGGGTGTCCTCGGGACGAGGTAACGCTATAGGGCTGCACAATGCAAGCACGGAGTCAACGGCGACACCTGCCTCTACCTCGTCGAGTGCGTGCGCGAGGATGAGTGCACCAAGCAGCGCATCATCGAGAACCTCGGCCGCAAGGACGCCGTCATTGCCTCCGGCCAACTCGAACGCCTGGCCGCCTCGATCGGCCGCTACGCCGAGCGCGCAATCGTTCTCTCGCAACTCCACGCCCGCGATTTCGATGGCCTCACCTGCAAGCGCATCGGTGCACCGCTGCTGTTCGGCAGGCTTTGGCAGGACTCGTGATCGACGATCTGCTGGCTATACGCTGCTTCGAATATCCGCGCGAACGTCCGTCTTCGTCAGCGTGCTGCACCGGATCATGGTCTCCGGATCCGACCGCGCCTGCGAGAAGTGGATGACCGACTACGACATTCCCAAAATCGACCAGCTGGCGCTACACCACTTTTACCGCGCCATGGCTTGGCTGGGCGAAGAGCTCGATGCCGATCAGCAGGCGATGCTTCAGGGACCCCAGGTTCTGGACGGTCTCATGGCACGTTCGGCACCCCTCCGGACAGGAATTCCGGCCCGCAAACATTCCGCCGATGGAGATCGCCGCTTGACCCTAATCTTGAGGCAGTCCCGTTGGAACTGCTACTGCTGCCAGCGCCGATTACCTTCCGCCGCGGCACGAAACGGTTCAAGGCGACCCGTCCCGGCAGGCGGCCCGAAATGCGGTTGCAACGAGATGTGAGAATCCCCTAGCGCGCAAGCGGGGATCGTCGCGGCTTAGGTCCCCGCAACAACGGTGAAACGTCCGTGGCCGCATCCTCACCCCTCGTTCGCCACCGTCCCTAGTTTCGCCGCAAGCCGCGGAACGGCCGAGCGGCGGCCGGGCGCCAGCCAATGCTGCAGCCGATCGAGGTAGAGATAAATTACCGGCGTGGTGTAGAGCGTTAGCACTTGGCTCAGCAGCAGGCCACCGACCATCGCAAACCCTAGCGGCTTGCGCATCTCCGATCCCGCGCCGCTCTCCAGCATCAGCGGCAGCCCGCTCAACAAGGCAGCCATGGTGGTCATCAGAATCGGCCTGAACCGCAGCAGGCAGGCCTGGCGGATCGCATCGTACGGGCTCAGCCCATCGCGCCGCTCGGCGCTGATCGCGAAGTCCACCATCATGATTCCGTTCTTCTTGACGATGCCGATCAGCAGGATGATGCCGATCAGCGCGATCACCGTCAGTTGGTAGTGGAACAGCAGCAGCATCAGCAGCGCGCCCACACCGGCCGAGGGCAACGTCGACAGGATGGTCAGCGGCAGGATGTAACTCTCGTACAGTACACCCAGGATGATGTAGACCGACACCAGCGCCGCGGCGACCAGATAGGGCTCGGTGCTCAGCGAGGATTGGAACGCCTGAGCGGTTCCCTGGAAGCTGCCCTGCACGGAAGGCGGCACGCCCATCGACGCCTCCACCTGCTGCACCTGGGTGACCGCATCGCCGAGTGAGGCGTTGCCGTTCAGGTTGAACGAGATCGTCACGGACGGGAACTGGCTCTGGTGGTTGATCGCCAGCGGCTGTACCGGAACGGTCGTCTGGTGCACCAGCGTCGACAGCGGCACGGGCGTGCCGTTCGACGAGTCCACGTACAGCTTCCGCAGCGTCGCGATCCTGCCGTACTCGCTCGGCAGCGCCTCGAGGATCACATAATAGGCTTTGTTGCCGGTGAAATACTGCGCCACCTCGCGTTGTCCGAAGGCATCGTACAGGATGTTGTCGATCGTCGCCGGCAGGATCCCGAAGCGGGACGCCTGGTCGCGGTCATAGGTGAGCGTTTCCGTTGTGCCGGCGTTCTCCTGGTCCGATGTGACATCCGCCAGCAGCGGGATATGCTGCATCTTCGCCAGGATCTTCGGCGCCCAGGTATTCAGTTCGGTCTGGCTCGGATCCTGCAGCGTGTACTGGTACAGCGTGCGGCCGAGCCTGGCACCCACGCTCACGTCCTGCGCCGGTTGCATGAACAGCTTTATGTCGCCCACGGCCTGCATTTTTTGGTCGATCCGGGCTATCACCTGGGTAACCGAGAGGTTGCGCTCGCTCCATGGCTTCAGCGTGATGTACATCCGGCCGTTATTCGCGGTCTGGCCGCCCAGGCCTGCGCCGACCGCCGAGACCACGGAGGACACCGCCGGATCGTGCAGCACCACCTGGTTCGCTGCCCGCTGTAATGCCTCCATGTGGTCAAAGGAGATATCCTGCGCCGCATCGGTAATGCCGATGATGATGCCGGTGTCCTGGGTCGGGAAGAAGCCCTTGGGAATAATCACGTACAGCACGCCCGTCAGCGTCACCGTGGCGACGAACACCATCAGCGTGAAGAACCGGAACCGCAGCGCGATATCCAGTGTCCGCTCGTAGAAGCTGACCATGGACCCGAACATGCGCTCGACCATGTTATAGAACCGGCCGTGGCTATGCGCTCCCGAGTTCAGGAACCGCGCGCACATCATCGGCGTCAATGTCAGCGACACCATCGCGGAGATCACGATGGTGATCGACACGCAGACCGCGAACTCGCGAAACAGCCGCCCGACGATGCCGCCCATTAGCAGCAGCGGAATGAACACCGCAATGAGGGAAAAACTGATCGAGACGATGGTGAAGCCGATCTCGCCGGCGCCTTGCAATGCGGCGTCCAGCGGCTTCATCCCCGCCTCGATGTGGCGGTAGATGTTCTCCAGCATGACGATTGCGTCGTCGACGACGAAGCCCACCGCAATCGTCAGCCCC
Source organism: Acetobacteraceae bacterium (assembly GCA_036265005.1). Classification (GTDB taxonomy): domain Bacteria; phylum Pseudomonadota; class Alphaproteobacteria; order Acetobacterales; family Acetobacteraceae; genus JAMXLO01. The sequence goes on along the minus strand of DATAPW010000334.1, from coordinate 5,745 downwards.
ATTAGTGACAGGTTGTCGAGACTGAAGTCGCAGACATACATCGCACCGAGTGTCGCGACCAGTGCGACCGGGATGGTGATACTGGGGATCAGCGTCGCCCACACATTGCGCAGGAACAGGAAGATCACCATCACGACCAGGCTGATCGCTAGCATCAGCGTGAATTCCACGTCGCTGACCGATGCACGAATTGTCAGCGTGCGGTCGGACACCACGTTGAGGTGGATGTTGGGCGGAATATCCGCCCGCAGCGTTTGAAGGCTGGCTTCCACACCGTCCGCGGTGGAGATGACGTTGGCGTTTGGCTGCTTGAACACCAGCAGCAGGATGGAGGGCTTGCCATTGGTGGTGGCGGCCAACTCACGATTCTGCGGTCCGGAAATGGCTCGGCCGATATCGCGGATGCGGATCGGCGCACCGTTGCGGTAACCGATGATGACGTCGTTGTACGGAGCCCCCGTCGTCAACTGGTCATTGGCATAAACCGTGAAGGATTGATTTGGCCCGTCAATGCTTCCCTTGGGATCGTCTACTGTCACGTTGGTCAGGACGTTACGCACGTCCTCCATGGTCAAGCCCATCGAGGCGAGCCGTGCGGGATCGACCTGCACGCGGATGGCCGGCGTCTGCTGCCCGCCCACCAGCACCTGCCCTACCCCCGGCAACTGCGAAAGCTGCTGCTCCACCAGGTTCTCGGCGTAGTTGTCCACCTCGGTGATCGGCGCCTGGTCCGATTGCATCGCCAGGATCAGGATCGGGCTGTCAGCCGGATTGATCGCGCGGAATGTCGGCGGGTTCGGCATGGCCTTCGGCAGCGAGCCCTGTGCGGCGTTTATCGCCTCCAGCACCAGCGTCTCGGCATTGCCAAGATCAGTATTGAGGCCGAACTGCAGCGTGATCTGGGTGGTTCCCAGTACGCTGTCCGAGGTCATCTGCGTCAAACCCGGCAGCATCTGGCCGAACTCGGTTTCCAGCGGGGTCGCGACGGTGGAGGCCATGGTCTCCGGACTGGCGCCGGGATACTGCGCGGTCACCGTCAGTGTCGGGAACTGCACATTCGGCAACGGCGCCACCGGCAGCAGCGGATAGGCGACAAGCCCGACAAGGAAGATCGCGGCGGTCAGCAGAGACGTGGCGATCGGCCGCCGAATGAAGGGCGTCGAAATACTCATTGCGGAGGCGTCCTGGGGAGAGGGCCGGTTGTGCTAGCTGGCGGAAGCGCCGCCGGTGGTCGCGCTGGTCGATTGCGCCGCTTTTGATGCATCGGTCGCCGCGACACGCGTGCCCGGCGCCAGGCGCGACTGGCCGGCGACAACAACCGTCTGGTTGCTCGCGAGCCCCTTCGTCACCACCGCCTCGCCATTGTCCTCATAGCCAACCTGGATGTTCGCCTGGTCGACCGTCCGGTCCGGCTTGACAACATAGACGAACAGCCCGGCCGGCCCGTGCTCCACCGCCAGCGCTGGGACTGTGATCGCGTTGTGCAGCGTGTTGACCTGAACCCGCGTGTTCACGAACTGGCCCGGCCAGAGATGGTCGTCCTTGTTCTCGAACGTCGCCTTCAGCGAGATGGTTCCCGTGGTGGTGTCGATCGTGTTGTTCGGCGTCAGCAGCGTACCCGTCGCCAGCACCTGGCTTTCGTCCTGGCTGTTGGAAGCCTTGACCGGCACCGGTCCCTTCGCAAGCGCGGCCTGGACCTGCCCCAGCTCGGCTTCCGGCAGGGTGAACACCACGGAGATCGGCTTGTCCTGGGTGATCGATACGATGCCGGCGCCGGCCTGGCTGGCGACCTCGATGAGGTTGCCGGCATCAACCTGGTAGAGGCTCACCCGTCCGTCGATCGGGGCGCGAATCACGCAGTTGTTCAGATTGAACTGCGCCGTCTCGATCGCTGCATTGTCGAGCGCGATGGCGGCGATCTCCTTGTTGACCGTCGCCCGCTGGTCGTCCACCTGCTGGACCGGTGCAAATTCGCGCTGGGCGAGGTCCTGGTAGCGTTTCAGGTCGAGCTGTGCGCTTTGCATCAGCGCGGTGTCCTCGGCGCGCTGTGCCACTGCCTGGTCGAGCGCGGCCTTGTAGGGCGTCGGGTCGATCACGGCGACAATGTCGCCTTTGTGCACCTCCTGCCCCTCGCGCACCGGCAGGGCGATCAGCGTCCCGTTCACCTGTGCCTTGATCTGTACCACGTTGAACGCCTGCACGGTGCCTAGGCCGTCGAGATACACCGGGACGTCCTGGATCTGCGTCGTCGCGGTGGTCACCGGCACAAGCGGCGTTGGGACGGGATCGGCGGCATGGGCCGCGCCCGGGTCGTACATGACGCGCCATCCGCCGGCGACGCCGGCTATCACAACCAATCCGATAATCCCCAGGCGCCGCCGCGTCATAATCGTTCTCTCCACTCACCCAGCCGAACCGAAGCGGGTGCCCCGAGCGCCACTCGGCGGCAGCTGTCCACCACCGTGTGTGAACAATCGCTAGGGGATAGCAAGGTATCACGCTAATCGATGGACGCAGGTCTCCCGCCGCAGATCCGAAAGGCGTTGATCCGAGCACGCCGATAGCCGGTTGTGGCCATGAGATGGCGTCGTAGTGGGAAGTGACCGCAGATCATGCCACAGAGCGTGCGGCGCCTGGTGCCGCGCTTTCGGATCTGGTCCACGCAGCGCTCCCACAGCACCACACCGTCCTGGACGTGAACCCGAATGTCATGCGCGCCTCGTCACGTTACTATGTGAATGCCGATGTCGGTGTGTCATCGTGGCGTTGCAACCGTCTGCGGTAAGCCACCTGTCGTGATCAAGGTGCTCGTGCCGTTGCCGTTGTTCTCGAGGAAGCCTTGTCCGCCGCTGCTCGGAATTGTAGTGGTCTGTAATGAGCCGAGATTGCCGGTTACGAAGGCCGACCCTCTTGACGTTACGAATGACTGACCGGGCATTGACCCTTGCGCACCTATGCCGCGTGCCGACGCCTGACCGGACAGTCCTACCAGCAGGGCGACTGCGATGATCGCGGAAGGCCTCAGCAGCATCCGATAATCGGGTTTGAGAGTGTTAATCATGTCGGTGTCCATTCCTGAATTCGAGCCCAGCGCGGTGTGTCTCAAGCCAGGCATCTTGTGATCGATCCCCGGGTTTACGATGTCAGGTCGACGTATGGGGGTATGCGCAGGTGGAATAGTACCAACTCAAAAACTCGCACGGGTCCGGGTCTGCACCAGAGGGTGGTGGGATAATCTCTACACGCGGCGGCGGGGGACATCGTTGGTGTGATAGTCACCTGGGCTGATTGCACACGCCGACCATCCTGGCACTCGACTTCGTCGACAAGTCGGTCGTGACGCGTTCCGGCTTGGCCAGAGTGTCGCGGAGCGATGGATCAGCGCGGTGTCGCGCTGGACATTCTGGTGCAAGACCGTCGGAACGGCGCAGCCGCAAAGCGCTTCTTCAAGCGCCTACTACATGAGGATTGCCGCGACGCTTCGAGCAGTAAAATCTTAACTTTTGCCTGCGGCTACATAAGGCCGATACCGCAACGAAGATGATCACTAGGATGATGAACAGCGGCCAGAAGTGCAACATGGCCTATATGGTAGTGTCCTCCCTTAGCAACCCGGAAACCGGGCGCGGCAGGGGTTGTAACTCATCGCTCATATCCCACTGTTGGGCCGGGACATTAACAGACGGACATCAGGGATAGAGTCAGGGTAGGCTGGACGGTTCTGTCATGCTTCGCGCCATAGCGGCTGGGAGCACGGAATCAGCTTTCCTAGAATATTGTCGGACCGGAGGCTGATTGCGATGGAATGCGTAGGCTGTGACTCGGCGGCGGTGACCGAGCGGCCAGACCGGACAGCACAAGGCTATCGTCGGTTCCGGTGCCGGGACTGCGGCAAACAGCTCAACGAGCGCAGCGACAGTGTCCTCAATCGAGCGTCGCTGCCGAGCGACATCATTGCGTTCGTCGTGTTCTGTCGGCTGCGCTACAGGCCGACACCGCGGGATCTCAGCCACATTAAGCTGTTGCGCGGCTTCACCGTCAGCCATGAATGCATCCGGCAGTGTGAGGCGAAGCGGCTGCCCGCGATAGGCGAGGCGTTGCGAAATTGGCGTCATGGCATAGGACACAATTCTGGCCAGAGTTGGCATATTGGCTATGACGCGATCGGCATCGGAGGAAGTTGCGGAGCACCAGCGATCTTGGACCTTGAGGTAGGTTTCGTCGGAACGTTCCAGCAACCCGCCAACGCCGTCACTTTCTCCATCGCGCCGGCAACGCAATGGGCATAATGCAAATCGGACACTCAGAAGGTCAGGCCGCGCGATGCATTGCAAAAGGCGCGAGACGCGACAGAACCTGCTTGCCTCCCTTAGCCGAATGCGCCGTTCTAAGCGCATTGAGGCAGAAGCTGGGGTCGGACGGCTTAACGTCCGCTTCGCGTGCCGACGCCAATGTCCGCTGCTGGCGCAAAGTGGTCATAAAGTGGTCATTGGGCTCAATCTTATTCACCAGAGAGTGCGGATCCCAACCCCGGAACAGGAAGAGGCGAAGCGGCTGCACCGTGAGCGCCGGCGCCTGGTCCACGAACGAGGCGCCACACGCCCGCGTCACCGCGGGTATGCGCCTTAAGGGCGCGGATCAGCGTGTCGGCATCGATCCGGTCGGCCTTGGCGCGTCGCGCCCGCCGGTTCCACCAACAAACTGGTCGGCTTCGCCACGACATTGATCACGCCAGCTGCTTGCAGGTGCCGGTGCAGCCAGAAGCCATCGTATCCCGCTTCGTAGCAGGAGTGGATTTCGATGGGGCGGCCTGATCGTTTCTTTTCCCAGGCCTTTGCTCGCTCGAAAAGGATCAGCAGGCGCTCCAGGTCACCGGGTTGCAGTTTGTGCGTGCTGGCGCGCGCATCGGCCGACGACTGTAGGGCGACAACCCAACTAGCTTGTTCGGCTCAGATCGAGAGCGACGTAGATGCGCGTAGCTATGGCGGTGGCGGAAGCAGACGAAACCTTCATGTCCAGCATCGATATGCTCTAGCGCTGTGGGGGATGAGCGGAGGATTCACGCCACACGCCCAACCGGCCGCATAGCGTCTCAATGAAGCAGAAGCAAGCCATCCTGGCTTTGCCCTGCGACATGAACCGGCGGCGATCCAGCAGCTCGCATTCCAGGGTGGCAAAGAAACTTTCGCCCGGCATGTGCTTACGCGGGTTCTGACGAACAAGGCGCTGGACGCAATCCGAGCCAAGGCGGAGGACGATGCAGCTTCGATCACAGTGCCATCCTGATCTCCACCACCAGGTCGTCGTCGCCCTGAAACGTCAGCCGGACATTCCCTGGGCCCTTGGCCTGCGAACTGGTGGCCGCGCGAGACGAGCGATTACGGCTAGCTGCTGCGCCGGGTAGGAGAGGCAAACGCCTCAGACGCCAGCGTCCACGGAGGTGGTGGAGATTCGGAGCGACGCGCGATGAGGCGTTGCGGTGTAGGCGGCGGGTGGACGAGCTGGTGCAGGCGATGGGGCTGTCGGGGATCAGCAAGTCGCAGGTCTCCAAGCTGTGCAAGGAGATCGACGAACGGGTTCATGCGTTCCTTGACCGTCCGCTCGCTGGCGAATGGCCGTATCTGTGGCTGGACGCGACCTACCTGAAGCAGCGCGAGGGCGGCCGCATCGTCTCGGTTGCCGCGATAATCGCTGTGGCGGTGAACACCGACGGCAAGCGAGAGATCGTCGGGCTGCACATCGGTC
>DATAPW010000333.1:0-8446 GCA_036265005.1 Acetobacteraceae bacterium | reverse complement strand
TCGCGGATCTTGCCGGGGCCGAAGCAGTCGTCATCCGTCGGCATCGCCTTCATGCGCGCCACCGTCGCGCGGCCATCGGCCTTCGCCGCGGCAACACCCATGTCCGCCACCGTCTTCAGATAATGCAGCGTCACCGCGTAGTCGCCGACCTGCGTCATGTTCGGCCAAATGCCGTTCGGCGTCTTCGTGCGGATCCGCTCGTTGAATGCGCGCGTTCGGTCGTTGAGGTCCCAGTAATACGACTCGCTGTAGCGCAGCCCCTGCACCGTCGCCAGGCCAAGCGAGTGCAGGCCGGTGCTCTGGATCAGCAGCGCGGCGACCTTCATGGTCTTCATCAGGCCGAATTCCTGCGCCTGCTTGATGCAGTTCTGCGTGTCGCCACCGGCATTTGCCAGGCCGAGCACCTTTGCGCCGGACGCCTGCGCGCGCACCAGCATGGCCGAGAAGTCGGTAGTCTCCGGGAACGGATAGCGGATGCTGCCGAGTACCTTGCCGCCCATCTTGTTTATCACCTGCGTGGTGTCACGCTCCAGCGCCTGGCCGAACGCGTAGTCGGCGGTGATGAAGAACCAGGTGTTGCCGCCTTCTTTGGTCAGCGAACCGCCGGTGGACTTGCCTAGCATGTAGGTGTCGTAGGTCCAGTGGATGGTGTTCGGGCTGCATTGCGGCCCGGTCAGGTCCGACGTGCCGGTGCCGGAATTCAGGTACACCTTGTTCTTCTCGCGACACACCGTGTTGACCGCGAGGCCGACCGACGACGTCGGCACATCGACGATGACATCGACGCCGCCCTGGTCGATCCATTGCCGTGCGATGGAGGCGCCGACATCCGGCTTGTTCTGGTGGTCGGCGGTGATCACCTCGACGTTCCAGCCCTTGCCCGATACGCCGAAATCCACCAGCGCCTGCTTGGCGCAGACAACTCCGGTGGGGCCGCCGTCGTCGCGGTAGGGTCCGGACTGGTCGTTCAATACGCCGATGCGGATGACGGGGGTCTGTGCGCGCACAATGCGCGGGGTGGTCGCAGCTGTTGCAGCAGCAGCAAGGAGAGTGCGGCGAGTCAGGCGCATGCGTCGGGTCCTTGGTATTCATCGGATACGTGGATCTGACGCCGCGTCCTGTCATCGCGAGGAGCGCAGCGACGAAGCAATCCCCTTCGGTCTGTGCGCGCACAAACCTGACCGAGATTGCTTCGTCGCTACACTCCCGCAATGACCGGCGAATGCGGCGCCGATTAAGGAAAAGCTGAGTTACACCGGCGTGAACATCGGGATCGGCGGGCCACCTTCACTCGGCACGAACTTCAGTTTCACCGCCTGGCCGATCTTCAGCGCATTCAGGTCGCAATCGACGATATTGGTCATCATCGACGGCCCCTCGTCCAGCGTCACATACGCAATGGCATACGGCACTTCGGCTCGCGCCATCACGCTGAGCGTGTAGATCTTGCCCTTGCCGGACACTTCCACCCACTCCACCGGGCCGAAGGTGAACGGTGAGATTGCGCGGGGATACCAGATGAATTTCCCGGTGTCCTTGCAGCGCGGCAGCACCAGCTTGCCGGCCGCGCAGCCGTCCCAGTACGGCTTGGTCTCCGGATTGGTCTCGGGCGTCCCGACGAACGGGATCTTGCGTTGAACGTAAGCCATGTCGATCACTCCCGCTCCAGGATCACAGTGCTGCCGCAGTGGCGCGTGCCAAGCGAACCACCCGTGCCATGCGCGATGGCAAGATTGCAGTTCGGCACCTGCACCTTCGGATGCGCCTCGCCGCGCAACTGGCGCACCGCCTCGATGATCTTGGTGATGCCGCCACGGTTCGCCGGATGGTTACTGCACAGGCCGCCGCCATCGGTGTTGAACGGCAGTTTGCCGACGCCGGAGATCAGGTTGCCATCCGACACGAATTTTCCTCCTTGGCCCTTCTCGCAGAAGCCAAGGTCCTCCAACTGCATCAGCACGGTGATGGTGAAGCTGTCGTAGATCGAGGCGTACTTGATGTCCGACGGCTTGATGCCCGCCATTTCCCACGCCGGCGGTCCCGACCAGCGCGCGGCCGAGAACGTCAGGTCGATCTCGCCGCCCGCCTGGTGCTTCGGTGACTCACCGATGCCGATCACCTTGACTCGCGGCCGCTTCAGGCTCTTGGCAATCTCCGGCTTGGTGACGATCAGCGCGCCGCCGCCGTCGCTGATCACGCAGCAATCCAGCCGGTGCAGCGGCGTCGCGACCATCGGCGACTTCACCACGTCCTCGACCGTCACCACGTCGCGCAGCATGGCGTGCTCGTTGTATTGCGCGTGGTGCGATGCCGCGACCTTGATCCAGGCGAGTTGTTCGCTGGTGGTGCCGTATTCGTGCATGTGGCGCGAGGCGCACATCGCGTACATGTTCGCGGTCGCCGGGCCATACGGGTATTCGAACTGCACCTCGGGCTGCGCCGGGCTGCCTGCGCGCGGCGCCGTGCCGGTCGCCATACCCTCACTACGCGGCCGGCCGGCGAGCGTGATCAGCGCGATGCTGCAACGTCCTGCGGCGATCGATTCCAAAGCGTGGCCGACTGCTACCTGGTACGACGAACCGCCGACATCGGTGCTGTCCACATGGCGGCATTTCAGGTTCATGTAGTCGACCATCGACAGCGGGCCGAGGCCCGGCGCGTCGCCGGCGCAGAAGTAGCCGTCGACGTCGTCTTTGGTCAGGCCGGCGTCGTCCAGCGCGCCCTTGGCGCATTCCGCGTGCAGCAATGTCACCGACTTGTCGGGGGCCTTGCGCGTGGGGTGCTCATACGCCCCGACGATGTAACCTGCGCCCTTCAAACTCATGCGTTTCTCTCCCTCGCGCCCGTCGCGCTCTTCCGGTCCAGGGGCGGAGTATACCGATCAGTAGCTTCTCCGCCAGACGGGGCGGCGCGGATGCACTACACTGGCGCCATGCTGACCGCATCAGACACCGCGACCCTGTTCGTTCCGCCGCATCCGCCCGTCCCCACGGCGGAGCTGCCGCTGCTGCGTTTCCTGCGCGCTATCCGCAGCAACGCGCTGACCATGTGGACCGACGCGGCCTACCAGGAGGACTTCCTGGTCCGCCGGATGCTGGGTCGCAGCAACATCCTGATCAATGCGCCGGATGCGATTCACCGCGTGCTGGTGGACAATCCGGGCAATTACCGCCGATCGCCTGCGTCGATCCGCATCCTGCGGCCGATCACCGGCAAAGGGCTGCTGCTCAGCGAAGGCGACGATTGGCGCCACCAGCGCCGCACCATCGCGCCGGCGCTGGCGCCGCGCGTCATGCCGATGCTGGCGCGCCATATCGTGACGTGCACGCAAGAGGCGCTCATCCCGCTGCAGGCGCTGTCGAATGAGCCGGTCGATCTGCTTGCGGCCATGCAGAACCTGGCGCTGGATATCGCGGGCCGTTCGATGTTCTCGCTGGAGATGCGGCAATACGGCGCGGCGATGCGACGACTGCTCACCGAGTACGGAACGCGCTACGCAAGGCCGCATCTGTTCGACATCGTGCTGCCGCCGTCGATCCCAACGCTGCGCGACCTCGGGCGCCGGCGATTCCAGCGTGCCTGGATGTCGTTGATTGAGCAGATCATGCGAACTCGCATGGCTGCTCCGGCCAGCGATACGCCGCGCGACCTGTTCGATCTGCTGCTCGCCGCGCGCGATCCGGAGACCGGTGAGGGATTCTCGCAGACGCAGTTGCGCGATCAGGTTGCGACAATGATCCTGGCGGGACACGAGACCACCGCAGTCGCGCTGTTCTGGTCGCTGGTGCTGCTGTGCGGTGCGCCGAACGAACAGCAGATTGTCGCCGATGAAGTGTGCGGCATTGACATTGCGCCGGACAACGCGATGGATGTGCTACCCCGCCTGGTACGCACGCGCGCAGTCATCAGCGAGACGCTACGACTTTATCCGCCCGCGTTCACCATTGTGCGCGAGGCGATTGGTCCGGATCGGCTCGGCGCGATCGACATCGCACCCAGGACGGTGCTGATGATCGCGCCATGGGTACTGGGGCGGCATCGCCGGCTGTGGCGTGATCCGGATGCATTCGATCCGACGCGTTTCCTGGCAGACGCACCCGCCATTCCGCGCTTTGCCTATATGCCGTTCGGCGCCGGGCCACGCGTCTGCGTCGGTTCGCAATTCGCGCTGACGGAGGCAACGCTGGTGCTGGCCGGAATCATTCGGCAGTTCAGGGTGTCGCTGGATGAGCCGCCGCCGATGCCGGTGGCAATCGTGACGACGCAGCCGGATCATCCGCCGAGGTTCAGGTTGCGCCCGCAGTAACAGACCGCTCGCGGGAAAGAACGATGGGTTTCGTTGCGCTCTACCGCGCGCTACTCCGCCGCCACGGACCGGTTCATATCCTGCAGGAAGCGCTCCTCGATATGCTCGGCAAGCGCATCGGTCACCGGCTGGTGCGGGTGCTTGCCCTTCAGCATCATGATGCCGAACTCAGGCAGCTTCGGCAGCCCCTCCTCCGGCCGCATCGCGCGCAATCCCTCGGGCAGCCAGGACAGCGTTGAGACGGTCACCGCCAACCCCGCCAGCACTGGCGCATGGGTGCCGATCTGCGATGCCGAGGTGTAGGCAATCCGGTAGCGCCGGCCGGCCTTCTCCAAGGCACGGACGGCTGCCCCGGCCCATTCGCAATCCTGCCCGCGGACGAGGAACGGTTCGCGATCGGCCAGCGCCAGCGGCAACGGATCCTGCCGGTGCGGCGCAAACCGGGTCGAGGTCACCCATACCAGCGGACCACGCCAGAGCTGAACGGAAGGCCAGTTCGCCGGCTGGTGGCCGTCCGAAATCAGCGTCAGGTCGATCTCCTCGGCCTTCAGCCGACGCATCAGCTCACCCGACGGCGAGCACAGCACGTCCACCTGGACGGCCGGGTGTGTTTCGGCAAAGCGCTTCAGGATCGTCGGCAGGTAGGCGAACGCATAGTCGTCCGGCGTGCCCAGCCGCACCGTTCCGGCTATCTGCGGCGCGCGGAATGTCGTCAGCACCTCGTCGTTCAGCGCCAGGATCTGGCGCGCGCGCGCCAGCAGGTACTGGCCGTGCGGCGTCAGCTCCACGCTGCCGCCCTTGCTCCGGCTCAGGACCGGCTGGCCGAGTACCTCCTCGAGGCGCTTCACCTGCATGGAGATCGCGGACTGCGTTCGCCCCACACGGGCGGCTGCCTGGGTGAAGCTGTGGCCCTCGGCGATCAGCACGAAGGCGCGCAGCAGGTCGGTATCGAGCGACTGCGGAAAGTTCATGGTCATCAATGTGGTTGATGCCTCATATAAATGCAATTCGTTTTACTGATTATCCCCGCAGCCCTAAATCACCCTCCTGAAATCGGGACCTGGCAGGAGAGTGCGATGTCCAATCGTTTGCTGAGCGGCGCAGCAGTCCGGCTCCAACCGAGCGCGTTTATGCCGGCACGTCGCGACCCGGTACCCGCCGCGCTGTCATGGAGCAGCATCCGCGCGGCCTGGCGGCGCTACAACTCCCGCCAGCGGATCGCCGAACTCGACAGCCATCTGTTGAAGGACATCGGTGTCAGCTACGCCGATGCGGAAGCAGAGGCGAACAAGCCGTTCTGGCGCGGTTGATGTGAAGAAGCTGGCGCGTCACGCCATGGCGCGCCGGCGGATCCACGACAGCGCTGTCCCGGGATCAGGTCGAGCCCGAAAAAGCAGCGGAACCAACGGCAAACGATCACGTGCGTGAACGGCCGTGCAGGATCGTCACGTGGTCGCAGCAAGAGGGCATCGCGTCGATGCGATCCTGACCTCCCGATCAGGTGGTGGCCGGGCGCATCGAGCCAGCCGAGCCCCGGCTCCTCGTGGCCCGCGAGCCACCGGACGGATGGTCCCCTTCGCCTTCCTCTTGAATGCCAAAGCGCATCATGTAGTCCCGGAATTTGGCGCGCTCGTGGGCGCTGTCGAGCCCATGATCTTCGAAGCGATAGTTGCGCGCCCCATAGCCGCCATTCGGCCGTTGCTTCGCATAGTCGCCGATGGCTGCGGCAGCCGCCGGTTCAAGGGTCAGCCCGAAGTGACGATACAGCGCGGACACCGTGCCGACCGGGTCCGCCACGAGGTCCTTGTGGTGCACATGATGGATCGGCTCGGGCAACCCGGCATCGTCGCCGGTCGCGACCATCTGCTGAGCGCCGGCATGCCAGCGGTCGCTTTCCTGTGCGCCGATCTCCCGGCGATCGATCCGCCGGGTGAAGGGCAGCCGCAACACCTCGGTGAGCTTGGCGACCGACAACAGCACCTTCACTGGATCCCGATGCACGAACACCAGCCGTGCATCGGGATAGACGGTGCGGATTTCATTCAGCGCGAACAGGTGTTCGGGGCACTTCACCACCCAGCGTCCGCCCGGCGTCTGATGCTGCAGATGCTGCAGGAAGCGCCGGTGGAACAGATATGCCGGCAGATGGCTGTCGCCGTCGAGCCAGTTCCGGTAGGTCGGGATGTTGTACGTCGTGTCGAAACGAAGGCTGCGGAACACGTGCGCGGTGATCTCGCTGCACTCCTGCGGCGACGTGGCGTCCAGCGGATGCAGCGCACGGAACTCCGGGGCCAGCTTCTCGAATGCCTGGAGCTGACGGGCCACCCGCATCGGGCGGGTATCGATGCCATTGCGGCCCGGCTTCGCCAGCGGATACGGATAGATCGTCTGCCAGACCCGTGGGGCGCGGTTACCGAGATCCTCCATCATCAGCCGATGCAGGAAGGTGGTGCCGCTGCGCGGCAGGCCCGTGATGAAGATCGGCCGCTCGATCGGCCGCTCCACGATGATAGGGTCGCGCCGCTCGGCATCATGCAATTGCAACAGATTGGTGAGGAAGCGCAGGACGTCCCAACGCGTCGCCAGATGCCCGACGAGACTCAGCGACGCCTCTGCGGCGCATGACGACAGAAAGCGCTGCAGTGGATCGACAAATGACATGTCGCCAAAGTCCTGTAGCCCACTGCGGCGTCGTGCGAGCGCGAGCAGGCCATCGGCATCCAGCGGACGACGCAGCAGCCCGGTGGCATTGGCCACCGCATCCGCGATCTTCAGGACGGCACTCTGAACCGACAAAACCGACCCCCTCCTTCTTGCGCGACCCGGTTAATTACTTCCAGTAACATAATGATGTCGAACGCCGCGAGACGCGGCGGGCACGCGATCGTGAACGCAGCAAACGCCGGGCAGTTTCCCTTTACCAGCGCCGGGGCCACGTTTCACCCATCCATGTCGCCGTGTTGACCGCGGTCTCTGCCTGAGGATAAGCGTGCTGGTTCAGCCGGGTTCAGACCCGGGACAGTTCTCACGTATCGTTCGGACGGGGAAATATCATGCCGCTCGCCTCGATTGGCCGCCGGCGCTGGATGCAGGTTGCATTGGCATGTGTTGGGGCAACGGCCGCCATACGCCAGGCCAGCGCCGATACTCCCGCGGTTGCTCCGGTAAGGCAGTTGTGCGACGCGTTGCTGCGGATCATGCACGCCGGCAGCGGCACGCCGTTCCCACAACGGTTTGCCATGGTTGCACCGGTCATCGACCAGGTATTCGACCTGCAGACGATCCTGCAGGTGTCGGTCGGGCCAACCTGGTCCGGCCTGCCACCGGACCAGCAGACTCTATTGTTGGCCGCCTTCCGGCGCTACACCATCGCCAACTACGTCAGCAATTTCGACAATTTCAACGGTCAGCATTTCGACATCCAGCCGGATACCAAGCCCCTGCCGAACGGCGAGCAACTGACGCAGACCCGGATCGTGTCGTCCTCCGGCGAAGCGCACGAACTCGACTATGTGATGCGCCAGGAGGGCGCCAGGTGGAAGGCGGTGGATGTTCTGGCTGACGGCTCGATCAGCCGCGTCGCCGTGCAACGGTCGGACTTCCGCAGGCTGGTGGCGCGCGGCGGCGCCCAGGCGCTGATCGATAGCCTGGATCAGAAGACCAAGGACCTGTCCAGCGGCACCATGCAGCCGTAACCCTTCACACCGTGGCAACCGGCGTGGCGGGCGAACCGACCGCACCGGGCAGGCGCAGTGGCGGTCCGGTGAACAGGAACCGGTTGCGGCCATTGGCGCGCAGCCAGTTGGCAAGTTCGGTCAGGTAGAACATCTCGCCGAGATAGCAGCCCAGCTTGAACAGGCAATGTGCGTGCAGCGGCAGAGTGGCGCAGACATCGTCCAGGCAGGGTCGCGCCGGCATGCTCTCTACGGCGAAGTTGTCGGAGATCAGTGCGACTGCGCCGCTGTCGGTGACCCATTGCTGCAGGTTCGGGTCGCGGCCGTCGAGCCCGCACGTGCCGGCCATCAGGCGTTCGCGATCCGGCTGCTTGTTCATCTCCAGCAGCATTTCCGCGAACCCGGTGCGGAACAGTACAAAGTCGCCGGGTTCGACGGTGACGCGATCCTTCTGCATGATCTCCAT
>DATAPW010000332.1:0-42742 GCA_036265005.1 Acetobacteraceae bacterium | reverse complement strand
CGCTCGGTCCTCGGCCGTGAGAATCGCTCCGCTCATGCCGATCAGCGAATCCCATCCGACCGGCGCTGTAAAGACACCACAGCGAATTCTCACGGATTCAGGGTATACCAAAGCTCATCGATGATGGCCCATACGTCGCGCCGACTGTGATGGCCGGGCGGATTGCCCGGCCACGCCCGGCCATGACAGTGGGATCGATGAGTCGTTATCAACGAGCGTGGGTATGAGCCGGCAGCCTGAGCAGGGCGGCATATGCCGATACCGTCAAGTTGACAGTGGCGGGGAGTGGTGCGCTTTAGGCTGGCTTCACGACGGCAGCCACGCTAAAACTGCTTCACGCAACCGAGAGAGATGGACCGACAGTAATGCGCATTGCTGCTGCCCTGATCACTTTCGTCTGCTTGGCCGCATGCAGCGAGATGCAATCGCCATCCGAACAATCATTCGTGGATCAGGACGCATTGCGCCAGCAACAGGCGGCGCTGGATGCCCAGGCGATCATGCAGGGCATGGCGCAGGCGCGCCAGCGCGCCCAGGAACTGGCGCGGTCGTCACGCTAGCGTTCAGTCGTTGTCGTCGTCGATCTTGGTGTTGAGCACCGCGCCCGTGCTCGGGCTGATCTCCATCTTGGCCTTGCGCTGATCGGGGCCCGTGGCCTTCACCTTGTAGTCGCCATCGTCGAGCTTGATCTTGCGCACGGTATAGCCCTTCGCCTGGAGCTGCTGGGTGACCTGCGCGCTGGTCAGCCAACCGGGCTTGAGCGCGGCCTTGTCCGCATCGTTGTCAGCCAATGCGGCAACCGACGAGCCGGCAAGCAAGAGCGCGGCCAGGGTCATTCGGATCATGCGCAGCCTCCTCGGGGGGTTCAATCGTCGAGCGGAAGGAAATTCCGCCCGAACCGCGGGTGCGTCAAGCAATCGAGCGGTAAGCCAGGTCAATCGTTCGTGTAGCGGCACCATCATGCGTCGCCGGCCACCCGGCACACCCTCTTAACGGTTCACTAAGGGACGCCGGCTAGAACGTCGCAGGATCGAGGCCGGCTGACGGTTGCACCGACGTGGAGCGCGTCTTGGAAAGTCTGGCGAAACCCTGCCGCAATTACTGGCGCGGCAGGCGCGTCCTGGTCCTCGGCAACACCGGCTTCAAGGGTTCCTGGCTGAGCCTGTGGCTGTACCGGCTGGGCGCGCGCGTGTGCGGCCTGTCGCTGGCGCCTCCGACCGAGCCGAGCCTGTTCGCACTCGCCGGCCTGCACCGCCTCGTACCGACGGTACTCGGCGATATTCGCAACCTCGAGGTGGTCCGCGAGACCATGCAGGCCAAGCAGCCGGAAATCGTGTTCCACCTGGCGGCGCAGCCGCTGGTGCGGCTGTCCTATCGCGAGCCGGTCGAAACCTACGCCACCAACGTGATGGGCACCGTGCACGTGCTGGAGGCGGTCCGCTCGGCGCCCAGCGTGCGCGGCCTGGTCGTGGTCACCAGCGACAAATGCTACGAAAACCACGAATGGCCCTGGGCGTATCGCGAGACTGAGGCGATGGGCGGCCACGACCCGTACAGCAGTTCCAAAGGTTGTGCCGAATTGGTCGTCTCGGCCTACCGCCGGTCGTTCTTTGCCGGCGCGTGCGAGCGCAACGTTGGCGTCGCCACCGCCCGCGCCGGCAATGTGATCGGCGGCGGCGACTGGGCAGAGGACCGGCTGCTGCCCGACTGCATGAAGGCACTGAGTGACGGGCGGCGGATCGAGGTTCGCAGTCCGCATGCCGTCCGGCCGTGGCAGCACGTGCTGGAGCCGCTGCGGGGCTACCTGCGGCTTGCCGAATGCCTGGATGCGGATGCCGCGCAGTTCGCCGATGCGTGGAATTTCGGGCCGGTCGAGGATGATGCGCGGCCGGTGTCATGGCTGGTGTCGCAGGTGGTCGAGCAATGGGGGCAGGGCGCCGCATGGTGCGTGGCGTCGGCCGACGCCCGGCATGAGACCACCTGGCTGAAGGTGGACGCGTCGCGCGCGCGTATGAAACTCGGCTGGGCGCCGCAGTTGCGCCTGGACCAGGCGCTGGCCTGGACGGTCGAGTGGCATCGGCGGCTGAATGCCGGGGAGGCGGCGCTGGCACTGGCCGACGAACAGCTTGCCCGCTACCTGGCCATGGCGCCGGCCAGCCAGTGACCGCGCCGCCCTGCCGATTCTGCCGCGCTCCGCTGCGGCAGAGCTTCGTCGATCTCGGCCGGTCGCCGCTGTCCAACGGGTTCCTGGCGGCAGACCAGCTTCGGTTGGCGGAGCCGCATTATCCGTTGCACGCCTACGTCTGCGAGAGTTGCCTGCTGGTGCAGCTCGAGGAATTCGCGACGGCGGCGAGCATCTTCACCGACTACCTGTACTACTCGTCGTTCTCCGAAATCTGGTTGCGCCACGCCGAGGCGTACGCGGCGCGGATGACGGCGGAACTCGGCCTCGGGGCGGGATCGCTTGTCGTCGAGGTGGCGAGCAACGACGGCTACCTGCTGCAATATTTCCAGCAGCGCGGCGTGGCCGTGCTGGGCGTGGAGCCGGCGGCCAATGTCGCGAAAATTGCCGCCGCGAAGGCCGTCCCGACCGAGGTGGCGTTCTTCGGCGTCGCGACCGCGCAGCGCCTGGCCGAAGCGGGCCACGCGGCCGATCTGATCTGTGCCAACAACGTGCTGGCGCATGTGCCGGACCTCAACGATTTCGTCGCCGGGCTCAAGCTGCTGCTGAAACCCGGCGGCATCGTTACGGTGGAGTTCCCGCATTTGCAGCGTCTGATCGCGGAGCGGCAATTCGACACGATCTATCATGAGCATTTCTCGTATTTCTCGCTGCTCGTGGCGGACGCGGTGTTCGCGCGGCACGGGCTGCGCGTGTTCGACGTCGATCGGCTGCCGACGCATGGCGGTTCGCTGCGCCTCCACGCCTGCCACGCGGAGGATGCGACGCGGCAGCGCACCGCGCGGTTCCATGCCGTGGCGGCGGAGGAACGGCGGTTCGGGCTCGCCGAGCTGGCGACCTACCAGGGGTTCGCCGACGGCGTGGCGGAGGTGAAGTGCCAGGTCCTGGAGTTCCTCATCGCGGCACGGCGTGCGGGCAAGCTTGTGGTCGGCTACGGCGCGCCGGCCAAGGGCAACACGCTGCTGAACTATTGCGGCGTCGGGCCGGAGCTGATCCGCTTCACGGTCGATCGCAGTCCGCACAAGCAGGGGCGTTACCTGCCGGGCGTGCAGATCCCGATCCATGCGCCCGAGCGCATCTTCGAGACGCGGCCGGACTACATCTTCATCCTGCCGTGGAACCTGCGCGACGAACTCGTCGGGCAGATGGCGGCGGTGCGCGACTGGGGTTGTCGGTTCGTGGTGCCGATCCCGGCGTTGCAGGTCATCTGATGCGGTTCACCGAATTGGCCCTGCGCGGCGCCTTCGTGGTGGCGCCGGAACGCCGTGAGGATGCGCGCGGCTGGTTCGCCCGCACCTTCTGCCGCGACGAATTCGCCGCGCATGGGCTGGCGGCCGACTTCGTGCAGTGCAACGCGTCGTTCAATGCACGCCGCGGCACGCTGCGGGGGATGCATTACCAACGTGCCCCGCACGGCGAGGCGAAGCTTGTACGGTGCAGCAGAGGTGCGGCGTGCGACGTGCTACTGGACCTGCGTTTGGGGTCCGCCACGTTCGGCCGCTGGCAGGCGGTGGAGCTGACGGCAGGGAACGGGCTGGCGGTGTACATCCCCAGCGGGTTCGCGCATGGCTTCCAGACGCTGACCGACAATGTGGAACTGCATTACCAGATGGCGGAGCGCCACCATCCGGAATCTGCGGCGGGCGTTCGCTGGAATGACCGGGCGTTCGCGATCGACTGGCCGATCCTGCCGCCGATCCTGTCGGAGCGGGATGCCGGGTTTCCGGACTTTCCGGATGATGTGGGGGAGGGGCCGGTCGGCGGCTCGAATTGAACGCACGCGATGACAATGGGGCCGTGCGCCTGCTGTCTTCTGACGGTCAGCGCAGCGCGCGGTGCGCGTGGGTTGCCCCCGAGGGGATTGGCCTTCCCAGGCTGGCAGCCGCCGCATAGCGTGCCGGGCGGCCGGAGCGAACCCGCGCCGTGGCCTTGGCAGCGCGGCGCCACCACGCCTTGGCGAAACCCCAGAGCACGACGACCAGGGCGACCGCGGCCACGTCGATGATGACGATGGCAAGGCGGATCAGGTTCCAGTCGGGATTGGTCAGCTGATGCTCGATCATAGCCGCGGGAAGATCGGCGCAACCGGGTATAATCTCGATGGGTGTCGCCGGGCTGCGGAATAGTAATTCCATGTACGCAGCCGGGCGAACGCGTCCCGCCGACAGTGCCTGTGGCAGGTCGTGCTTGTGACAGGTCATGTGACAGGTCGTGCTTGTGGCAGGTCGCCGGTTCGACCATGATCCGTTCGCGACGGGAACATAATGGCATCCCGCGCCGGAGCCCCGCATGTTCGCAGCAGTTTCCAACCGGTCGGTGGTCTGGCTGGCCGTCCTCGTCGTGGCGTTCCCGCTGGTCCGCACTGTCGCATGCGCGCAGAGCCCTGCAGCAACGCCGCCGCAGGCTGGCACCCAGGACGCCCCCGCACCGGCCGCGGGTGCGCTGCCACCGCGCTACAATCCGGGCGAGATGCTGAAGGACCTGGCCAACCCCGTGGTGGCCGAAGTCGATGGCCATCCGATCACGCTGGCCGAGGTGGGCGACGCCATCCGCGGACTGCCGCCGGGCATGCGGGATATGCCGTTCGAGGACCTGTATCCCGGCGTGCTCGACCGCCTGATCCAGGAGCAGGCGCTGGTGGCCAAGGCGCGCCGCATCGGGCTGGACATGGACCCGGTGGTGAAGCGCCACATGCAGGAGGTGGCCGACCGGGTGTTGGAAAACGAGCTGCTCAACCGGCTGATCGGCGCCGACATCACCGAAGCAGCGCTGCTGGCGCGTTACCAGCGGGATTATGCCGACAAGCCGGGGCCCGAGGAGGTGGACGTCAGGGTGATCCAGCTGTCCACCGAGGATCAGGCCCGCAAGGTGATCGCCGAACTGGGGGGCGGGGCCGACTTCGCGACCGTGGCGCGGCGCGAGAGCACTGACGCCAGCGCCCCGCAAGGCGGCAGCCTGGGGTTCCTGCGCCAGGACAAGCTCACGCCTGAGCTGGGTGCCGCCGCCTTTCTCCTCGAGCCTGGCAAGATATCCCCGAATCCGGTGCACAGCGGTGCCGGCTGGTTTGTCCTGAAGGTGGAAGCGCGCCGGCGGGTGGCGCAGCCCGGATTCGCCGAGCTGCGCGAGCAGATCCGGCACCAATTGCTGCGCGAGGGCGTCACGCCGGTCGCGCAGGACGCCCTGGCGGCTGCGACGGTGCACAGGTTCAACATGAACGGCAGCGAAATCGTCGCTCCGGACGGCGAAGGGCGGGATGCGGCGGGCCGCAGCCGGTGATTCGGCCTTGGATAAAATAGGGGACGGTGCGGCAATCTGCGCCTCGGGAGGCCACCTGGTTTGCTGACGCCTGAAGCCGGCGTCTGTCCCGGCCCACTGCCGTCATTCTCCCGCAGGCGAGAATCCAGGGGCCGCGGTCGGATGCCTCGACGCCTGGATCCCCGCCTTCGCGAGGGATGACGGGTGGTGGCGTGTGCGTCGGTCTGATGCCATCGCCAGCCCGCTGAGCGCGGCGCTATAGTCGGCGCGCAGGAGGGGGCAGATGTCGGGCGACCCTGACAACGGCAACGCCGTCGGCTATTTCGTCGATCGCCACCTGCGCGAGGGCCGTGGCGACGCGATCGCATTTCGCGATCCCTGGCGTTCGCTGAGCTACGCCGGCGTGGCGGACGCCACGCGGCGATTTGGCGGCGCATTGCGCTCGGCCGGCGTGGCACGGGAGCGGCGGATCGGCCTGCTGCTGCTCGATACCATCGACTTCCCGATCGCCTTCTGGGGAGCAATCCGCGCCGGCGTCGTGCCGGTGCCGATCAACACGCTGCTGACCCACGAGATGGTCGGCTACATCCTGGCGGACAGCCGCGCCGACGCGCTGGTGATCGCGGCGCCGCTTGCTGCATCGCTGCTGCCGGTGCTGCACAGCCTGGCTGAACTGCGCCGCATCATCGTCGTCCCGCCGGATGGTGGCGTGCCGGCGCCGCTCGACGATCCCCGGCAGATCGCATTCGCCGACTTCCTGGCAAGTGGCGATCCGGATGCGGCGACGGCGGTGACGCCGGCCGATGAAGTGGCGTTCTGGCTGTATTCGTCCGGGTCCACCGGGGCGCCGAAAGGCGTGCGCCACGTCCATGGCAGCCTGCGTGCGACGGCCGACACCTACGGCGCGCAGGTGCTGCAGATCCGTGCGGACGACGTGATGTTCTCTGCCGCCAAGGCGTTCCACGCCTATGGGCTGGGGAATTCGCTGACGTTCCCGATGTCGGTCGGCGCGAGCGCCGCGCTGCTGCCCGACCGGCCGACGCCGGACGCGGTGATGGATACGATGCAGCAGCATCAGCCGACGATGTTCGGCGGCGTGCCGACGCTGTACGCGGCGATGCTGGCCAATCCGCGCATCGGGCCAGGCGCCGGATCGGACCGATTGCGCCGCTGCATCTCGGCGGGTGAGGCGCTTCCCGCGGATATCGGCCGGCGCTGGAGCGACATGGTCGGCGTGGACATCCTCGACGGTATCGGCTCCACCGAGATGCTGCATATCTTCGTGTCGAACCGCGGCGACGATATCCGCTACGGTTCGTCGGGCAAGCCGGTGCCGGGCTACGACGCGCTGATCATGGACGAGCATGGCGGCCGCGTGGCGAATGGCGAGGCAGGCGAACTGGTGGTGCGCGGGCCGTCGTCGGCCGAGGGCTACTGGAACCAGCGCGACAAGACGCGGCGCACGTTCCGCGGCGAGTGGACGCATACCGGCGACACCTATATCCGCGATGAAGACGGCTATTTCCGCTTCTGCGGCCGCACCGACGAGATGCTGAAGGTGAGCGGTGTGTGGGTCTCGCCGTTCGAGGTTGAGGAGGCGCTGGTATCACACCCCGCGGTGCTGGAATCGGCTGTCGTCGGCGCGCAGGACCGCGACGGCCTGACCAAGCCGAAGGCGTTCGTCGTGCTGCAGGACGCGGCGCGCGTGCAGGACACCGAGACGGTGAAGGAACTGCTGAAGACGCATGTGAAGGAGCGGATCGGCGTGTGGAAATACCCGCGCTGGATCGAATTCGTGGACGGCCTGCCGAAGACGGCGACCGGCAAGATCCAGCGTTTCCGGCTGCGTGGCTGACGCCGGGGCGAAATTCTCCCCGCCGGCAAGGGGAAGGCTGGCCGAACTTCGGTATGGAACCCGCGATGATCATTGACGGCAGGACGCTCGAGACGCAGCGGTGGGGGCCAGGCCCGGATCAGGCGCCGACGCTGGTGCTGCTGCACGAAGGCCTGGGCTGCGTTGCGCTGTGGCGCGACGTTCCCGAACTGCTGGCTGCCGCCACCGGTTGCGGCGTGTTCGCGTATTCGCGGTTCGGCTACGGCGCATCGGATCGCGTGGCCCTGCCGCGGCCGATGACCTACATGCACGACGAGGCGCTGACGATATTGCCGCGTGTGCTGGATGCGGCCGGCATACGGCAAGCCGTGCTGGTCGGCCATTCGGATGGCGGCTCGATCGCGACGATCCATGCCGGCGCGGTGCAGGATGAACGCGTGGTAGGTGCCGTGCTGATCGCCGCGCATTTCTTCGTCGAGGCGCTGAACATCGCCAGCATCCGCGAGATCAAGGCGGCCTACGAGCAGGGCGACCTGCGCGCGCGGCTGGCGAAATATCATCGCGATGTCGATGTGGCGTTCCGTGGCTGGAACGATGCCTGGCTCGATCCGCGCTTCGAGAAATTCGACATTACGGGTTACGCAGCACGCATCCGGGTGCCGGTCCTGGCGTTGCAGGGGGCGGACGATCCCTATGGCACGCCGGAGCAGCTTCGCGTGCTGGAGCGCTCGGCGTCATGCCCGTTGGAAACCCGGCTGATTGCCGATGCGCGCCATTCGCCGCACCTGGAAGCGAAGGACGCGACCCTGGCGGCGATCGTGCCGTTCGTTCGGAGCACTCTGTTGGACAAGGCGGCATGAACCCCATCGATTTCCAGACCGAACCAGGCCGCTATCGTCACTGGCGTCTCGCCTTCGACGGTCCGGTCGCGACATTGACCATGGACGTCGATCCCGACGGCAGCCTGTTCGAGGGTTGCGAACTGAAGCTGAACTCGTACGACCTCGGGGTCGATATCGAACTGGCGGACGCGGTGCAGCGACTGCGCTTCGAGCACCCGGAAGTGCGCACGGTGATCCTGCGTTCCGGCAAGGAGAACGTGTTCTGCGCCGGCGCCAACATCCGCATGCTCGGCAAGGCGACGCATGGCCACAAGGTGAATTTCTGCAAGTTCACCAACGAGACGCGGTTGGCGATCGAGGACGCCAGCGCGAATTCCGGCCAGCGCTGGCTGGCGGCAGTCAGCGGCAGCGCCGCCGGCGGCGGCTACGAACTGGCGGTCGCCGCGGACCACATCATGCTGATCGACGATCGTCGTTCCGGCGTTGCCTTGCCGGAGTTGCCGCTGCTCGCGGTGCTGCCGGGCACCGGCGGGCTGACGCGGCTGACCGACAAGCGGATGGTACGGCGCGACCGCGCCGATGTGTTCTGTTCCACCGAGGAGGGCGTGCGCGGACGCCGCGCGGTGGAGTGGCGGTTGGTGGACGAGGTGGTGCCGCCATCGTCGTGGGATGCGAAGCTGCAGGAGCGCGCGCAGGCAATGGCCGTGGAGTCGGATCGGCCGGCAGATGCAACGGGCATCGTGCTGTCGCCGCTGCAGCGCACATTCGGCGATGACGGCGTGGCCTATTCGCATCTGCGCGTGGCGTTCGATCGTGCGCTGCGATGCGCGACCATCACCCTGCTGGGGCCTGACGAAGCATTGCCGCGCGACGTTGCCGGCATCCATGCGGCGGGTGCGCAATTCTGGCCGCTCATGTTCGCGCGTGAACTCGACGACGCGATCCTGCATTTGCGGCTGAACGAGCCGGCATTGGGGCTGGTCGTACTGCGGTCGGAGGGCGATCCGGCTGCCGTGCTGGCCGCCGACGAATTGCTCGAAACGCACAAGGACGACTGGCTGGTGCGCGAAATCCGGCTGTATCTGAAGCGCGTGTTCAAGCGCCTGGATATGACGTCGCGCAGCCTGATCGCGCTGATCGAGCCGGGAAGCTGCTTTGCCGGTACGCTGGCAGAACTGCTGTTCGCCGCCGACCGGTCGGTGATGTTCGCCGGCGCGCGCAGTGGCGACAATGCCGGTCCGGCTACCGTGCATCTGTCGGATCTGAATTTCGGTGCGTATCCGATGGGCAACGGACTGACGCGCCTGGCGACCCGGTTCCTCGGCGAACCGGACAGCTTCGCGGCAGCGCGCCAGCGCACCGGAGAGACGCTGGACGCGGAAGATGCCGAGGCGCTGGGGCTGGTGACGTTCGCCTATGACGAGACGGACTGGGATGATGAAGTGCGGCTGATGCTCGAGGAACGCGCATCGTTCTCGCCCGATGCGCTGACCGCGATGGAAGCAAATCTGCGGTTTGCCGGACCCGAGACGATGGAGACGCGCATCTTCGGGCGGCTCACTGCATGGCAGAACTGGGTTTTCCAGCGCCCCAACGCGGTCGGCGCGGAAGGCTCGCTGAAACGCTACGGCAGCGGCCAACGGCCGAATTTCGATCCGCAACGCGTCTGACAGGAGACCGGCAATGCCTGATGGAACGGCGGTGGACTACAACGGGCTGATCCCGAACAATGTCGGCCTGGCCGACGATTTGCGCGTGCGCAAGGCGCTGGAGACCTGGCATCCCGGCTACATCGACTGGTGGCAGCAGATGGGGCCGCAGGGATTCCAGGATCGCCTGGTGTACCTGCGCACCGCGGTCGGCGTCGGCTCCGAGGGATGGGCAAAATTCGGCTACGTGAAGATGCCGGAATATCGCTGGGGCGTGCTGCTGGCGCCGGCGGTGGAAGATCGGAAAATTCCGTTCGGCGCGCACAAGGGCGAGAAGGCGTGGCAGGACGTGCCAGGCGAATATCGCGCCATGCTGCGTCGCCTGCTGGTGATCCAGGGCGACACCGAGCCGGCGTCGGTGGAGCAGCAGCGGCATCTCGGCAGCACCGCGCCGTCGCTCTACGACATGCGCAACCTGTTCCAGGTGAATGTCGAGGAAGGCCGGCATCTCTGGGCGATGGTGTATCTGCTGCAAAAGTACTTCGGTCGCGACGGACGCGAGGAGGCGGAGGAACTGCTGCGCCGGCGCTCCGGCGACCAGGACAGTCCGCGGATGCTGGGGGCATTCAACGAGGCGACGCCCGACTGGCTGTCGTTCTTCATGTTCACGTTCTTCACCGACCGCGACGGCAAGATGCAGTTGGCCGCGCTGGCGCAGTCGGGCTTCGACCCGCTGTCGCGCACCTGCCGGTTCATGCTGACCGAGGAAGCCCACCACATGTTCGTCGGCGAGACCGGCGTGCAGCGCATCGTGCAGCGCACCTGCCAGGCGATGCGCGACGCCGGCATCGACGATCCCACCGATGTCGAGCGGGTGCGTGCGCTGGGCGTGATCGACCTGCCGACATTGCAGCGCAAGGCGAACCTGCATTTCTCGCTGACGCTGGACCTGTTCGGCAACGAGATCAGCACCAACGCGGCGAATGCCTTCAATGCGGGGCTGAAGGGGCGGTATCGCGAGGACAAGCTGACGGACGACCATGTGCTGACCAGTGCGACCTACCCGGTGTCGCGCCTGCGCGATGGCGCAATCGTGCAGGAGGACGTGGCGGCGCTGTCGGCGCTGAACATGCGGCTGCGCGATGATTATGTGGAGGATGCGCAGGCCGGTGTGACTCGCTGGAACCGGGTGATCGAGCGAGCCGGCATTCCATTCCGCCTGTCGCTGCCGCACGTCGCGTTCAATCGCCGCATCGGCGAGTTCGCGGCGATCCATGCCGATGCCGAGGGAACGATGCTGACGGCGGAGCAATGGGAGGCCCGGAAGGAGACGATGCTGCCGTCGGCGGATGACAGCCGGTTTGTCGAAAGCCTGATGCAGCCGGTGCAGCAGCCCGGCGCGTATGCATCGTGGATCGCGCCGCCGCGGATCGGGATCGACAACATGCCGGGCGACTTTGAATACGTGAAGATCGAGGGGTAGGCCCCTGGATCCTCGCCTTCGCGCGGATGACGAAGGGGGAGCACCTGATCGTTCACACCCCGAGACACCGATGCATCAGCTCGACATCGTCCCGCAGCACCTGCGGACTGCCGCTGTAGACCACGCCGCCCTTCACCAGCACCGTCACCCGATCGGCGAGCGACAGCACGGCCGACACCGTCTTATCGACGACGATCACCGCGATCCCGCTGTCGCGCACCACCCGGATGGTGTGCCATATCTCGTCGCGCATCAGCGGCGCCAGACCCTCCGTCGCCTCGTCCAGGATCAACAACCGGGGATTGGTCATCAGCGCGCGGCCGATCGCCAGCATCTGCTGCTCGCCGCCGGATAGCTGGTTGCCGCGATGACGGCTGCGCTGGCGCAAACGCGGGAACAACTCCAGCACGCGCGCCTCGGTCCACGCGCCATCGCGCGCGGCGAGGCGCAGGTTCTCCAGCACCGACAGGCTGGCGAATACGCCGCGATTCTCCGGCACCGTCGCGACGCCGCGTTGCGCACGCCGGAATGCCGGCAGCACGGTGACATCCTCGCCGTCGAGCAGCACGCGTCCGGACTGTGCCGGCAGCAAACCCAGCAGCGTCCGGATCAACGTGGTCTTGCCCATGCCGTTGCGGCCCATCAGGCCGATCGTCTCGCCGCTGTGCACCGTGAAATCGATGCTGCGCAGCACCTGGCTCGCGCCATAACCGGCGGCAAGGCCCTGTGCCTCGAGGATCGGCGCGGTCATACGCTGTGCCCGAGATACGCATCGCGCACCGCGGCGGAGGCGCGGATCGCCTCGGGCGTGCCGCATTCCAGTACGCGGCCGTCCAGCATCACGGTCATGCGATGCGCGACGGCGAACACCACATCCATGTCGTGCTCCACCAGCAACACGGCATAGTCGCGCGACAGTTCGCGCAGCAGCGTGGCGAACGTCTCGCTCTCCTCCGGCCCCATGCCGGCGAGCGGCTCGTCCAGCAGCAGAACCTTCGGCTGACCGGCCAACGCGACGCCGATTTCAAGTTGCCGAAGCTGCCCGTGGCTCAAGGTTCCGGCAATCCGGTCGGCGGACTCCGCCAGCCCGACGCGCGACAACGCGATGCGGGCGATGGACACCGAGGCATCGTCGCGCCGCAGCGTGCGCAGCAGGCCGCGCGCCGAAACCCGCGCCTGCACGGCGAGGCGCGCATTCTCCAGCACGGTCATCTGCGGCATGAGGTTGGTCCGCTGGAACGACCGTCCGACGCCGCAGCGTGCGACGCGCCAGTTGCCCCGGCCCGTGACATCGTCGCCGTCGATGCGGATGCTTCCCGCGGTGGGCAGCAATTCGCCGGCGAGCAGGTTCACCAGCGTGCTCTTGCCCGCGCCGTTCGGCCCGATCACCGCGTGCAGTTCGCCGACGGCAAGCGCCAGCGACACATCCGCGACCGCGAGCAATCCGCCAAAGCGCCGCGACAGGCCGATCGCCTGCAGGATTGCTGTCATGTCGGGAGCCGGATTCCGGCAATGCCGTTGCGCAGCAGCAGCACTGCGGCGAGGATCACCAGCCCTTCGACCAGGCGCTGGCGTTCGGTGATGCTCTGGCCGATCTCGCCGATCAGCGTGTAGGCGAACGCGCCGAGGATCGGACCGTGCAAGGCGGCGATGCCGCCCAGCAGCACGATCAGCAACGCCTCGGCCGAGCGATGCCAGCCGAGCAGTTCGGGATTGACGAATGCATCGTTCAGGGCAGCCATATGCCCCGCGATGCCGGCCAGGGCGCCGGCGACAACGAACGCCGCGAGCTTCAGGCGCAGCACGTCGTGTCCCATCGCGTGCATGCGATCCTCGTTGGCGCGAATGCCAAGCAGCGCGTGGCCGAACAAGGTTCGCATCAACCACCACAACGCGGCGTACATCACTGTTAGCACCAGGAGATTCAGCAACAGGAACACGGTGGGGCGGTTGGCGCGGGTCAATTCCAGCGCGACGCCGAATGCGCCGAGTACCGGCCGCTGGATGAACACGCCATCGGCGCCCCCGCCCAGCGACGTATCGTGGAACACGAAGAACAGCATCTGGCCGAACGCGAGCGTCGTCATCAGGAAGAAGAACCCGCGCGTGCGCAGTGCGAACGGTCCGATCAGCAACGCGGCGAGTCCGGCGATCGATGCCGATGCCGGAAGGCTCAGCAGGATCGATGGCGCGCCGTCCGTCACGCGGGCCAGCAGATGCACGGCGTAGGCGCCGATGCCGAAGAACGCCGCCTGCGCGAGGCTGACCATGCCGGCGCCGCCCACCAGAAGCTGCAGGCTCAGTGCGAACATCGCCGCGATCATCGCGGTGGAGGCAAGCTGCATGTGGTACGGCGAGGCGTAGAACGGCATGGCGGCGATCGCCAGCGCGGCCAGCGCGAGTGCCAGGTTGCCGCGTGGAGAGGCACAGCGCATGCGTTCAGGCCCTGGCGAACAGGCCCGCCGGCCGCCACAGCAGCACGGCCGCCATCAGCACATAGATCGCGGTTCCCGCCGCCTGTGGCACATAGGCCTTGCCCAACGTGTCGATCATGCCGATCAGCAGCGCGGCCCAGAACGCGCCGGAAATCGAACCGAGGCCGCCGATCACCACCACGACAAAGGAGATGATCAGGAAGCCGTCGCCCATCCCGGGGTAGACCGACTGCAACGGCGCCGCCAAGGCGCCCGCCAGCATCGCCAATGCCGTCCCCGCGGCGAAAACCAGCGTGTGCAGGCGGCTTGCATCGATGCCGAGCAGATCGACCATCTCGGCATTCTCCGCAGCGGCGCGGATGGCAGAGCCGACGCGGGTGCGCTCGACGAAGGCGAACATCAGCGCCGCGACGCAGAGGCAGATACCCAGCACCGCGATGCGATACGCGGAGTAGGAGAATTCGCTAGTCACACGCACGGAAAAATCCAGCGCGGCCGGAATTGCGACGCTGTGAAACTGGTTGTCCAGCAACGCCGCGCGCGCCTCCTCGAACAGCAGTATCAGCGCGAAGGTCAGCAATACCTGGTCGAGGTGTTCGCGTTCGCGGAACCGGCGGAACAGGCTGCGTTCCAGCAGCGCGCCGAACAATGCGCCGCCGAGGAGTGCCGCCGGCAGCGCGAACCACAGCGATCCGGTCGCGGCGGCGGTGACGTAGGCAAGGTAGGCGCCGATCATGAACAGGCTGCCATGTGCAAGGTTGATGACGCGCATCACGCCGAAGATCAGCGTCAGGCCGCTGCTGATCAGGAACAGCAACAGCCCGTACTGCACGCCGTTCAGGATCTGCGCGAACAGCCCGGCGATATTCGTCACTGCATTTCAACCGCCTGGATGCCCGCATCTGCGGGCATGACACACGAAGTCAGGCCTCAACCCATCTTGCAGCCGGTGCCGGGATCGGCCAGCGCGTCGGCAGCGACACCGATCACGCGGTTCTCGCCGCCCTTCGCCTCGCGCAGGTAGATCGTCTGCACCGGATTGTGTGACGGCGACAAGGTGAACGCACCGCGCGGGCTGTCGATCGTCGCACCCTGGATGGCGGCCGCCATCGGCTTCACCGCGGTCGCATCGCCCTTGGTCGCGTCGAGACCCAGCGCGATGATCTGGCCGGCATCGTAGCCCTGTACCGCATAGACGTCGGCGTCGCGTCCGGTCTTCTGTTTGAATGCCGCGCGGAACGCGGTGTTCTTCGCGTTGTCCAGGCCGTCGCCATAATGCAATGCGGTCTGGATGCCTTCTGCCGCGGCACCCTGCGGCTTCAGCACACCTTCGGTGAGGAATCCCGAGCCACACAGCGGAAGTTTGTCGCGCAGCCCGGCGGCGGCGTAGTCCTTGACGAACTGGATGGCGCCGCCGCCGGCGAAGAACGACCCGACCGCATCGACCCCAAGTCCGGGAAGCTGCGCGAGGATCGGCTGGAAGTTGGTTTCCGGGAAGGGCAGGGCGAGCACCTGCGTCAGTTCCGCCCCGCCGGCGCGCAGGCCGTCGCGGAATCCCTCGCCGGATTCCTTGCCGGCCGCGTAGTCCCAGGTGACCCACACGGCTTTCTTCACACCCTTCGCCGCCAGCGCCTTGCCCATGCCGTAGGCCGGCTGCCAGTTGCTGAACGAGCTGCGGAACACCGACGGCGCGCACAACTCGCGTGTGGCCGCAACGTTGCCGGCGTTCGGGATGATCAGCGGCACCTCGCGTTCGCGCGCGGCCTGTACCAGTGCCATGACGACGCCGGAATGCACGGTACCGATCAGCACCTGCGCCTGGTCGCGTTCGAGCAACCGGTTGACGTTCTGCGGTGCCTTCGCCGGATCCGACTCATCGTCCAGGCGCACCAGGGTCACCTCGCGTCCGCCGAGTTTGCCGCCGTGTTCCTGCAGGCAAAGTTCAAACGCCGCTGCGATGTTCTCGCCAAGTGCGGCGAAGGTGCCGGAGAACGGCAGCATCAAGCCGATCTTGAGTGGCGGACCTTGCGCAATGGCAGGGCGTCCGAGTGCCACGGCCGTGGCGCCGGCAAGCAGGCCTCGGCGAGAAATATGCTGCATGGAACGTGATCCTCCGCATGCCGGCGTCGCGTCGCCACATGATTGTGGTGTGGTATATTGCATGTCAGACAATGTCTCAGCAACAACGCAACGGATTGGTTTCCCATGGATGGCGACGCTGCGGTTCCACCGGCTAAACGGTATTTCGAGGACTACCATGTCGGCATGGTGAGTGAATTCGGCGAGGTCACGGTCACCGCCGACGAGATCGTGGAATTTGCCAGGCACTACGACCCACAGACGATGCACACGGACCCTGTGGCGGCGGCGCGGGGTCCATTTGGTGGCCTGATCGCCAGCGGCTGGCACACTGCGGCGCTGGTGATGCGCCTGGTGGTTGCGCATTATCTGTCGAAGGTCGCAACCTTGCCGTCACCGGGCATCGATGAGCTGCGCTGGGTGCGACCGGTGCGGCCAGGTGATCGGCTGCGCGTCCGGTCGACGGTGACGGAAGCCAATCGGTCACGTTCCAAACCCGACCGTGGGATGGTGCGCAGCCTGGTCGAGGTGCTCAACCAGGACGATGAAGTGGTGATGACCTTCAGGCCGATGAACCTGATGCGATGCCGGAATGCCGGGTAGCGGGATCGCTTCGGCGGGTTGCGCTGGGCTTTTCCGCCCTATGCTTTTACCGGAGCCTTCGCGCACTTCGTAGGGCGGATGAGCGTCGCGGAAGCCGCCGCGTTATCCGGCCAATGCCTCCGCTGCCTCGCGCAGTGCGTGCGCCAGTCGGTTGCGGCCGCGCGTAGCACTGACGGCGAGGAAGCGCGCGCTGTCGGTGCCTGGCGCGACCTTCGCCAGCTTGCGCAGCGGATCGAGCACCGGCCAGGCGGGCAGGGGCAGCGCGGGATCGTGGGCGAAGCGGTCGCCGCTGGTGTAGTACACCGGCGCCAGTGCGCGCGACGCACGCATCAATGCCGCATCGCTGTGGCCTCCGGCGGCAGCCTTGCTGCGCAGCGTCTCGGCGCCGGCGACCAGGCCGGCGACGGAGCAGCGGTCGCCCAGCGACGACTGCAGCGTGGCCAATTCGTCGAGCAGCACGTTGGCATGTGCGGCGAAATCCAGCGGCAGCACCGGATCGGTCAGCAGCCGCCACAGCGTGTGCACATAGACGCGCGTGTCGCGCACCAGGTTCTTCTCGTCGATCTTGTCCAGCAGGTCGTGCGGCGTGTGCCACCACCAGCCGAGTGCGTTGCGCATCTTCACCGGCGCCGGCGGCTGCTCGCTGAGCGCGCCGAACATCGCCGGAATGCCGATGCCCCAGAACGACTGGTCGGACGAGCGCGACATCCGCTTGCCGGCGTAGTCAGAGCCGGCCTGTTGGCCGATCGCATCGCCGGCCAGCCCGACCAGCTCCGGCGCTGCGGCGGCGTTCTTCAGAACCGTCGCGCCGATGCCGCCGGTGGAATCGACATTCACGTGAACGGCACAGCGTCTTTCCAGTTCATCCCAGTGCTGGTCGGCATACCAGGTCGAACCGGAATAGCGGCCATGCGAATGGCCAGACCAGAAGCACAGCCGCAGGCCGCGCCGCCACTTGTTGCGTTCGCCTGCGGCAACCCGCGCCACCTCCAGCATGGTGGCGTTGGCCGCGCCGTTGTCCATCACGCCGTAATACCAGGTGTCGTGATGACCGGAGTACAGGATGAACGGACCATCTTTGGTCGGGCCGTCGATCTCGGCTACCAGGATCGGCGTCTGCCGCCAGCCGGTGTCCACCGCGGCGTGCAGCGTCACCTTCGGCTGCTCGCCGCGTGCCAGGCGCTCGCGCAGCGCGCTGCCGTCGGCGTTCGATACGGTACACACCACGGTGGTGGGCAGGTCCGACTGCGTCTCGCCCGAGGGACTGCCCCATACCGGCGATACGCACATCTCGTGCAAATGCTCGTGCGGGCTGATCTGGATCTGCCCCACGGCGCCGGCATGCGACGCACGTGCGGCCTGGCCGGGACTGGCGATGCCTTCCGTCAGCACGATGGCGCCGTGCAGGTCGCGTCCGTTGAAGTCGGTGGCGTCGCCGTCGCCGACATAGACCAGCCGGCCGGTCACGCCCTGAGCCGGCGAGCTGCGCGAGAAGGAATGCGTGATGCTGGTCAGCGCCTGGTTGTCCACATCGACGCGCGCCGTACCCGGAAGGCTGATGTAGGCGTCGTGCATGACGAGGTCGGTGCGGTAGCCGTATTCATCGAGCTTCGCCTGGAAGTAGCGCAGGCTCTGCAGTTCATCCGGCGTGCCTGACAGCTTCACCCAGCGTGCGAGCTCCTCCATGTGTCCCATCAGGATGGTGCCGTTGACAGTCTCGCACAGCGACTGGCGGATCGCGTCGCTCATCATCCATCTCCTTCCCGCTGATGTCGCGGCGAGCGTGCCGGGCGTGGCAGGCAAAGGCAAGCTCGTCTAGGATTGCGACAACTGACACGGGGAGGACGCCATGGTGACCTGCTTCTGCGGGATGGTGCACGATCTTGGCCGGCGCGGGTTTCTGGGCGCGCTGATGGCGATGGCAGTGGAGGGACAGGGACCGGCGCCCGCGTCGGCCGGCCCGGCCGATCCGGCGCTGATCGACGACCTGGTCGCGGCCAACCGCATCCTCTACGACCAGGGCGTGGTCGACGGCTTCGGCCACGTGAGTGCGCGCCACAACAAGGATCCGAACCGCTACCTGCTGGCACGCAGCATGGCGCCTGCGCTGGTGACCGTGGACGACATCATGGAATACGACCTCGACAGCACGCCAGTCGATCAGCGTGGACGCGCGGTGTATCTCGAGCGCTTCATCCACGGCGAAATCTACAAGCTGCGGCCTGACGTCATGGCGATCGTGCACAGCCATTCGCCGGCCGTGCTGCCCTATGCCAACACCAAGGTCGAGCTCAGGCCGATGAACCACATCGCCGGATTTCTCGGCGGCGGCGTGCCGGTATTCGAGATCCGCGACGTGGCCGGCCCTGCCTCGAACATGCTGATCAGCAACGGGACACTCGGCCATGCGCTCGCCACGACGCTGGGGGCGCATCCGGTCGCGCTGATGCGCGGGCATGGCTCGGTGGCGGCGGCGCAATCTGTGCGCCATGTCACGTTCCGCGCGATCTACACCGAGGTGAACGCGCGCATGGAGAGCGAGGCGCTGCGGCTGGGCGACCCGATGTTCCTGAACGAAGGCGAAGCCGCGGCAGCGATGAAGACCAATGACGGGCTGGTGGACCGGCCATGGGATTTGTGGAAGCGCCGCGCGATGGGAAAGTAGGGCTGGCTGACCCCACAGTCGTCATTCCAAAAATCCCGCGCTGCGTTCCTCGCAATGGCAAATGAGCTAGGCACTCGCCCGCGCCAGGTCGCCGACATCCGCCATCGTCTCGACCGCCCAGGTCCGATCGACCAGCGCCCTGCTGCGTACCGGGCCGATCACCGGTTCGGCCAACTCGCAGAATTTTTGCGCCAGTTGCGCGTCGGTCATCGGATTGGTCGCGCTGCCGATGCAGTGATCGATGCGGCAGGTGTGAACCCGCCCGTCCTTCAGCGTGATCGCCACCTCTGCGGCGTCCGCCGCGACCGTGCCGTCGCCCTCCACCTGCACCTTGTCCTGGAACGCTCCGACCGCGGCGTCCTGCACCGTCGGATCCTGTAGCTCCTGGATGCACGCCGTGCCGCGCATCAGCGTCGCGGCGGTCCAGTGGTACAGGCTGACATGGGCTTGCAGTTCGTTCTGCGGATTGCGCCGGTCGCACAGCGCCATCGCGCCGGGCGATGCCTTGATGCGCACAGCGTCCACCGCGGCGGGGTCAATGGCATGCTCGCGCCGCAACTGCAGGCAGGCGTCGATGATCGGGTGGATCACGATCCCGCAGGGATACGGCTTGTAGGTGTTGCGCAGGATTTCGAAATGCTCGCCGAGTCTGCCGACCAGCGACGGCAGATACGGCTGCTCGGCGAACACTTCGAGGAAGCCGTACTTGCCTTCCAACGCCGCGGGCGAAGCGGTGAAGCCGTTTTCCGCCAGCAACGCCGCACGCAGCCCGGTCTGCCCGCCCTGCGCCGGCATGAACGACGACATCATCGTCGCATGCATGACGCGGAATCCGGAGGCCTGCGACAACGCAATGCCGATCGCGTTTTGCAGCCGCGTCGCATCCAGTTGCAGCAGTTTCGCGGCGGCGACCGCGGCGCCGATGCCTGCGGCGATTCCGGTCTGCGACCAGGCGACGGTGCCCTTCGCCGGAGGCACCGAGATAGCCTTCGACAGCCGGCAGGTCATTTCCACGCCAAGCGCGAACGCCAGCAGGAAATCCGCGCCGCCGGTCGGGCGCCGTTCGGCCAACGCCAGCACCGCAGCGGCAACCGGACCCGACGGATGCACCACAGCCTCGGCATGCGTATCGTCATATGAATAGATGCTGGAGCCGAGGGTGTTGATCAGGCAGGCGTGCAGCACATCGGCTTTGCGGCCGCGGCCGATCAACGTGGCCTGCGGTGGTCCGGCATAATCGCCCAGCGTGCTGTCGGCGAGTTCGACAATCTCGTGCTGTGCGCCGCCGATCGTGCAGCCCAGGATGTTGAAGAACGAGCGCAGGGCTTCGTGGCGCACCGGTGCGGGCAGATCGGTCCAGCGTGCCGCTACGATGTAGTCGGTCAGCTGCGATGTGACATCGCCGGCCGCGTTGATGAATGCGTTGGCCATCGTTGGCTCCCCCTACAGCGAACGCGTTGCACCGCCGTCGATATCGATCACGCAGCCCTGGATGAAGTCGGCCTTGTCCGACGCAAGGTATGCGGTGAGCCAGCCGATCTCCTCGGGGCGGCCGACGCGCGTGGTGCCATGCGAGGACAGCAGGAAGGCGATCGCCTGCTCGCGGTTGAAGCCGTGGTCGCGCGAGACGCGCTCGATGTTGCGGCCGAACCGTTCGGTCTCGACCAGGCCGGGATTGATGGCGTTCACCCGCACGCCGTCCTTCACGCCGATATCGGCCATTGCCTTGGTGAAATTCAGCAATGCGACATTGACGGAACCGCCGATGGTGAATTCGGCCGATCCGGCGCGCGAGCCGATGCCGACGATGTTGACGATGCTGCCGCGCGACTGGCGAAGGTGCGGCCATGCGGCACGCGTGGCGCGGACATAGCCATGGAATTTCAGTGCGAAGCCGTCCTGCCAGTCCTCTTCGGTGAGGGTGAAGAAGTCGGCGCGCTTGGTGGCGCCGGCGTTGTTGACCAGGATGTCGAGACGACCGAACGCCGCGACGGCTGCATCGACCGCGGCCTTGGCGGCGGCGGGTTCGCGCAGGTCGCCGGCGATGACCGCGGTGGTCGCGCGGTTGCTGCCGGAGATGGCGGCGATGCCGGTGGCGACCTCATCGAGCTTGGACCTGTCGCGCGCGGCCAGGCAGAGCTTTACGCCTTCCCGCGCCAGTTCGGCAGCGATCGACGCGCCGATGCCGCGGCTGGCGCCGGTGACCAGCGCGACCTTGCCGGTGAGATTGAGGTCCATATTGTTTCACTCCCGGTACTCTTGGCATAGCGAGGAGCATAGCGACGCGGCAATCTCGCCCGTTCGATCTGGGCTCGCACTGGTCGGAGATTGCCGCGTCGCTTCGTCCCTCGCAATGACAGCTTGAATCAGGGCTGCGGGCAAGTCGCGAGGTTGCCCCAGCTTGTCACCCGTTCGATGCGCAGTGCGATCACCGGCAGGTCGGCGAGCTGCATTGCGCGGTATGGCGCATAGCGTTCGCGCAGCAAGGCCTGCGCGCGGTCATGTTCGGCGCCGTCCGCCAGGATGTCGGCGCGCCCGCGCAGCATCACCCAGCCGAGTTTGCTCCAGTCCTCATCGTAGCGGTCGGCGACGAAGGCGGTGGACGGGTTGTCCAGCATGTTGCGCAGCCGCTTCAACGGCCGGCCGCCGGCGCGCTTCGGCTTCTCGTCGATCGTGACGTAGAGCGTGTCGCCGGAGATTGCGAAGCAGACCGGCACGACATGCGGGTTGCCCCGCGCGTCGGCGGTTGCCAGGCGGCCGACGCGCTGGGCCATGAGGAATCCGCGCTCGCTCTCCTGCATCATGTCGGCGACCTCACAGAAGCCCGGCGGCGATATTCACCGTCAAGGCCAGGATGATCGTGTTGAACAGGAAGCTCAGCAACCCGTGCACGGCCGCGAGGCGACGGAATTTGCGCGCGGTGATCTGCACGTCGGATACCTGGAACGTCATTCCAAGCACCAGCGAGAAGTAGAGGAAATCCAGGTAATCCGGCCGCTTTTCGCCGGGAAATTCCAGGCCGCCGGAGATCCCGACACCACCCGATTCGATCTCGTAGAATTCATGCGCGTAGCGGAACGCGAATGTCGTGTGGGTCATCAGCCAGGAGACGAACAGCGTCAATGCGACCAGCGTGATATGCAGGCTGCGCTGTGCCGGCGCCATGTCCTTGGTGCCGGCGAACTCACCGATGATCGCGACAAAGCTGAACATGACCGCGGCGACGGTGAGCCAGAAGATGGTCCATTCGCCTTCCTCCTGCGCGGCGGCATCGGCGGCCATCCGGTCCAGCCGTTCGGTGGTGAACAGGAAGGCGGACAGCACCAGGAAGACGATGACGCCGATGTCCCAGGCGAGGACCGAGCGGGTCGTCCCGCTCATGCTCCCCGGCAGCAGGAGGCCGGTGGCGAGGCCGCACAGCAGGCCGATGAACAGCCGAGGTCGGCCGCGGACGACCTGCCAGGACCAGCGCACCATGCGGCGGCCGCTGATCGCCACGTTCAGCCTAAACTGGCCAGCAGGCCGGCCATCAGCTTGCCGCGATAGGCCAGGCTCTCGATGACGATATGTTCGTCGAGCGTGTGTGCGCCGGCGCCTTGCACGCCCAGGCCATCCAATGTCGCGATGCCCATCGCACCGGTGAAGTTGCCGTCCGAGCCGCCGCCCGAGCTCTGTGCGTTGATGTCAAACCCGAGCCCGCGGGCGATGCCGCGCGCCGTCTCGTACAGTGCCATCACCTTGCCGTTGGCCTCCCATACCGGGCGAACCACGCCGCGCGTCACGTGGAACTGCACGTCATTGGACGAGGCAGACAGCGCCAGCATGTCTGCGACGCCGCGGTCCAGGTCCTCCTGTCGCTTGGCCATCGACAGCGCCTCGCCGGTGCAGGTGGTGGACACGCAGTTCACCCATTGGCCGCCGTGGATCACGCCGACGGAAAACGTGCAGTTCTCGGTGGTCATGTCCTCGATCTCGATCAGCTTGCGGGCCATTTCGCGGATCGCGGAGCGACCGTCGCCGGGGCGCGCTCCGGCATGGCTGGGACGGCCGGTGGCTTCCAGGTTGAAGCGCGCAATGGCGTAGCGGCCGGTGACCACGCCGCCATCGGCGCGCGCCGGTTCCGGCACCAGCACGTAGCGATGGCGCGAAGCCTCCGCCTCGATCAGGTCGCGTGTCGATGGGCTGCCGACCTCCTCGTCGCTGGTCAGCAGACAGGTGATCGGCAGTTTGGTTTGCTGGCCGGCACGGCCGAGCTGGCGGATTGCCTCGAGCGCCATGTAGTTGCCGCCCTTCATGTCCTGGATGCCGGGTCCCCAGGCGCGCCCGTTCTCGCGACGGAACGACAATGTCTCCAGCGTGCCGATCGGATGCACCGTATCGAGATGGCCCATCACCAGGATGCCGGGCACGTTCGGCGTCGGGTGCGGAAACGTCGCGCGCACGCAATCGCCGAAGCCCATGCGGCCGGCGACGCGCTCGATGCGTGCGCCGGCAATCACCAGGTCGCGCGATGCGATGTCCATCATGCGGTTGACCGCAGCGGTGTCCCAGGTGGGACTTTCGCATTCGATCCAGGTGCGGAGACCGTCCAGCATGGTGTCGGCGTCGAAGGGCAGTTCGGCGGGATCCACGTGGCAGTCTCCTTGGTTCAAGTCGGCTTCCGCATTTTGGCAAAGCCGGCGCATCATGTCATGTCACGACCGGCACGGAGTGCGCAGCGCAAGGGTCGGCGATGGGCGCGGACACAGCCGGGATGGACCATGCTGGACCGGCCGCCACGACGCCGCATGTGCCGCTGCCGATCCCGCTGCACAACAGGGTGGAACTGACGCGGTGTTCGCCCGGGCGGATCGTGCCATTGCCACCGAGATCATCGTCATCGCGCGGCGATAATCTGCTTCCTGAACAACGACACTGCGGTCACGCCATGCTGTCGCGCATTAGCGGCGCCGGAGCGTCGACGCAGGAATCTTGTGCACCAGTGATCGCTAGGGCGAACGGCCGGTGCACCGGTTGGATCGGTGGATGCGGCATGTGGTGCTGAATGCCAATCGCAAATTGCCGGCCTGCACGGATTGGTCCGCGCGCATGCAGGGGGGCGAGACGCGCAACTCGCAGGGTGTGTTTGCAACATCGGCGGAATGCGCGGCGGTTTTCCGCCCTACGGTTTCCGGCGTACGGTCATTGCGGTTGTTCCATGTTCCGTTGTGCCCGGCGTGCCTGCGCACGATGGGTAGAGTGCAGCGAAACCCGGCTACCGAAGCCGCACCAGGCGCTCGGCGAGCAGCGCGAAGAAGCCGTCGGCATCCAGCGTCTCCAGCAGCGTGACGTTCGCGGGTGCGCCGGTGCGACGCCAGCGATCGATGACGGTGCGGCCACGGCTGGGTCCCGGGCCGAGATCGACGCGCGCGGCGCAATCGCGCGTGGTAAACAGGTCGGGGCGGATCAGCCAGGCAACCGCACAGGGATCGTGCAATGCGGCGCCTCTGCCACCCAGGCGCGGTCCCAGCGGCACCGTCGCCTGGATGTCGCACAAGGTGCGGAGGCATTGCCCTGTGCCGGCCGTTCGCCACTGCGCCAGATGCGCCGGCGTGCACAGGGCCTGCGCGGTCAGCTCCAATGTGGCCAGCACGACGGGGCGGCCGCAGGCGAACAGCACGGCGAGCGCCTCGGGGTCGTTGTAAGCGTTGAATTCGGCTGCGGGTGTCGCGTTGCCCTCGCCCCAGGCGCCGGTCATCAGCACGACCTGTTCGACCTGCGCGGTCAGTGCCGGCTCGGTCATCAGCGCAAGAGCGAGATTGGTCGCGGGTGCGATCCCGACCAACGTCACCGGCCGCGTGGCGTTGCGCAGGATGTTGCGGATCGCATCGGCAGCGAGCCCGGGTGAGGGTGCGCTGCCTGGCGGCAGGGCGATGCCGCCGAGCCCGTCGATGCCGTGCACGCGCGTCTCGTTGACGAAGGCGCCGAGCAGCGGGCGATCTGCGCCGGCATGGACCGGCACCGTCGCACCGGCCAACGCGACCAGGGCGACGGCGTTCGGCAGCGTGCGATCCAGTCCGACGTTGCCGCCGGCGACGGTGACCGCAAGCAGTTCGACCTCCGGTGAGGCCAGCGCCAGCAGCAGCGCGAACGCATCGTCGGTTCCGGGGTCGCAGTCCAGGACGATTGGAATCGGCACAGCGCGGTCCTTGCCCGGGGCGGGACAGGATGCCACCCTCTGCGAACAGGTGGAACCTCGCATGAGCATGCAGCATTTCTCGGTCCTGGCCGGCGGCGAGGCCGCGGGCGGCAACCAGGCGGTGATGGTGCCGCTCAACCGGAAGCCGTTGGCGCCGGCATCGCCCGAGCGCGTGCGGCGGCTGCGCAAGCATCTGGTCGCATCGCTGCGCGCCATGCGCACGATGAAGGATCCCAAGGGATCGGCCTCGCCGCTGCGACCGGAGCCGGAAGGGTTCGTCGGCCACGTGGCAAACGCAGCCTGCACCGCCTGTCGCGGCTGGTGCTGCAAGGGTGGCGGCGAACACGCCTACCTCGATGAACGCACCATGGCGCGGGTACGCCGCGCGCACGAGGAACTGGATGCGCGCGCCGTGCTGCGGCTCTACGTCGAGCGCGTGCCGGCGATCGGCTACGACGGCTCGTGCGTGTTTCATGGCGTGGCGGGGTGCACGCTCGACCGTTCGCTGCGGTCGGATGTGTGCAACAGCTATTTCTGCAGCGGGCTTGGCAACTTCGTGAAGGACGCCGGTGCGGCGTCCGCCGTCGTGGTCATCGCCGGTGAGGGCGAGGACGTGCGCAGGTCGCCCGTGCTGCACAGCGATCGGTGATCAGCCGCGGCATGACCGCCGCCGATCACTGATCGCCGATCACTCGTCAGGGTTGATCCGGCACCAGCGGCGCGTCGGGATTGCCGCCCACCTCGTCCCAGATGCGGACGGTGTGCGTCGGTTCGCGCACGGTGACGGAGCCGACGACGACGCCGATCGCCGCGACGGCGATCGGATACAGCAGGCCGATCAGCGGCACGCCGACAACCAGGGTTGACAGCCAGGTGGCGATGAACGGCACGCCGCCGCCGAACACGCCGTTGCCCACGTGGTACGGCAACGACATCGAGGTGTAGCGGATGCGCGCCGGGAACAGTTCCACCAGGAAGGCGGCGATCGGCCCGTACACCATGGTGACCAGGATCACCATGTAGAACACCAGCATGCAGAGGATGACGGGATTGTCCTTCCAGTCGCCCAGCCAACTGAACACCGGCCAGTAGGTGACGACCGCCAGAGCGAAGCCGGTGATCATGATGCTCTTGCGGCCGATGCGGTCCGACAGCCAGCCGAACACCAGGAAGAACGGCGCGCCGAGCAGCAGGGCGAAGGTGAGGATCAGGTACACCGTCAGGAACGGCAGCTTCAGCACCGCGATCATGTAGGTCAGCGCGTAGAACTGCCCGGTGTACCAGACGACACCCTCGGGTGCGGTGAAGCCGAACAGCGCGATCAGGATCAGCTTCCAGTTGCGGCCGCTCCCGAAGCTTTCCAACGCGGGGTTGTCGGACGCCTTGCCCTGCGTCTTCAACGCATGGAACAGCGGCGACTCCTCAAGCCGCAGCCGGATGTAGCCGGACAGCAGCACCAGGACCGCGGAGAGCAGGAACGGGAAGCGCCAGCCATAGGCCTGGAATGCCGCCTCGCCCATGCCGACGCGGAAGGCGATGATGACCAGCAGTGCGGCGACGATACCCATGGTCGCCGTGGTTTGGATCCAGCTGGTGTAGAAGCCGCGCTTGCCGTCGGGGGCATGCTCCGCGACGTAGGTCGCGGCACCACCGTACTCGCCGCCCAGTGCCAGGCCCTGCACGACGCGGCACATCACCAGAAGGAACGGCGCAGTCCAGCCGACGGTGTCGTAGACCGGCAGGCAACCGACCACGAACGTGGCGGCGCCCATCAGGCCAAGCGTCAGCATGAAGGTGAACTTGCGGCCGATCAGGTCACCGATATGACCGAACACGATGGCGCCGAACGGCCGCACGACGAAGCCGGTCCAGAAGATGCCCAGGCTGAACAGGAAGCTATTGCGCATATCGCCGGGGAAGAAATGCACGGCGAACACCGGGGCCAGCACACCGTAGAGGTAGAAGTCGTACCACTCGATCAGCGTGCCGCAGGACGACGCGGCGATGATGAACGGCAGGCTGGGTGCAGCTGTGGTGGATGCTCCCCGGCCCATCACATACGTGGATGTCGACATTGGAGTTTCCTCTATTGTCCAGCCCTTATCGGGCCGAATCACTTTGACACTACGATGAACTATGCGTCATTTGGACCGGCGATGCCAGAATTGTGGCGGGCTTGTCGCCGACGCTACTGGGTCAGGCCGTTGTGCCGACCGTTCTGTGTCTTCCGTGCAACGGTCCCCGGAGGCGTCGCCTGATCAGCGCCCGCCATCCACCTGCAGGACCTGGCCGCTGACAAACCCGGCGAGGTCGGAGGCGAAGAAAACCACGGCGTTGGCGATATCCTGCGCCGTGCCGAGATGCTTCAACGCGATGCGCTCGACCAGCGCCTTCTGGCCGTCCGGCCCATAGCTGTCCCACTGCTTCTCGGTCGCCTCGTTGGTACGGATGAAGCCGGGGGCTACCGAGTTCACCGTGATGTTGTAGGGGCCGAACTCGTGTGCGAGCTGGCGCGTCAGCCCCACCACGGCATGCTTGGCACTGCAGTAGGCCTGGATGCCGGTCAGCGACGCCTGCAGCCCGGCGCCCGAGCTGGTGTTGACGATGCGGCCGCCGCCGGCGCGCTTCATTGCCGGTGCGGCGGCACGGCACAGCGTGAATGCCGCGTTGACGTTGATGTCGAACAGCATGTTCCAGTCCTCGTCCGACACGTCCTCCAGCGGCTTCGGGCCCTGGCCGCCGACACCGCCGGCATTGTTGACCAGAATGTGCAGCGGGCCGCCGGTGTGCGTTTCGATCTGGCGGATCCAGGCGGTGCCGGCGGCGCGATCGCGCAGGTCCACCACCTTGGTGGCGATGCCGCCGGGTGCAGCGGTCTGTTCCAGCTCCGCGGCCGAGATGTCGGTGGCGAACACGCGCGCGCCGAGATGTGCGAAGGTCTGTGCGATGCAACGGCCGAAGCCGTGGCCAGCGCCGGTGACGGCGACGGTCTTGCCGTCGAAACGAATGTTCATGCGGGTCTTCCCTCGATTGGCGGACGCGTGAGATTGGACCCATCGGCCGTGAAGTGGGAGTGCGTCCGCCGCTGCGACCCGGACGCACGGTCGGCGCCCGGTCAGGCAGTCCACGTCACCGGAAACGCCGCGATGTCGAGATCGGCTCAGGCGCGCTTGCGCGAGGGC
The DNA here is from genome assembly GCA_036265005.1 of Acetobacteraceae bacterium. Lineage (GTDB taxonomy): Bacteria > Pseudomonadota > Alphaproteobacteria > Acetobacterales > Acetobacteraceae > JAMXLO01. Next base: position 14,355 of record DATAPW010000332.1, on the reverse strand, counting down.
CTGCTCTGCGGCTGCGCTGCGACCTTATCCTCGCCCTTGCCTCCCTTGATCGGCAGCTTGAGGCCGGTCTGGCGCACATCCGCGGGCTTCTTGCGTTTCGCCTGCGCGGGTGTTTCTGCCGGCGCCTGGCCAAGGCTCTTTTTGAGCGCAGCCATCAGATCGATGACATTGCTTGCCGGCGCGACTGTCTCTTCAGCCTCGCGGACAATCCCTTCGCCCTTGAGCTTCGCGTCGATCATCTCGCGCAGCCGCGTCTCGTAGCGGTCCTCGATATCGGCCGACTCGTATTTGCCTGCCTGCCGCTGCACGAGTTGTGTGGCGAGCTGCACCATCTCTGGATCGATGCTGACGTCGTCCAAACCGTCAAACAGCTCCTTAGAACTGTTCAGGTCGCGGTCCTCGTAGAGGGTATGCGCCATAAGGCCGCCCTGGGCGGGCCGCAGGGCAATGGTGCGCTCGCGCTGTGAGATCACAACGCGCGACAAGGCGGTCATGCCGGTCTTGGCAATGGCCTCGCGGAGCACGGCATAGACATCACGTCCGGTCTTGCCATCCGGTGCCAGGAAGTAGCTCGAATCATAGTAGACCGGGTCGATCGACGCGGTGTCGACGAACTTCTCCACCGTCATCACCGAGGAGCTCTCCACCTTGATGCTGTCGAGGTCCTCGTCGGTCAGCAGCAGATACCGGTCCTTGTTGAACTCGTACCCTTTCACGAGGTCGCGGCGCTGCAGCTCCTTGCCGGTTTCCGCATCCTGCGTGACCATTCGTATGCGGTTGCCGGTTTCCGGATTGATCATGTTGAAGCGGATTGCCGCGCGGTCATGCCGTGCATTCCAGAGGGCAACCGGGCAGGAGACCAGGGCGAGGCGCAAATGGCCACGCCATATCGGCCGTGCGGGCATCAGGCAGACCTCGCATGATGTGGTGCAGTTCCCGGTGAGGGCGCGACGCGGCCTGCGTGGTCGCGAACGATGATCAATCGATCTGGATCGGCCCCGGGGGATTGCATGATCGACAGGATTCGACGGGTGGCGGTGATGGAAAAGGGAAAAAATGAAACCCTACGACGCAGGTCTTCACGCTGCGTCTCAATTTGCCACGGCAACACGTTCTGCGCCAGGGAATCAGCGCGGATCTGTCGGTACAACACGTTGCGGTGAGATACCGTGAATGCCGACGCAATTGGCTTGGCGTTCTGGAATTGTTCCAATACGATCGCGGCGGCATAGCATCGATATCGATCGAATGGCGTTCGTTGCATCGCCGCATGTCAGCCGTGTTCCCGCCGGTTTACGCGCGTAAGCACGGCGACTGCGCTGAGAAACGGTCAGGTCGCTGTATTGGTCAATTCCGACTATCCGTTTGCCTGACGTCATACAGCAGCACCCGAAACATGTGATCTGGTCCCCCTTGCTTTTGCGTTACCTTGCACATAGTTGTGCGGTTGGGTCCGCATGGGGCCGGGCCAAAGTGGCAGCGCACGTGCACCTGCACGAGCGCTCGAAGCGTTGCGCCCAGTATTTATTCGAACAGAATGGGGGATCCTCTTATGCGTCAGCTACCGACGATTGCGATCGCGACTTTCCTGCTCGGTACAATGGCCGCCATCCCGGCTTTCGCCGACAGCCCCGGCTCCGCCGGGTGCGCCGCTGGCATCCAACGAACCGAGTCTGAAGGTGGCGGTGTGGGCACGGTCGGCCTCAACACCCGCAAGACTGAAGCGGAAGGCGGCGGTGTCGGCACGGTCGGCCTTAACACCCGCAAGACCGAAGCCGAAGGCGGCGGCGTAGGCTCGGCCGGCCTCAACACCCGCAAGGCCGAAGCGGAAGGCGGCGGCGTGGGCACGGCCGGCCTCAACACCCGCAAGGCCGAAGCCGAAGGCGGCGGCGTGGGCGCCGTGGGCACCCAGATGGCTGCCGCCGCACAGCCCTGCAAATAGCCACTGCTGAAGGTGCTGGGCGCGCGCCGTCTGGCCGGGCCGCTGGCCCTGGCATAGCTGGAAGCGCGACCAGCACCTTTCGCTTCGGCGCTCGTGGCGGCGGTCAGACCGCTGCCTCGGTCTTGCGCTTTCCCAGCTCCCGTTCCAGCAGCCTGACCACATCGAACAGTCGTGCTGCCGCCAGCTGCATGAAGTAGAAGCCGAAATCGGGATTCTGGAAGAACAGCTCGTGCACCTGGTCGTAGTGGATCACCAGCACATTGGCCTGGTCGATGCATTCCAGCGACTGCGTGCGGCGACCGTCGGGTGCCAGCAGACCGAGCTCGCCAACGAACTCGCCTGGCAGTTTCGGGATGCCCAGCTCGGGGATACGAAAGCGCCCGGAAACGATGTAGAACATCGTGTCGGCGACGTCTCCCTTATGGAACAGAAACTGCCCGGGATTGCAACGACGGCGGACCATGTAGCGCTTGATCCAGTCCATCGTTCGATCGCCGTGCGCCGCGCTGCGCACACGGCGGACCAGCTTCATCATTTGTACCAGCCGCAGGATGTTCAGCGGCAGCAGCGCCGTATTCAGTGCCAGGGTCAAATACTGCGCGTCGAAACACGCATAGACGATGATGCAGGCGTTGCTGGCCGCGCTCAGTGCTCGCAGCGGGATCATGGTGCGGACAAGGAATGAGGCGACGATGAGCGCCGAGCCGAGATATCCGGGCACCATGCGCCAGGACAAAACGCTTGGGTCGTAGTAAACCGCCGCCCAATGCGCCAGCCAATCGATCATGATCCCCTCGCTATCGTGGTATCCTTGGCAAGGCCCAGCCTTTATTGCGTTCACGGGCGATTTTTCATTATAGCGCGCATCGGCCTGTCGAAACCTCAGGAGATCACGGTCATGTGCTGCCGCGGCATCAGCGCCTTCATGATGGCGGCCGTCGTCATGGTGTCTGCGACGATGCTGCTGCCGGAGCGCGCTGCCGGCGAGACGCTGCGTGACCTGCTGCCATTCGGTCGCACCCACCGGATTGCCGGATTGCTGCAGACAGTGGTGAACATTTCGGCGCACAAACTGCCCACCAAGCCAGCCGATGCATCTGCAACGGGCGCATCTGCAACGGATGCGCCTCGGAGGATCGAGGCCTTCGGCTCCGGATTCATCATCGACCCATCAGGCCTGATCGTGACCAACAAGCATGTGGTCGATAACGCCCTCGATGTGATGGTGATCCTGTCTGATGGCACGGAACTCCCAGCGAAGCTGCGAGGTGCGGGCCGCACGCTCGACATCGCCTTGCTGGAAGTCACGCCCGTCAGGCCGCTCCGCGCGGTGACCTGGGGCGACAGCGACAAGGTGCGGGTCGGCGATCAGGTGCTGGCGGTGGGCAATCCGTACGGGATTGGCGAATCGGTCACCGCTGGAATCGTCAGCGGCAAGAACCGTGACATCCTGGACACCCCGTTCGACGATTACATCCAGACCGACGCGGCGATCAATCACGGAAATTCCGGAGGACCGCTGTTCAACATGAGCGGCGAGGTCATCGGGATGAATACCGCGATCTACTCGCCGACAGAGCAGGGCGGATCGCTGGGCATCGGCTTCGCGATCCCTGGCAATGACGCACGCGGCGCAGCCGATCAATTGCGCCGCCTCGGGCATCTGCAGCAGGGATGGCTCGGTCTGCGCGCGCAGGACGTCACGCCGAACATCGCAGACGCGTTCGAGCTGCCGGTGCCTTATGGGACCATCGTGATTGGCGTTGAACCGGCCGGGCCGGCTGCCCATGCCGGCCTGCAGGTCGGCGATGTGATTCTCAAATTCGGCAAGCAGGTGCCGAGGGATGCGCGGGCGCTGGCGCGGATCATTGCCGCGACCGCGATCGGGGAGGTCGCCCCCGTGGTTGTCTGGCGCAACCACAAGGCGCAGACGATCTCGGCGACGGTAGCGGAATGGCCGGACGAGCAGGCGCCGTCCGACGGCGCCGCCGCCAAGCCGGATCAAGCGGTGCACGTCGACTTGCCCGATCTCGGTTTGCAGACCGCTGCGATCACCCCTGAGACGCGCGCCAAGTACAAGCTTGCCGATGCGCAGACCGGCCTGGTGATCACCGGCGTCGCACCAGGCAGCTCTGCCGATGAAAGCGGCCTCGCCGCCGGTGATGTGGTCCTGCGGGTGCAGCAGGCGCCCGTGGCGACGACCAAGGAGTTGCTTGCCCGGCTCAGTGAACAGCGGGCCGCGCACCGCCATCACGTGGTGCTGCTGGTCCAGATCCACGATGCTCTGCGCTGGATCCCGCTGTTCGTTGATTGAGGACGCTGCGGCGCCCGGTTTCCGATGGTTGCCTTTCAGCGCTGGTGTGGGGGTCTAGTCCGGCGGCGGCGCGAATACGCCTTCGGGCGGCAGCCCGTACTGGAATCGTGGCGGTCAGGGTCAGGCGCGCGTCAGGCAACCCGTCACGATAGGCATTAAAGCGAGCCGTTGATAGTCTCCTTGCTGCTTGCTGTGCTGGCTGCGGTTTGGGTCTGCTTCAGGCAACAGCCGAGCGCGGCGGCACATTCGACAGCAGAGGACCGAAGCCCTCCGCCATCGTCAGGTGCGCGATCGCCGCATCGCGCAGGTTTTGGTATGGCAATCCGGCCAGAATCGCCGTCTGCATCGCCGCCATGACCTCTCCGGCTTCGGAGCCGATCATGGTGAAGCCGAGAATGTGGTCGTCATTCTGGCCGATCAGGACTTTCATGAAGCCTTGGGTCTCATCGGTTGCCTCCGTGCGCAGGACGGTGCTCATCGGCAGCGTCGCCACGCGCACCGCAACGCCTCGCTGTTGCGCTTCGACTTCGCTCAAGCCTACGCGCGCGAGCGGCGGATCGGTGAAGACGACGTATGGAACGAGCCGGTCGTCCGTGCTGCGATTTCCGCCGGCCATGTTGTCCTTGACGATCCTGAAATCGTCGACGGAGACGTGCGTGAACTGGGGACTGCCGGCGCACTCGCCGATCGCCCAGACGCCAGGGGCGCTCGTCTGCAGCCGGTCGTTGACACGAATATAGCCGCGAGGGTCGAGCTCGATTCCGGCCTGTTCCAGACCAATATCTGCTGTGTTCGGGACGCGCCCGACAGCGACGAGGAGATCGCTGCCTTCGATCGTCTCTTCGCCTGAATTGGTGCGGACGGTGATCGCGACGTGATCGCCCGACCGACCCTGAATGCCGAGTGGCTGCGCGGCCGTAAGAATGCGAATCCCCTCATTGCTCAGGATGCGCCGCATCTCCTCGGAAACGTCGGGATCCTCGCGAGCAATGAATCGAGGTGATGCCTCGATGACGGTGACGCGGCTGCCGAAGCGGGCAAAAGCCTGGGCCATTTCGATGCCTACGTATCCGCCGCCGAGCGCGATCAGGTGAGGCGGCACGTGGTCGAGCTCGAGGGCTTCGATATGTGTCAGTGGCCTCGCTGACCTGAGGCCGGGAACGTCCGGGATGGCCGCGTGCGATCCGACGTTTATGACGACGTCGTTGCCGCTCAGCAGGCGCGTTCCACCCTCGTTGAGCGACACTTCGACCGTTCGTGCGGCGACGAAACGTCCGCGACCCATGATCAGTTCGGCGCCGCTCTCCTTGTAGGCCTTCAGGTGGAAGGCGATCTCGCGGTCGACCATGCCTTGTTTGCGCTGCCGGACCGTCGCCATTTCAGTGTGCACGGCGCCGGTCGCAGTGCCGAATGGCTGGGCATGCCGGGCCAGGTATGCGATGCGCGCGCCCCATATCTCGTTCTTGCTCGGCAGGCAGGCAACGGCCGGGCAGGAGCCGCCGACCCATTGTCGCTCCACGACGGCAACCCTCTTCCCCGAGCGGGCTTGGCTCCACGCGAGCAGCTTGCCGCCCTGGCCACTGCCAAGGATCAGGATGTCGAAGTGCTCCGATTGTGACATTTGCATTGTCCTCGTCTCAAACGGGAAATGCGGCGGGTCATGTGCTGCCCCACCGCCTTCGGTCAGTATTGCTTGGTGCCCGCTCATCGCCAGGGCACCGCACTCCTGCGGGTCGCGGCAATCTCGATCGTTGCGCCGGGCCGCACGAAGGGACGATCATCGGCGAGTGCAGCGGGCTTCGCCGGAAGGGCGCGCGCATTGCTTGCCGACACCTTTTGGATCTGTGACTGCACGCATTCCCGAGATTGCATGAATGCCAACGGCACCCACACCTTGCACATTCCCGGTGGTTTAGCGTAGCTGCGCGGGGGTGATATCGGTCATTCCCAGTGGGAATATTCGCGAAGGGAGTATCCGTGGACCGCATGCCAGCGATGGTGGAAGCGCTCGTGCGCGTCGCGCGGACGGGTCCGGGTCAGCGCGGCGGAAGGGGTTCGCGAAAGCGTCCTTGCCGGCTTGGGCCTTGCGATCGCATCCGCAGGGATGTTTGCGCTGGAACTGTCATCGGGGGCGGTGGATCCGGTGCTGCTGGACTGGTCGTTGCCGCAGATCGACCTGTGGGCGGTGTTCCCAACAGGGCGACAGGCGAGCGCTAATACCAAAGCTCATTGATGATGACTTATGCGTTTGCGTTGCGCCGACTGTCATGGCCGGGGCGTGGCCCGGCCACCCACGTCTTTTGGCCGACGCGACCTGCATCGAGACGCAATTATCGAGCGGCAACGTTCATCACCCTACCCGCGACCAAGTGGTTTGCGCCCCGCTACGGCAGCAATCCTGCTACTTCGCCTCCACTCACCCCGTCGTGTTGTCAAGAAAATTCAATAACGTGAGGTGCTATGACCGATAAAGGTGCCGCCGGCGACTAATGACCATTCCTCGCGCGCATGATCGGGATCGCGGCGAGGCGTTCAAGGTGGAATTCATGGAGGCTGAGCATGGATCGAATGGCCGTCATGGAGACCTACATTCGCGTCTTGGAGTCCGGGTCATTCTCGACTGCCGCCAGGCATCTGAATGTTGGCCAGTCCGCCGTTTCGAAGTCCATCGCCCAACTTGAAGAGCGGCTGGGCGTGCGTCTCCTGATGCGCTCGACGCATGGCCTGGCTCCCACTGAAGCCGGGCAGGCATACTACGAACGCGCACGCCGGGTGATCGAAGAAGCTGATGAAGCGGATTTCGCGGCCCGAAGCGCAAACTCGCGCCTGACAGGTCGGTTGCGAGTCACCGCTGGGGTGACCTTTGCGCGGCTGCATCTCGTGCCGCGCCTGGCTGCATTCCTGGCCGCGCATCCTAAGCTCTCTGTCGACCTCGTCCTGGATGATCGGGCAATTGACCTTATCGTGGAGGGTGTGGACATCGGCCTGCGCTTCGGGCCGCTATGCAACTGTTCGCTTACTGGACGCAAGATTGCGACAGTCCGGCGGCTGGTCCTGGGTACGCCAGAGTATTTTGCTCGTGCCGGCGTTCCAACGGTGCCGACCGAGCTGATCAAGCACGAGGCGGTGATCTATACCCAGGATCGCGAAGCCAACCACGCCTGGACTTTCAGCAAGGGCAATTGCGAGACCTCGGTCACCGTTTCGGGCCGCCTGCGGGTGAACGCGAGCGAGGCCCTGCGGGCCGCTGTCCTCAATGGTATGGGCGTGGCAATCGTGTCGCCATGGCTATTTACCCCGGAGCTGGCGCGCGGAAACGTTCGTGCAGTTCTTACCGAATGGACATTGCCGACTATCGAGCTTTGGATGGTGTTTCCGACCGGCCGAATGGTGAACGCCAAAGCTCGGGCCTTCGCAACGTTTGTGGAAAATGAATTCAACGGACTCCATGTCGGGCCGGAATCGCGCATATGAGATCGGCACGCCTGCCGGAGATCCCGACCCCGGTTGACATGCGGCACCTCATTGCCGAGCATTAAGCGCCGGTCGCCACATATGGCTTGACCATCTTTTTGGGATCGACGACGCGATCGAATTCGGCCTCGGTGACAAAACCCAGTTGCAACGCGGCCTCTTTGAGCGTGAGATCGTTGTCCATGGCATGGTGGGCTATCTTCGAAGCCTTGTCATAGCCGATGACGGGCGCCAGCGCCGTGACCAGCATCAGCGAGCGCTCCACATACTCGTTGATCTTCTTCAAATTCGGCTTTGTGCCCTCGACCAGGAACTTGCGGAAGTTCACACAGCCATCGGTCATGATCGTGATGGAATGTGTGATGTTGAAGATGATCAGCGGCTTGTAGACGTTCATTTCGAGATAGCCGCCGGCACCGCCAAGGCCTACCGCGACGTCATTGGCCATCACCTGGGCGGCGATCATGGTAAGAGCTTCGCACTGCGTCGGATTGACCTTGCCCGGCATGATCGAGGAGCCGGGTTCATTCTCCGGGATCACCAGTTCCGCAAATCCGGCGCGCGGTCCGCACGACATAAGGCGGATGTCATTGCCGATCTTGTACAACGACACCGCCAGGGTACGAAGCGTGCCGGACAACTGGACCAGCGCGTCGTGGGCGCCCTGTACAACGAACTTGTTGGGCGCGGTCACGAAGGGCAGCTCGGTGAGCCCGGCAATCTCGGCGGCGGCGGCCTCGGCAAAACCAGGCGCCGAGTTTATGCCCGTGCCGACCGCGGTACCGCCCAGGGCCAGTCGATACACGCCTGGCAGTGCTGATTCGAACCGCGCCAGATTGTCCGCGAGCATCCCGGCATAGCCCGACCATTCCTGGCCCAATGTCAGTGGCGTGGCGTCCTGCATGTGGGTCCGCCCGATCTTGACGATGTCGATCCATGCCTGTGCCTTGGCGTCGATTGCATCATGGAGCGCAGCGACCGCGGGGATCAGGCGCTGCTTCACGTTGACTGCCGCCGCGATGTACATCGCAGATGGGAACGAGTCGTTGGACGACTGCGCCATGTTGACATGATCGTTGGGGTGAACCGGTGTTTTGCTCCCGAGCGGCGTCCCCGCAATTTGGCAGCACCGATTGGAGATCACTTCGTTGACGTTCATGTTGAACTGGGTGCCGCTGCCCGTCATCCAGACATGCAACGGGAACATGTCGTGATGTTGGCCGGCGAGGATTTCGTCGCAAACCTGCACGATCAACTTGTAACGTTGATCGTCGAGGCGCTTGCCGGCGTGATTCGCGGCGGCAGCGGCTTTCTTCAAGATGGCATACGCGGTGATCATTTCTCGTGGAATGAGATCTCTGCCGATGCTGAAATGCTGAAGCGAGCGCTGGGTTTGGGCGCCCCACAGCTTGTCCGCCGGTACTTCAACCACCCCGAGGCTGTCTGCTTCCTGTCGCATGTCGACCATGGGATTTCTCCAAAGTTCAGTTCGGCCTCCGGTCGGCTGGACCAAACACCGGCCTGGCAGACATCGAGCATCGCCCGGCGACACATGTCCATTCAACCACGAATCATCAATATAAAATGTGTGCGCCATAAGCGATGCGCCTTGTGCCGAGTCGGCTGGTTCAGCCAATTTGGCCTGCTGATGCAACGATTCTGCAGCGGCCCCGCTTCCAAAGTGGAATCATCCGATGGATCCAGGCACACTCGTAATCCCGGGGACAACATTGCGTGATCCCGCAAGGAGGGTTAGAGGCCAACCTTACAGGGCGTTGTCGCCCGGCATAAGTGTTGAGTTGCATTCGGTCCCCGCGCCCGCTGTGGCGGACTCCGGGAGGAAGATCGTGGCCTCGGGTTGCGCGACAATTCGATCACGGGCGGGGTTGTCTGCCGCAGTCCAAACGTCCCGATAAGCGACTGATAGCACGGACGCCCGTTACGCCGACCTGGGAGGATCAGGTTATGATACGCTGCATACGGATATGGAGCGGCGAGGACGGCAACTCGAGTTTTGAGGAAGGTGCGATCGACTTGTCCGGCGGCGCACGTAACGACCTGCTGAGCGGCAAGACCGGCGCTGTCAGCATTGCCTTTCAGGAGACGGGATCGGGCGGCGCATTTGCCTGGCACGATGCGCCAACCCGGCAGTTCGTAATCACGCTCAGCGGAACACTCGATTTCCAGACACGCAAAGGCGAGCATTTTACCATCCGCCCGGGCGACATCCTGTTGGCCGAGGATACCGCCGGCAGCGGCCATAGCTGGAGGCTGATCGACGCGGAACCGTGGCGGCGCGTCTATGTCGTCTTGGCGCCTGGCGTCAGCGTGCCGTTTGTAGCGAAATCCGCCTAAGCCTAGCTGGTCGATAAGGGAACTGCACATGCCCCCAAGCGCCATTCCCGGCACGCCGGACGTCGTTTTGATCGGCGCCGGAATTATGAGCGCGACACTTGCAACGATGCTCAAGGAACTCGAGCCGTCGCTCACCATTGCGATGCTCGAAACGCTGGATGACTGCGCACAGGAAAGCTCGGAAGGGTGGAACAACGCAGGCACCGGCCATGCTGCGAACTGCGAGCTGAATTACACCCCGCAGCGTCCCGACGGCAGCGTCGACATCTCTCGGGCGCTTGAGGTCAATGTCGAGTTCGACCTGTCGCGTCAGCTCTGGTCATACCTGGTCAAAAAAGCGGCGATCGCCGATCCGCGCGCCTTCATTCACCCGACCCCGCACATGAGCTTCGTGTGGGGCAAGGAGAATGTTGCATTCCTGCAGGCTCGTTACAAGGCGATGTCGGCGCACCATTGCTATCACGGCATGGACTACAGCGAGGACCGGAAGCAGATCGCCGACTGGGCGCCGCTGATCATCGACGGTCGCGACGCGAACGAGCAGATCGCAGCGACGCGCATGGTGACCGGGACCGATGTGGACTACGGTTCGCTGACGCACCTGCTCGTGGCGCACCTCGCCGCGCAGCCGGGATTCTCGGTACACTACAAGCAGCGCGTCGTCGGGCTCGCCCACGAAAGCGACGGCCGTTGGCGCATCGAGATCGAGGATGTGGATCTGCGGGAGGTCCACGCGATCTCCGCGAAATTCGTTTTCATCGGCGCTGGCGGCGGTGCGCTTCCATTGCTGGAGAAGTCGCGCATCCCCGAGGCGCACGGCTACGGCGGCTTCCCGGTGAGTGGGATCTGGCTTCGCTGCGACGTGCCGGCGGTCAGCGGCCGCCATCACGCCAAGGTTTACGGCAAGGCGGCCGAGGGATCGCCACCGATGTCGGTCCCGCATCTCGACACTCGCTTCGTTGCGGGCAGCAAATCGCTGCTGTTCGGGCCGTATGCCGGGTTCTCGACACGTTTCCTCAAGCACGGCTCGCTCACGGACCTCTTTCGATCGATCGAACCTGGCAACATCATGCCGATGCTGGCCGTGGCGCACGACAATGTCGCACTGTCCGAATACCTGATCGGCCAGGTACTGCAGACCTCGGCGCATCAGTTCGCCATGCTTCAGCAGTTCTTCCCCCTGGCAAAGCGTCACGACTGGAAGCAGGCCGTCGCCGGCCAGCGCGTCCAGATCATCAAGCCGGACAAAGAACGAACCGGTACGCTCGAGTTCGGCACGGAGTTGGTCGCCGCCGAGGACCGCTCGCTGGTGGCACTCCTCGGTGCGTCGCCAGGTGCGTCCACTGCCGCATTCATTGCAATCGGCGTGCTGCAAAAGTGCTTCCCCGACGAGCTGACCGAAAGCGCATGGCTGCCCAAATTGAAGCAGATCATTCCGACCTACGGGATCGACCTGACGCGGGATGCCGATGCCTGCCGACGCATCCGCGCCGAAACAGCGCCGGTCCTCAAGATCGAGAACGTATGAACCGCAATTGACCGGATGCGTGCGGGCATGTGCGCAATACAGGCCGGCCCGCCACTGGTCTCTCGGAGCACCATCTGCAGGTTGCAAGTGAACACCGAACCCTGAGCATTTTCTGTTGGGTTCGCTGGGTGCCTGAGCTATCGTCCGGAGATCGCGGGACCACGGCCCGTGCCCAGTAGCTCGATCGAGCCGCCGGCCCTGCCAACAATCCCTCCCTGCTGGGGCGGGACGGAGGAAGCCGATGGCCACAGCGACACACAGCCGGACCGCAGCGAATCTGACATACGCGTCTGCCAGCGAGACACGGGCCTGTGGCCGCTATCTCGCGTTCGCTGCGATGGCCGAAGAGGAAGGCCTTGGTCAGGTCGCTGCCATGTTCCGCAGCATTGCGCAGCGCAGAAGACGCCGCGCCGAGGGACTTCAGCAGGCAATGTGTACGCAGGACGGTCTTGCATCAGATCAGCCGATCGGTGGTACCGAAGATAATCTGCGCGCTGCCATCGCAAGCGAATTGCATGAGTACACCGACCTATATTCGGGGATGGCGCGGACGGCGCGCGACGAAGGGCTCGACGATATTGCGGAGTTGTTCGAGACCTTGGCCAGGACCGGCCGCTCGCATACCGGCCCGCTTCAGCGAGCGCTCGATACGCTGGTTCCCACGGGGGTTCCCACGGGGGTTCCCACAGGGGTTCCCGCGGGAGCTCCCTCGGGCTCCGTGGGTTTTGTCGAGTAGCCCTGGGCCGCGCGGCCGCTGCGCAGGCTAGGACGTCGTGGCTCCGGTTCTGGTCGGCACCGAAGCGATCGGCTCGACGCAGTCGGGCAACTGACCGGTGATGAACCTGCCGAACTCCTCGAGGTCTTCTCCTCTGGGAAAGCTTGCGCGCCACAGCAGGCCAATCCGCCTGTGCGCTTTCGCCGCGACCAGCGGCCGCACCTCGATATGTTTATGCCGCGCCGTCAGATGCGGCACGGCCATGGCCGGCAACAGGGTACAGCCCAACCCAGCGGCAACCATTTCACATATGGTTTCGAGGCTGGTCGCGCGGAAGTCGTCACTCGCACCCCGGTTGTCGCTGATGTGATCGCCGCAGACTTCCAAAGCCTGGTCGCGCAGGCAATGCCCTTCGTCGAGCAGCAGCAGACGCTCGTGCTTCAGTTCTCGTTCGGTCACGACCGGACGGTTGCTGAGCTTATGGCCCGACGGGCAGGCGAAGCAGAACGGCTCCAGGAATAGTGGCATCCCCCGGTAGCCTGCGGTCTGCTCGGGCAGTGCGATCAGCAGGACATCGAGCGCATACGTGTCGAGGGCGGCCACCAGATTTGCGGTCAGGTCCTCTCGAAGAACCATGCGCAGCCCGGGAAACCGCTTGTGCAGCCGGTTGAGCAGCAAGGGGAGTATATAGGGGCTGAGCGTCGGGATTATGCCGAGGCGCAGAACGCTCATGAGCGTTCCATGGCGATGTCGCACAAGCTCCGCAATCTGGTCGGCCTCCTCGAGAATGCGACGCGCGTGGGCAACCACTGCGGTGCCGACTGGAGTGAGGGTGACGAAACGAGTGGTGCGCTCGACCAGCGGGACGCCAAGGCCTTCCTCAAGTTTTCTCAACTGACTGCTGAGCGTGGGCTGGGTGACCCGGCAGCGTTCAGCGGCGCGGCCGAAGTGGGACAGATCTGCGACTGCGACCAGATAGCGCAGTTCGGCCAGGGTCATGGCCACGCCCTCCCATAGACGATCTCTATGGCTGAAATCGTATCTTTAGATTGGACAACTTGGAGGCCCCCGGCAAGGCTACCGACGTGATCGGCGGCAAGTGGGTACCGCCGCACGGCGCCGGAGACATCCGCGGGGACCCTTGTGTGGCCAATCACGGGAGGATGTAGCAATGCCAAAGCGCGTGGCCATCGAGGTGGTCGAGAAGGCCGGCTTTGCGCGCATCGAAGCATGATTCTCGGAATTTCTTGGCCATGGGCCCAGCGGCCATTACAGTCGTGACGGACGACCGAATTCGCCTCATGTCGGCAAATTCCTCAACGCTGGCGGGTAAGGGTTCTTCGAGCAGGCCGATACGCGCTGGTGTTTATGAGGAATTGGCGCAGTATGACGGACAGGTCCCAGTTCGACCCACTCAGTTCGGTTGCGCGGGGTATGTGTATGACGTGAGCAGACTGTTCATGTGGATGACGGGGCGTCACTTCCGGCTACAGGCGGGTCGCGACTGGCAGGTCGGATGAGCGAAGGGCCCCGTTGAGAGGAATTGCTGCGGCGGGCTCGCTGCGTAGGCAGCCCACCGGTTCAGAATAATCCCGGTAGGTCACGGCGGTGTTGATGCCGAGGCCGCCCCGGGAGAGGATATCGCTCAAAGTCGGGAGGATCGAATATGCCAAACAAGGACGACATCGCTCTGATGGCCCACCTGATGCGGCGTGCAGGCTTCGGTGCCAGTCGTGATGAGCTCGAAGCGCGCGTGGCCAAGGGTTACGACGCAACAGTCGAGGAATTGCTGCACCCTGATACGCAGCCGCCGGTTGATCCCTATACGCTGCTTCGTCATCAGCCGGCCGCGTTGCTCCCCGGCGGGCAGCCGCCGATGGGCAACGTCAACTACATGTACTACCTGGTGAACACCAAGCGCCCCCTCGAAGAGAAGATGGCGCTGTTCTGGCACAGCGTGTTCGCCACCGGCAATTCGAAGGTCGACAACTACGACCAGTTGCTGGAACAGATCGACATGTTCCGCA
>DATAPW010000331.1:0-5303 GCA_036265005.1 Acetobacteraceae bacterium | reverse complement strand
ATTGGCAGCGATGGACCGATACATGACGTCGGCTCTACCATCGCGACCGTTGTCGCAAGGAACGATGCATGGTCAGCAAGACGCAGCGCTCTCGCCAGTTGATCGAGGCGCCCGAGATCCTGATTCAGCCCGGCATTCATGATGGCTTCAGCGCCAGGCTGGTGGAGCAGATGGGCTTCAAATCCGCTGCCATCTCTTGCGCCGGGCTGGGCAAAACCAATGTGGGCTGGGCCGATGCCGGGTTGGTGGGCTTCGACGAGAACCTGCACGCATCGGGCGCCATCGCGGCTTGCATCGACATTCCGGTCTCGGCCGATGCCGACACCGGTTATGGCAATGCCATCAACGTGCACTTCACCGAGCGCGGGTTCGAGGCGGAAGGCGTCGACGGCATCATGCTGGAGGACCAGGGTTGGCTTAAGCGCTGCAGTCACATGGCGGGCAGGGAGGTCATCGAACGGCCCGGCCTGGCAGTGCCCTTTCATGAATTGATCGAACTGATAGGGTTCGGTGCCATCAAGGATATGGGGCAGCGTCTCCTGACATCGGCTCAGAAGCGGGCCAAATATGGCGCAGCGGCGCAATGATGCAGCAGGGCGCGCGGACCAGGCTTGCCGTCGATATCGGCGGCACGTTCACCGATCTTGTGCTGGAACTTCCCGATCGCACGCTGTCTGCCAAACTGCTGACCACGCACGCGGCACCGGACGAGGCTGTGATAGCCGGAACGCAGGCGATCCTGCGCGAGGCGGGCGTTGCGGCATCGTCGCTTGATCTGGTGATCCACGGCACGACGCTGGCCACCAATGCGCTGATCGAACGCAAGGGAGCACGCAGTGCGCTGATCACCACAGCCGGATTCCGGGATTCGCTGGAGATTGCCTACGAACATCGTTTCGAACAGTACGACCTGTACATGGAGCGGCCCGAACCGCTGATCGCGCGCGATCTGCGTCTGGAAGTACCGGAACGCCTGGCCTCGGACGGCTCGGTCCTGCTGCAATTGGATGAAACGGCACTGGAACGGCTGGTGCCCTTATTGCAACAGCGCGACATCCAGTCGGTCGCGATCAGTTTCCTGCACTCCTACATCAATCCTGCACACGAGGGGCGTGCGCGTGCGATCATCGCGCGTCTGGCGCCGCACGTGGCGGTCACCATTTCGTCCGAGGTGTGCCGCGAGATCCGTGAGTACGAACGGACGTCGACCGTGGTCGCAAATGCTTACGTGCTGCCGATGATGGAACGCTATCTGACGCGGATGCAGGCCGGACTGCGGGGCATCGGCGCGACATGTCCGCTGCTGTTGATGATGTCCTCGGGCGGCATTTGCACGGTGGAAACGGCGCGGCGCTTTCCCGTGCGGCTGGTCGAAAGCGGTCCGGCCGGGGGCGCCATCCTTGCACGTCACGTCGCCGCGCGTGGTGGCTACGATCGCGCAATATCCTTTGACATGGGAGGCACCACGGCGAAACTCACGCTGATCGACGACTTCACGCCGCAGCAGTCGCGGCATTTCGAAGTGGCGCGGACAGCTCGCTTCGCCAAGGGCAGCGGCTTTCCCGTCCGCATCCCGGTGATCGACATGGTCGAGATCGGTGCCGGTGGGGGTTCGATCGCGCGCATCGATTCATTGCGGCGGATCGTCGTCGGTCCGGACAGCGCGGGCGCAAATCCTGGACCCGCGTGTTATGCCAATGGTGGCACCCAGCCGACGGTGACGGATGCCGATGTCGCGTTGGGACGCATTGACCTGACGCGCTTCGCCGGCGGGAAGATCGCGCTCGATCCGGAACGTGCGCTGCAGGCGGTCACGGCGACCATCGGCTCGCCACTGGGGATGCCGGTGCAGGAGGCAGCGCGTGGCATTGCCGAAATTGTCGATGAGACGATGGCGAGCGCGGCGCGGGTGCATGCGGTGGAGAACGGCAAGCACACATCCGACCGGACGCTGATCGCGTTCGGCGGTGCCGCGCCGCTGCATGCTGCACGGCTGGCGCAGAAGCTTGGCATTCGCCGCGTCGTCGTGCCGCCGGATGCGGGCGTTGGTTCGGCACTGGGTTTTCTCGGCGCGCCCATTGCGTATGAGGTCGTGCGCACGATGCTGGTGCGGCTCGACACGCTGGAACAGACGACGATCGATGCACTGTTTGCCGAGATGCGGGCAGAGGCGGAAGCGGTGGTGCGACTTGGCGTGCCGCAGGGTGACCTGGTTGAGATCCGCACCGGCTTCATGCGCTATCGCGGCCAGGGGCACGAGGTGGCGGTTCCGTTGCCTGATGGCAGGATGGATCCGGCTGCGCTGCGTTCCGCGTTCGATGCCACCTATGCGCGCGTTTATGGTCGCGTCATCCCCCGCCTCGAAGTTGAGGCGGTGACCTGGACCCTGTCACTGGCTGAGCCGCACGACCTGCCGGCGCAACTGGCGTCGCCGCCGGACGCTGGTGCCGCTGCACGGTCCGGCCAGTGCCGCATCGTCGAGACCGCGAGTGGCGAGACGGTCGATGCGTCGCTGTTCGTCCGCTCGCATTTGTCGAAGGGCGCACGCCTCTCCGGTCCTGCCGTGGTCGTGGAAGACGGCACATCCACCATCGTGCCGAGCGGATACACCGCGCGCATCGGCGCCGGCGACGACATCGTGATCGAGGAGATCGAGGCGTGACCCGCAAGAACATCTCGGAGATCGAGCTGCAGATCATGTGGAACCGGCTGCTGTCGGTGGTGGAGGAGCAGGCGCAGACCTTGGTGCGCACCGCTTTCAGCACATCGGCGCGCGAGGCTGGCGATATCTCTGCGGGCGTGTTCGATCTGGCAGGGCGGATGCTGGCGCAGGCGGTTACTGGTACCCCGGGCCACATCAACACCATGGCGCGCTCGGTGGGGCATTTCCTGGAAGTGTTCCCCATCGGGCAGATGAAAGAGGGCGACGTCTACGTTACCAATGACCCGTGGAAGGGCACCGGCCATCTCTACGACCTTGTCGTGGTCTCGCCCACCTTCATGGACGGGCGCATCGTCGCGCTGTTCGCGTGTACGACGCATCTGGTGGACATGGGCGGTGTCGGGCAAACGCCGGAAGGCCGGCAGATCTACCATGAGGGGCTGTTCATTCCGTTGTTGCGCCTGGCGCGGGCTGGCGAGATGAACGAGGACCTGCTGGCGATGATCCGCTCCAACGTGCGTGAGCCGGTGCAGGTGATCGGCGATGTTTACGCGCTGATTGCCTGCAACGAAATCGGCAGCCGCCGGCTGGTGGCGATGATGCGCGAGTTCGCACTGCACGACCTGGATATGCTGGGTGAGGCGATTATCAGCCGCAGCCGCAGCGGCATGACGGAGGCGATCGGCAAGCTGCCGCAAGGCACCTGGAGTGCGGCAATGCGCATCGACGGCTACGAGGCGCCGATCGACCTGGTCGGCAGGCTGACGATTGGCCGGGACACGATCCACATGGATTACACCGGCACGTCCGGCATGTCGTCTTATGCGATCAATTGTCCGCTCTGCTATACGGAAGCCTATACGACATTCGGCGTGAATTGCGTGGTGGCGCCGCATATTCCGAACAATACCGGGACGTTGGATGCGGTGCGTGTCACAGCGCCGGAAGGCACGATCCTCAGTGCGACTCATCCGGCTGCGGTATATGCGCGCTCGGTGATGGGACATATGCTGCCGGACGTGGTGTATGGCTGTCTCGACCAGGCGCTGCCCGGGCGTGTGCCTGCGGAAGGCACGTCGAATCTCTGGACGCTCAATTTGATTGCGGGGCATGGGCTGACCGGAATCGGCCGTGCAGCCGGCACGCCGTTCATGGTCAACAGCTTCCATTCCGGTGGTGCCGGTGCTCGGCCGTCGCAGGATGGGCTGTCCGCGACGCCGTTTCCATCAGGTGTGCGCAATGTGCCGGTGGAAGCGACAGAGGCGATCACGCCGCTGGTGATCTGGCGCAAGGAACTGCGACAGGATTCCGGCGGTGTTGGACGTCAGCGCGGCGGTCTGGGACAGGTGATGGAGATCTCGTCACGCGAGGACGCGGCCTTCGGCATTTTCGCTCGATTTGAACGCGTGAAATACCCCGCGCGCGGGCGGCATGGCGGCGGCGAGGGGCAGGCCGGTCGGCTGTCGTTGAAATCCGGCATTGAGTTGAAACCGAAGGGACTGGCAGTGGTGCCACCCGGCGATCGCCTGGTGATAGAGATGCCGGGTGGCGGCGGCATGGGGCCGGCGACAGAACGTAGCCCGGCAGCCGTGCGACGCGATGTGCAACTGGGTTACGTATCGCGTGAAGCCGCGATCCGAGAGTATAAAACCGAAATGTGATTTAAGGGCGCATCTCCAAGGACGTTCAGCCGGCGCGTCTATATCTACCGGGCGCCGTCCTGGCACCAATGGGTCCAGACAACGACATCAGTCTGTTACGGAGACGATGCGCTTGGCCAATTCGGCCTCATTGACCCTCAGGCCCAGCCCTGGACCAGCCGGCAAATGGAACAGTCCGTCCACTGGCAGCGGCGGGTTCTGGAATACCGCGTGGGTGCGCGTTGACGGATCGTTCCACTCGCACGGCTTGGTCGCCTGCAGCTGTGCAGCGGTGATATGCAGGTTTGCCATGTGGCCGATGGTCGGCTGGGTCTGGTGCGGCACGAGTTCCACACCGTGCGCATGGGCCAGTGCGGCACAGCGCATCAGTCCGGTAATGCCACCCATCTTCACGATATCAGGCTGCACCATGCGCACGCCGGCATCGATCAGGTCGGCCAACGCCGCCAACGTGTAGGTCTGTTCGCCCGCGGACACCGTGATGTCGAGTGCCCGTGCGACCTCGCCCATCGCCTTGACATGGTAGTGCTGCACCGGCTCCTCGAACCACCAGAAGCCCAACTCTTCCAATGCGCGCCCGACGCGGATGGCGCCGCCGCTGGTGAAGCCGTTGTTGGCATCGAACGCCAGCGGAAATGCATCGCCGACCAGCTTGCGCACCGCGCGTGCCTTGGCGATGTCGCCGGGAATGTCGCGATCCAAATCGGTACGGGGGTTGTCGAAGCGGATCTTGATGGCCGCCGGCTTGTCCTTCAACCGGGCCTCCACGACGCGCAGCACCTCCTCCAGGCTTCGATCGCCATTGCCGCCGATCGAGGCATAGAACGGCATTGCGGTGCGCCAGGCGCCGCCGAGCAGCTTGTAGACCGGCAGCCCGGTGAGCTTGCCCTTCAGGTCCCACATGGCAATGTCGAGTGCCGCCAGCGCACCGGTCAGCGCGCCTTCCGGTCCGAGCTTCACATGGGTGTGCATCAGCGTAT
>DATAPW010000330.1:0-13436 GCA_036265005.1 Acetobacteraceae bacterium | reverse complement strand
CAATGCCTTGTCCTTGCGATGGAGCTCCCGCTCCAACTCCTTGACCCGCCGACGGTCCTGCCGAGCTTCCACAGCACTGGCCGCCCGCGGCTCGCCGAGGCCGGCGATCGCATCCCGCTTCCAGGCATCCAGCTCCGCCGGATACAGCCCTTGCTCGCGGCACCAGGCGCTGCGCGTCGCCTCATCCATTGCTGCTGTGACGATCACCGCTTGCAGCCGCGCCGCTGCTGTCCAGCGCGGGCTGGCGCCGGCGGATCCACCGGCCAAGGCGTCCGCCCGCCAGCCCTCCAGCGTCGCAACGCTGATCCCCACTTCACGCGACACCAAGTCGATCGCCGAACTCTCCGGCGGCAACAGCCTCGCCACTATCCGATCTTTGTACGCTTGTCCGTATCGAGCCACGTTCTGCTATCCGCGCCCCCAAAGGTCCCGATCCTATTTAGGCGGCAACTCCTCTGACACAGGGGGTGCCATCGACGCGGCCGGAGTTGCCCTTTCCCGAAGGATTTGCGGAGCTCGCGAAGGCTATCTTGCCATGCGCATCCCACAGATTGCGGGCGATCAGCTCTGAAGGTAAGCCGAACTTGATGACGAAGCAGCTTGTACCGCGGCGATCCATCATCATCGACTCGGAACCGTCATCTGGGATGTGACGCCTTGCCGTCTCCTTCCATGGAAGGACGCAGCCAAGCAGAATATCATTGTCCCAGGCCATCCGATACAAAGCTCCGATTTCATCATTGAGTTCGGCCAACTCATGCAATTGGCGAATGGAGCTGCAGAGGACGACGCCTGGTTTATTGAGCGCACGCTGCTTTGCTGCGAATTTCCGCCGCAGTCCAATGAAGTCCGAGACCATAATGATATACCCGACCGTGGTCGGGGTTACGACCATTTTTCCCTCTCTTCGTAGAAGATCCACGGCCTCATGATGTGTAGCGCCATTCCATTCGACGCGTCTCGCTGTGGTATAGGTCATTTGCTTGCAAGCCCCGAGCATTGAGGTGAGCCAATGCTCGAGTATCCGGCAAAGTGCGGGCCACGGTAGCGTCGTGCCGCGAGTTGGCGTAGCGCTTGTTCATCGTCGGTGGCTTTAGAGAGGGGTTCACGCGGTGGCGGCCATTGCCGCCACCGACAGGCGATCAACCCGCCAAAACCTTTGAGGGAATCCGAGGGCGCGCCAGGCCCACCGCGAGGTAGCGCGCGATCATGGCGTTGATCTGGTCCGGCACCTCAAGCGGCGAGAAATGCCCCGCACCCAGCGTCTTCGCAACGACGAGTTGCGGGCAGAGGGCGCGCAGCCGATCCAGATCGCGCGCCATCTCGACCAGCGGTACCGCGGCGGAGAGATAGGCGACCGGCACCGTGCACGCCTGGGCTGCCGGAGCCGAATCGTAGCCGCTCAGCATATTGCGGAAGGCCGACACCGCCACATGCTGCGGCGTCGTCCGGTGGGCGGCACAGATTTGCTCGAGCAGCCGGTCCTTCCGCATGGGGTCGGCGGGATCGACATGGTCCATGAACATGTCCAGTGCCGAGTTCCGCGCGGCGCCGAAATAGTCGGATCCCGAAATTTGCTCCAGGAGTTGCCGCGCCAGCTCCGCGGCCTCCGGCGGCGGAAAAATGATCGTATCGATCATGACCACGCCAGACGGCAGATCGGGGTAACGGCCGGCGAGTTCCAGTGCAATCATCCCGCCCAGGCTGTGGCCGACAATCAGCGGCCGATGCAGCCCAAGCTGGTTGCATTGCCAGGCGATATCGTCAGCGAAGCCTTCGATCGTATAGTCCTGCCGCGGCGCATCACTGTCGCCGTGGCCGCGCAGGTTGATCGCGACGACACGTCGCCTGCGCGCGAAATAGGTGATCTGCGGCAACAGCGCCCGGTGCTCGCCGATCCAGCCATGGATGAATACCAGCGGTGGCGCCGCCGGCACGTCCGGCCCGACGTCGACATGGGCCAGCGCGACGCCATCGCGAACCAGGCGAACCAGTTTCAGTTCCGTCGTGTCAGACATGATGCTCTCCGATTTCAGTGGGAATTGGTTGGCAGTCCGGCCGGGATGATCCGCCCGGGGCGCGCGAGGCCGAGATAGGCCACGAGACCCAGCACGGCGCAGACCGTCATCGGGAGCCCGATCGCCAGTCCGGCACCCCAGGCCGTGAGGGCGGACACGACGGCGCTGACCGCCGATTGCACCAGCACCTGGATGAAGCCGGACATGGCGCTGGCCGCGCCGGCATGGTCCGGCAGAGGCTGGATCGCAGCCGAGATAGCGTTCGGCACGATCATGCCGAAGCCGGCCATGGCGAGTGTCAGCAACGCGGTCAGGCCAGGCGCCCAGTGCCATCCGGCCAGGATGGCGACCAGGAAAGCGGTGGAAGCGGCGATGGCGAGTGCAATGCCCGCCGGCAGGCGGACGTCGCTTCCCGCGCCCCGCCCGCTCAGCCGCACATTGAGCTGCACGCCGGCAATGATGCCAAGGAAGCTGGCGGCATAAGCAAGGCTGTATGCCGCGTGCGACAGCCCGAGCCAGTCGATCAGCAGCAGCGGCGAGCCGCTGATATACGCGAACATCATGCCGAACCCGGCGGCGTTGACCAGGCTGTATCCGACGCAGGCGGGATGGCGGATCGCGCGGGCATAGCCGTGCAGCAGCGCCGCCGGACTGCTGGAGCGTTCCCCGGGCCGAAGGCTTTCAGCGAAGCCCACCCACACGACGCACCCAAGCAGCAGGCCAAGTCCGGTTAGAAGGAAGAAGATGCCGCGCCATCCGCAGAGGAGGAGCACGACCGACCCCGCCGCGGGCGCGAGCATCGGAACGAACAGCATCACGGTGGCGATGCGGGCGAGCTGCTGCTCTGCCTCTGGCCCATGGGACAGGTCGTTGTTGATCGCCATGGCAAGGGTGGTCGTGACGCCCGCACCCATGCCCTCGGCAAGCCGCCAGGCCAGCAGGCCTAGCAGTCCGTAACTGGTCGCGCACCCCAGGCTGGCCAGGGCGAACACCGCAACTGCGCCCAGTACGACCGGCTTGCGGCCTACCTGATCGGAGAGCGGGCCGCAGACCGGCGGCGCCAGAGCGAAGCCGAGCATGAACAAGCTGATCGTCAGCCCAACGCGGTCGGCGCCCACGCCCAGCGACCGGCCGGTCGCATCGAGCGCCGGCAGGCTCATATCGATGCCGAAGGAGGGCAGCGCCGCCAGCGCGCTGAGCAACAGCGTGGAGGCGCCGCGAGGGGACGGGCGCATCTCAGGCCCGCAGCCGTATCGGAGGCCTCGCGGCGATTTCCTCCAGCTCGCTGGCAAGCAGGGGGGAGGCCATGTCGAGGGCCATCGCCTGCCCAAGCTCGGTCGCGGATTGGCGGTAATGCGAATCGGACAGCAGCCGGGCGACCGCGTTCGCGATATCCGCCTGGGTGGCCTCTGTGCCAAGCGAGAGGCCGGCACCACGCGCCGCGACCCGGATGGCGTTGCTGCCCTGGTCGCGTCCCATCGGGATGACCATCAGCGGCACCTGGTTCAGCAGTGCCCGCGACACGGTGCCGTGGCCGCCATGGGTCACCACCAGCGAGACCTCCCGCATGATCGCGTCATGCGGGGCACCGGGCAGGATGGTGACATTATCCGGTGCGGCGAAGCTCTCCTGCTGCATCGCCGGCCCAGTTGTCACCACTGCATCCAGGTCCAGCGTGCCGATGGCGGCGATGATGCGGCGGAGCAGGTCCGCCTGGTTCTGGAAACTCGTGCTGAGCGAAACCAGTACCCGGGGACGGACGCGATCCGCCGACCAGGGTGGCGTCCAGGGCTGAATCCACGCCGGCATGTCGAGCAAGGGCCCGACATAGCGAAGGTTCTCTGGCAGGCGGGCGGCTGGGAAGTCGAATGCGGCGGACATCCCGATCAGGAAGCGGTCCGCTCGATCGTAGTGATCGTTAATGTGCTGAAGCGGTGACAGGCCGAAAGCGGCACGGGCCCGGTTCAGCGTCGGCAGATAGCTGTCTTGCAACGCGATCATCCGAGCGAGGTCGGCCTCTTGCGCGGCGAGACGTTCCGGGCTGTCGGGCAGCAGCCCGTCCACGGAAAACGGCACGCCCTCCAACCGGCGGACGCTGATGTGCGGCGACAACAGCGCACAGGGGATGCTCATGGCTTCCGACGCGATGACCGGCCCTGCCAGGAGATCGTTCGTCACCACAGCATCGACCGGTTCGCTGCACAGCGCGTCGATCGTATCGGCTGCGTAGTCTAGTGCCGCGCCGAACATCAACTGGTCGAACAGGACACGATATTCGGCCCACATCGGATCCTCGCCGCTGGGCTCGGGGGGACGGATCGGGGTCGGGCGGCGCCAGGAGAGGGCGCGGAAGCCCGCCCTCTCTATTTCATCGCGATGCGCGACTTCGTCGAGCATGCGAACGTCGTGGCCGCACTGACGCAGCCGTCGTGCGGCCGTCAGCATCGGGTTTAGGTTTCCAGGATTGCCCCAGGAAGTGAGCAGGAAATTGAACGGCATGTGGCGGTGTCCTCATCCAGTGTGCGCCGCCTTGGCGGGCTGGACAGGAACATTGGCAACGTGTGCTACCGAAGGATGACCGGAGCGACGATTCGGACTACAGTCGCAACACTGACGGCGAGCGCGACGCCGCGGGGTGACAGTGGTCGCCCGCCTTCAAACTTCCGAATAGGGAGATGAGTGAGCCGGTCTATGATGTGCGTCTGGTATCCGAGACTGGCGGCTCCATCCACAAACAGATCGATCCATCGAAGTTCGGCCGCTCCGGCTATTTGCGTCCGCCGACGTTGTGTCGAATGCGGAGAAGGTCAGGCGGGATGTTGTTGTGCTTACAACCTACCGAACCGGGATTTCACCAAGCAAGGTCGGCTCCAGCGCCGGTATCTCGTTGGTGAACAGCCTGTTGACACAGAACACGCAAGTCAACCACGTACGACATCCAGCACGTCACCGCCGTCCCGGGTATCGCTCGGTTTTGGGATCCGTTCACCGCAACCGGACGCGCCGCACCCCGATGCCATGACCACGCAACAGGCCCAGATCATTGCTTACATCGACGATTACAAGCTGTTTATGATCGCGACGCTAGCGATTCCACTGCTGATGCCTTCCAGCGGACGCCCGATAGTGGCGGAAGGGAACACGCGCCGGTCCTGGAATGACAAGCTGGCCCCAACTGCTCGTCGAATTCGTCAGACGACATAATGATAGGATAACCCCAAACGACCGCAGCAGACATCTGAGCAGCTACCGCAAAACCTGGCCGAATGTCTGCATTCGAGCCTCGGCGAAGCGGCCCGGACCGCCATGGTGAAGATCCCATGAGGTGGTCACTGACGGAAGCTCTGTCACAGTGGAGTTGCCAACACCCCCTGGAGGTCATCATGCAAGTTGCCGCCAACCATACTGAATCCACGGTCGCTATCCGAACCAACCTTGGCGCGATCTTCGTCTCCCTGGAACTCTCCCGTTCAAAGTGGCTGGTCACATCGGTAAATGTCGAAGTCCAACATTCGCGCCGGCGACATTGCAGCCCTGCTGGCGCGCTTTGGGGATCTACAGCGTAAGGTCGAGGCTCGCACGGGCCAGTGCTTCGGGATCATATCAATCCAGGAGGCTGGCCTGGATGGTTTCTGGATACACCGGTTCTCGAGCGCGAAGGCTTCGAGAGCTATATCGTCGACCCTGCATCCATTGCGACGTCGCGCCGGCGGCGGCGCGCAAAGACCGATAGGATTGATGGCGAGGCACTGGTTCGAGCCTTGCTGGCCTATACGCGCGGCGAGCCGCGAGTTTGCGCCATGCTTCGTGTGCCTTCCCCGGAAGAGGAAGACCGCCGGCGCGCGGTGCGGGAAGCGCAAAGCGCTGCTCAACGAGAGAATAAGGCATGTCAATCGGATCAAGGGCTTGCTCTTCAATCAAGGGGTATCCGGATACGAGCCGTTGAACCGAGATCGGCGTGAGCGCCTCGAGACGCTCGTGACCGGAGATGGTCGACCGCTGCCGACGGCGCTGAGAGCGCAGATCAGCCGTGAGCTCGGCCGCCTCGAGCTGCTGATCAAGCAAATCGGCGAGGTCGAGGAGGCGCGCAACGCCATGCTGGCTATGGCTGAAAACACAATGTCAGAACCGGCACTGTTACTCAACCTCAAAGGTATCGGTCCCGAGTTTGCCGCCGTCCAACGCTGGAGGCAGTCGTGTGCCAATCGTCCGACGCCGCGTTCCATTGCTTGATGTCCTCGGGCGTCGTGTAAGCGCGCCAGACCTCTGCGATCGGGGCAGCGACATTGGTTTCAACCGTGATTAGCATGAGCTTTCTCCTTGTTGCTGGGAACTCGAAACAGGAGGGCATCTCCATACGCCGAACGATAGCCGTGGCCGCTCCCGACTCAATTCGGTCACACGGCATAGGAGCCGTCATCTGAGACGCCGTCTTTTTGCGACGTAATTAAAATGCGATGTTGGCCGGTGCGCCGCACAAGCCGGCCCAAGTCATTCCTTTGTCGGACCACACCAGCCCGGCAAATAATCAGCATCCTTGCTCCTGGCCAGCGCCAACGCCTCTTGCAAGCTATTTGCAAAATCCTTCTCAACATCCTTCAAACGCATCCGCCGACGCAAGAAGTCAGCCCATAGAAACTCGCTGAACGGCACAGTCTCCTTGGCATATCCGCCGATGTCGCGTAGCTCACCGGCCAACGAGCGAAACGGATCATCCTCCAAATCTGCGACATGCTTTGGAATGTCGGAATAATCGCATCGGTCACCCTTATGGTTGTAGGGGAATACCCAGCCACGTATGTTCATAAAAAACCAGAACGCATCCATATCAAGACGCTTCAGGTTTACGACGACGTTGGTCAGGATGTTTTCTACCCCTTCGTCGTGAAGCGCACGGGCGAAGTGGTGATGATCTATGCTGTAGATATGCTCCTTTGGCCCGATCACGACCGGAATCATGTGGCGACCGAGGAGTTCCGCGTCCTTCTTACTCCCCTTGTCATGCCACTCCTTACGCTTGCGCTTCACCTCGCGCATGCCGACCGTCATTTGAGTCGGGCGGATATCCGTTATGGGGACCGGGTGCAATAACGGCTCGATCATGTCGCCTCCTTGTTAGCTCTGATGTCTAACCCCGAGCTTCCCTCTTCGAGAGAGGCCTGTGCAACTGAGTGGAACCAAAGCCGGGATAAGACCATCCAAAAGAACCCAAGATATGCGAAACTAAGAATTCTGAGACAGCGCCGGATTGTGGCGGCGAAGAATTCCAGGAACCGGCGCGCGGCCGCATCGCCGGCGTCGGCGATGACGCGCGGCACCATGATGCCGTCGCGGGTGGCACGGGCCAACGTCCGGGACGGCGGTATGGCGACCTGCTGGCTCATGCCAATTAGTGTAACATAACGTCCTTGTTGTACATATTATCCCAGTAGAATCAATGATGTAGGCTGATCAAAGACCCAGTTTTCCCGCCGGACTAATACGGCCCAACTTGGCCCGTCGGACGTAGCTGCGCATCGTGGTCAGACTGCGATGGCGCGTGTGTCCCATGATTTCTTCGTCGGGCACGCCGTTGCCGTAGGCGGTCGTCACGAAGCCGGCACGCAGGCCGTGGGGACTGACAGGCTCTGCCAGCGTGCCTTTCAATCCGGCCTTGGCAGCGCGCTTGAGCAAGATTTGGCGGACCGCGTCCGGCACCAGGCGGGCGGTCTCGACAGCGCCAGCGCGGTTTACCTTGCGGAACAGCGGGCCGGCTGAAATTTCTGCCGCAGTCAACCACTGTTGCAATGCCGTCACCGGGCAGGTCTCAGGCGATTGCCCGCGTGGGATGGCGATTTCGGCGCCTTCTCCTTCGGCGTCGGTTTTCGACCGCTCAATCAGCAGCTTCATGCCTGCGTTCGTCCAGGTGACGTGCTCCACATCGAGGGCAACCAACTCGGATCGCCGCAATGCTCCAGCAAAGCCTACCAGGAACAGGGCGCGGTCGCGTGCCCCGGCGAGGTCGGTGCCGCATGCCCGGCTCAGCTTCTTGACCTCCGCCGTGGTCAGTGCAGCGACGGGCTGGCGCCCCGTGCTTCCGGCCAATGCCGCGGAGGGTCTCCCTTGTCGCAGGGTGTTTGGTATCCAGAGGATGGCCCGCGACCCCGCAAGCTCGTGCGATCGCGGCGACACGGCGACGGAGTGTTGGAAGGGTGTAGCCTTCCCCGGCTGCCGCCAAATACGCGCCGACGATTTCCGGCGTGGCGGGCATCGGATCGAAACCGTGCCTCTCACACCAGGCCTTGTAGTTCGCGAGGTCCGTCGCATAAGCCCGCAAGGTCGCCGGGGCATCCGCCGCGTCCTGATAGGCTTGCGACTTGGCGAGCGCTATTGCTGCGCGCGGAGCGGGCGGCTTGGTGCCTCCGAGGCGGGCAAGTTGGCGCTTGCGTGCCGCGGTGAATGCATCAGCCATAACTCCGTCTAGCACAGTATAAGACGCGATAACACTCCTTCTCGCGTGTTAAGGAGGGGAAATTGCCTATCATTCCGGCGGCGGCCCGCCCTATGAGGACGATATTCTCGCTCCGCTACGCCACTGACGACTTCTCACTGACCTGAGTTCGCAGCAGGGACGATGACGCCGTCTGCAACACGTCGGCGGAGTTCGTCCTTCTGAAGTTTTCCCGTGGGGCCATGCGGCAGCTCAGTCGCGAAGCCGATGGCGTCCGGCAACCACCATTTGGGGACAAATGAAAGCAGGTGTGTGCGCAGATCATCGGCCGTGGCCGTCGCATTCTCCGCCAGTACAACGATCAGAAATGGCCGCTCCTGCCAGCGCGGGTGCTGCATGGCGACGACGGCCGCTTCCCGCACCGCCGGATGCCGCATCGCGGCGTCCTCCAACGTCTGCGAGCTGATCCACTCACCGCCAGACTTGATCACATCCTTGGCCCGATCGACGATGTGCAGCGTGTTGTGGGGATCGATCGCCGCGATATCGCCGGTTCGCATCCAGCCGTCCTTGGTACGCAGATCGAGCTCGGGCCGTTTGAAATAGGCACCAGCGATCCAATGGCCACGACATTGTAGGTGCCCCGGCGTGCTGCCGTCACACGGTTGCGGCCTGTCCTCGTCATCAACGATGCGGATCTCGTTGCCATACAGCGGCTTGCCCTGCGTCCGCATTGCCGCAACGGCGGCCTCTATTGGTAGCTCCTGCCTGGCAAACGAAATTGTCGCCCCGTGCGTCGTCTCGGTCATTCCCCAACCATGGCTGACGCGGACGCCATAATCGCGCAGGTAGGTTTCGATCATCGCAGCGGGCGGCGCCGTGCCGCCGGAGAAGATGCGTCGAAGCGCGGCCAGGCCCTGCTCCGTCGCGCGGCAATGCTCCAGCAGCCCCAGCCAGATGGTCGGCACCGCGGCGGCAATCGTAACGCCCTCCTCCACGATCAGGCGATGCACCCACGCATCATCCGCGCGCCGCCCGGCCAATACCAGTTTGGCGCCGTACATCGGCGCCAGGAATGGCACGGCCCAGCCATTGCAATGGAAGAAGCCTGGAAGGCCCAGCACCACGTCGTTGGCCGACAGTGCCCAACCATTACCACCGCCGGTGGAAAGCGCAGACAGCACCGTGCCACGATGCGAATACAGCACGCCCTTCGGCTGGCCCGTCGTGCCCGACGTGAAGCACAACATGCACGCAGACCGCTCATCCAGCACCGGCCAGGCAAATGACGGATCGCCTGCTTCGATCAGGTCCTCGTAGCACGACACATTGGCCAGGGTGGTCGCCGGCATATCCTCGCGCGACACCATCAGAACGAGGCGATCGACCGTCTCTAGCCGCGGCGCAAGCTGCTCAGCCAGAGCAAGCGTATCGAGGTCGATGAACAAGGTGCGGTAACCGGTGAAATTGATGGTGTAGAGGATTTGCTCCGGTGGCAGCCGCGGATTGGCAGTGTGCAGAACGCCACCGATGCCGCTCACGCCATAGAACAGTTCGAAATGCCGATGCGTGTTCCAGGCAAGCGACCCTATAAAGCCACTTGGCTCTTCGCCCAGGCACCGCAGCGAAGCCGCAAGCCTTCGACTGCGCTGGGCAGCATCGCGGTAGTTGCTGCGGGTGGTTTCTGAGTGATCGTGCGATACGAGCTCCGTGTCCCCGAACGTCGCTGCGGCGTGCTCGATGATAGTGGACAGCACCAGCGGATAGTCGAGATTGAGGCCAAGCATCGGTCAAAACCCGAATTCCATTCAGGATTGACGTTGCGAGACCCGTCCCTGGCTGTCAATCTGCCGCACTGGACGGCACAAGGAGCGAGACCGTGGCAGGCATCATGGAAGGCAAGGTGGTCGTCGTCACCGGCGCCGGTGGCGGCATCGGGCGTGAGATCGCCATCATGATGGCGGCCGCCGGTGCCAGGGTGATCATCAATGATGTCGGCGCCTCGCTGACGGGTGGCGGCGCATCCGTCACGCCGGCCCAGCAAACCCAGGCGATCATTCATCAGAATGGCGGCTTGGCGGAGATCAGCACCGACTCCGTCGCAGAGTGGGCGTCGGCCCAGAAGATCATCCAGGCCGCGCTGGATCACTTCGGCCGCATCGACGCGGTGGTGAACAACGCAGGCATCCTGCGTGACGGCATATTCCATCGGATGAGCGCCGATGACTGGCTGGCCGTCATCTCGGTCCACCTGAACGGCAGCTTCTTTGTCAGCCGTGCCGCGGCGGAGCTCTATCGCAAGCAGGAAAGCGGCGCTTTCGTGCATATCACCAGCACCTCCGGCCTGATCGGCAATGTCGGGCAGGCCAACTATGCCGCCGCCAAGCTTGGCATCACCGCGCTGTCCAAGTCGATCGCTCTCGACATGCAGCGCTACAACGTCCGTTCCAATTGCCTGTCGCCCTGGGCCTGGAGCCGCATGACCAGTTCGATTCCGGCGACCACGCCGGAACAACAGGTAATGGTGGAAAAGCTGCAACGCATGACGCCGGACAAGAATGCGCCACTCGCGGTGTTCCTTGCGTCAGATGCCGCGAAGGAAGTCACGGGCCAGGTGTTCGGCACGCGCATGAACGAGATCTATCTGTTCAGTTCGCCGCGCCCGATCCGCATCGTGCATCGCGCCGATGGCTGGACGCCCGAGGCGATCGCGCAGCATGCCTTGCCGGCGATGCAGGCGGCGTTCATGCCGCTCGATACCTCAGAGCAGGCGTTTCCCTGGGATCCCGTCTGACCTTCGCGCATACCCGAATTATATTCGGAAACCTTGACATGCTGTCCGCGACCGGCGATGGTGGCAAAGTCGGTGCCGGGAGGAGAGCCATCGATGCCGGAACACGATCGTCCACACAGCATTGCCGAGATGCCGGTGCAACGTCCTGCCGCGCCGGCGACCCCAGCTGAAGCGCGCGGGCGATTCTTCAACACCGGCAACGGGTTCAATGTGCAACTGCCGCCCGTGCCAGATCAGATTTTTTCCCGGGAACCCGCCATCGCACTCGATCCGGTAACGCCGACCGGCTTGATCGCGTGTGACATCGCCGCCGAACTGGCCAGCCGTTGTCCTGCGACCACGCCGCTGGTGCTGGCTCGCTATGCGAGAATTCGTGCCGGCGAAAACCTGACGACAGACTTCGTGGCCAGCGGCGTCATCGCCTATGTCATCGCCGGCAGCGGTCGTACGTCCTGCGCTGCACAGGATATCGCGTGGAGCGCCGGTGACCTGTTCATCCTGCCCGGTGGTGAACCGGCGCTGCACGGCGCCGACGAAACCGACGCGGTGCTGTGGCTGGTGACGAATGAACCGCAGCTTGCGTTCGAGAACCTGCAAGCACCGGCACCTGGCCAGGCACCGACGGACGTCGTGCACTATCGGGCCGACGAAATCACACGGCAGATCGAGCTCATCTACGACGTCGGCCGCAACGAGGAGATTGCCGGTTCGGCGCTGATCTTTTCGGCCGAGCAACAGGAAGCGACGCGCAACATCCTGCCGACACTTACGGTTGCGATGAACTCGCTGCCTGGTGGTGTGGTGCAGCGTCCGCACCGGCACAACTCGGTCGCGGTGTCGCTCATCATCAAGGGCGCCCGCTGCTTCTCCATCATCGACGGCAAGCGCAAGGAGTGGGCGCCGTGGGCGACCACGATCACACCGCCGGTCGCGGTTCACTCGCACCACAACGGTGGCAACGAGCAGGCGCTGTTCCTGATCGTGCAGGATGGCGGGATCTACTACCACACACGTGCAATGGGTTTCGAGTTCACCGAACACCCAGCCTGATATAACGGAGAGGAAGCGGTCATGGCATCAGTGGCAGCAACCATTTCGTCACAAGTGAACGTGCGTCCTCTGCATCCGGCTCTCGGCGCAGAGCTACGAGGCGTCGATATGCGAACTCCACCTGATCCCGATACCTTGCATGCCGTGCATGACGCATGGATGCAGCACCTTGTGCTGGTGTTCCCTGGGCAACGGATCACCGATGAGGAGCACGTCGCGTTCACGCGTGGTCTGGGCGAGCCGGAGATCTTCCACCAGAACATCATCCGTTCGCGGCGGGTGAAAGAGATCTTTCGGGTCTCCAATGTCGATGACGATGGCAACCTGATGCCGCCAGATCATCCGACGGTGAAGCAGGTATCGCTCGCACAATTCTGGCACACTGACAGCAGCTATCGGACCATTCCCTGCACCGGCGCGCTGCTGCACGGAGTGGAAACCAGTCGCACCGGTGGCGAGACCCAGTTCACCAACATGTACGCGGTGTATGAAGCGCTACCCGACGCACTGAAGCGGCAAGTACAGGGCCGCAAGGCGCGGCACAATTTTGGCCACCTGCACAAGCTGGCGAACCTGAAACCACTGACCGAGGAGGAGATGGCAGCGATGCCGCCGGTCTGGCAGCCGATGGTGCGCAGGCATCCGGTCACCGGCCGTCACTCGCTCTACATCAGCCCGATCTACAACGACGAAGTCGAAGGCTTGAACCCGGCGGATGCCAGGCGCCTGATTGCTGATCTGGCGGAGTTTTCCGCGGAGCCGCGCTTCGTCTATGGCCACCGCTGGGAGCCGCATGACGTGGTGATGTGGGACAACCGCTGCACGATGCATCAGGTGACGCCGCACGATCCAGGCGAGCGCCGCGTGATGCATCGTACCACCATTGTCGGCACCGAACCGGTGTTGGCTGCCTGATGTCGGCCGTCGCTGGCGCATCAGCCGATGGACGCCGCGCGCTGTTCCATGGCACCGCGGCCCGGTTCTACCGCATCCATATATAATCCTATTAGGGAAACCATCATGAAGATTACACGCCGCGCCGCACTCGGCGCGATTGCCGCTGCGCCGCTGGCGCGTCCTGCATTGCTGCGTGCGCAGAGTTCGTCTGCGCCGGTGAAGATCGGCCTGCTGAGCGACGTTGCGG
>DATAPW010000329.1:0-24372 GCA_036265005.1 Acetobacteraceae bacterium | reverse complement strand
ATAGCCCGCCTTGAACATGGCTTCGGCCATCTTGAGCTGGGTGTCGTAGGTCCACTCCTTGCTGGCCTCAGGTGTCGCCTCATGCGCCGGGAACCATTGCTGCACATCGACGCCGCAGAACTGCTTGAGCATGCTGATGCGCCCGCATGGCGGCAGTGGCGCGGAGCCCCAGCCGACCGGCACCGCCAGCCAGTGTCCGTTGGCGACCCCAAGATATTCATAGGCGCGGCCCAGCTTGCCGTATTTGGCCATCAGCCGCTGCATGATGTCGTCAACCGGATCGAGGCTGTCGGCGTATTGCTGCACGGTCCACGAATCGAACGCGTAGACGTCATGGCCGGTCTTGGCCTGCGCCTCGGCCGCCATGGTGATGTTGATCTTCATGCCGACCGACGACAGGAAGTCGAGTTGCACCTCGACCTTGTTCTTCTCGGCCCAGGCATCGACGAGTTTCTTCATGGCGGGGCCGCCGTCGGGAACCCAGTGGTCCCAGAGCCCCAGGCTCACCTTTCCGGCAGCGCCGGCGGTGCGGATGTGCACCAGCGGGAGCGCGGTTGCGGCGGCGCCGAGTTTCAAAGCGTTACGGCGAGTGACACGACTTTTCGATGGCATGACGTACGTTCCCTTTGCGGCCAGCACTTTTCGGCCGTCGTTGTGGTCCCAGACGAGTGCGGGGTATCGGCCGCAGTCGCGGCGCCTCCACGCTGCCAGCAGTATCGGGCCAATTCCGGCCGGAAGCGATAGGAAATCTGGCGCAAACCAGCCCTCCCCCTCCCCATTCGGGAGGGGGTAGGAGTGGGGACAGGGGAACACCCGGTGCCCCCTCCACCCGCCCTCCCCGCAGGGGGAAGGGGGACGTGGCGGGGATATGACCGCCCACCACGCTGCGCTATAGGGGCCCCCATGGCAGCGCGCCCGCTCGCTCGAGTCGCCCTGAACATCGCCGTGGACGGGCTGCTGGCAGCGCTGGCGGTGCCGCTTGCCCGTGCACTCGCGGATCCGGCGGGTGACTGGCTGCATCCGCTGTGGCTGCCGGCCGCCGGCGCCGCGACGCTGCTGATTGCCGGGTTGCCGTTCCGCCTGCCCTGGCAGTACTGGCGCTTCGCCGGCATCGGTGACCTGCTCGCTGTGGCCTTCACCAGCGCCCTGGGCGCCGGGCTGTTCGCCGGCCTGGACGCGCTGGCCGGCATCACATCCGCCAACGCAGCCTTCCCCGTCATCTATGCGCTGACCCTACTGCTGCTGCTCGGCGCGCCTCGGGTCGCCTATCGACGGTGGCGGCAGCGGCCCACCGGCAAGCTGCCGACCGCCTATGCCGCCGATGTGCCCTCCGCCCTGCTGGTCGGTGCGGCGGAGGATGTCGATCTGTTCCTCCGCGCCCTGATCGGCGACCGGCGGCAGGCGCTGCGGGTCGAGGGTCTGCTGGCGATCGGCTCGCGCCAGACCGGGCGGCGCATTCACGGCTACCCGATCCTCGGCTCGGTCGAGGATACCGCCTCCGTGCTGCAGCGCTTAGATGGCGAGGACCGCCTGCCCGACACGCTCGTCGTGGCCACTCCCGACATGTCCGGCCAGTCCCTCACAGTGCTGATCGAGCAGGCCGACCGCTACGGCATGCGCATCCGCCGCGCGCCACGGCCCACCGCCCTCGACCCGACCGCTTTGCTGGACAGCCCCCGTCAGCTCGATCTGCGGCCGATGGCGATCGAGGACCTGCTGAACCGCCCCCAGGTGCCGCTCGACCGCGAGGGCATGGCGCGGCTGATCCAGGGCCGGCGCGTCATCGTGACCGGGGCCGGCGGCACCATCGGCAGCGAACTGGCGCGCCAGGTGGCGGCGCTCGGGCCGGAGCGGCTGATCCTGGTGGACAACGGCGAATATGCGCTGTGGCTGATCGACCTGGAGCTTGCCGAGCGCCACCCGCACGTCCCGCGTGAGTCGCTGCTGGCCGATATCCGCAACGAATCCCGCATCCGCGGGGTATTCGAGCAATGGCGGCCAGAACTGGTGTTCCACGCCGCCGCCCTGAAGCACGTGCCGATGGTGGAAGCCAATCCGCTGGAAGGCCTGCTCACCAACGTTGCCGGCACGCGCCACGTGGCGGACGCCGCGCGCAGCGTCGGCGCCCTGGCGATGGTCCTGATCTCCACCGACAAGGCGGTAAACCCCACCTCGGTGATGGGCGCGTCGAAGCGGCTGGCCGAGATGTACTGCCAGGCGCTGGATATCTCGGCGCGCAGTTCGGGCAATGGCATGCGCTGCATCACGGTGCGGTTCGGCAATGTGCTGGGCAGCACCGGCTCGGTGGTGCCGCTGTTCCAGCGCCAGTTGGAGCGCGGCGGCCCGCTGACCGTCACGCATCCGGATATGCAGCGCTACTTCATGACGGTTCGCGAGGCAGTCGGCCTGGTGTTGCAGGCCAGCGTGGTCGGCACCGGCGACGCGGCGCTGCCGTCGGGCGAGGAGGGTGGCATCTTCGTGCTCGACATGGGCAAGCCGGTGAAAATCGTCGACCTGGCCCGGCAGATGATCCGGCTGGCCGGGCTGACGCCGGAGCGCGACGTGGAAATCCGCTTCACTGGCCTGCGTCCCGGCGAAAAGCTGCACGAGGAGCTGTTCCACGGGAAGGAGCCGCCGGTGCCGACGGCCTACCCCGGCCTGCTGATGGCGGCGCCGCGCACCGCCGACCCCGCCATCGTCGGGCGCGCCATCGATGAGATCGCCGCCGCCTGCCGCGGCGGCCAGGCGCGGCTGGCACTCGCCCTGCTCGGGCGGCTGGTGACCGAGTTCGAGCACAACGCCGAAGGACTGATGCCCGTGGTGAATCGCCCATGACCAACCGCCTTGCCGTCCCATTCCTCGACCTGAAGGCCCAGCAGGCCCGCATCACAGCCGACCTGCGCCGGCGGCTGGACAAGGTGCTGGCACATTGCCAGTTCATCCTCGGCCCCGAGGTGGCCGAACTGGAAGCCGAACTGGCGAAGTTCTGCGGCGCGAAGCATTGCGTGGCGGTCAGCTCCGGCACCGACGCGATCCAGATCGCCTTCATGGCGGAAGGCATCGGGCCGGGCGACGCGGTGTTTCTGCCCGCCTTCACCTACACCGCGACGGCCGAGGTCCCGCTGGTACTGGGGGCGACGCCGGTGTTCGTCGACGTCGATCCTCGCACCTTCCAGATCGATCCGGCACACCTGGAGCAGCGCATTGCCGAAGTGCGGCGTGACGGCAGTCTGCGCCCGCGTGCGCTGATCGGTGTGGACCTGTTCGGCCAGCCGGCGGACTGGCCCGCACTGAACGCCATCGCCGGCCGCGAAGGGCTGTTCACGCTGGACGATCTCGCGCAGAGCTTCGGCTGCACCTTGCATGGCAGTCCACTCGGCGCGGCAGCCGATGCCACGGCGACCAGCTTCTTTCCGTCGAAGCCTCTCGGCGCCTACGGCGATGGCGGCGCATTGCTGACCGAAAGCGACCAGCGCGCCGAGTTGTATCGCAGCCTGCGCACGCACGGCGAAGGCACGACGCGCTACGAGGTGCTGCGCACCGGCATGAACGGCAGGCTGGATTCGATCCAGGCGGCAGTGCTGTTGGCCAAGATGACGGTGTTCGCCGACGAGTTGGCGATCCGTGAACGCGTCGCGCGGTATTATGATTCGCGGCTGGGCAATGCGGTGACGACACCGGCCCGCGTGGCGGACAGCACCAGCGCGTGGGCGATCTATGCGATCCTGCTGCCGAACGCTGCCACACGCGATCATGTGCAGACATCGCTGCGAGCGGATGGCGTGCCGACGGCGATCTACTATCCGCGACCGCTGCACCTGCAGCCGGCCTACCGGGACCATCACGATGGCTCACGCCTGGCGGTGTCCGAGGACCTCGCGCAGCGCATTCTCGCATTGCCGATCCACCCGGACCTGAGCGACGACGCCATGGCGCATGTCTGTGATCGGGTGCTGGCGGCCCTGGGCTGAGTTACGCAGGGCGCCAAAGCGCAGCGCATTCCGCCGCCGCGCGGACACGGCGGAATCCGCTGCGCTTTTCCGCCCTACAGGGGTTACGGATGGCGCGCGCGATCGAATATTAGTGGGAGCGGCATTACGCCGCCCTGGGGAGTCGATCCGTCTCGCCATCGGCCATCGCGAAGGCCTGTTCGATGACCTCTGCGATGCGGGCTTCTTCGTCCGGGTCGGCGTCGGCTGCGCGGCAGTCGAAGAAGATGCGCGCAATGCCGTTCGGCTCGATCGTCGTCGCAATGACCGCCATCAATGTACCGCCACGAATTCCATGCCGTGCTCGGACACCAGCTCAATGGCGAGCTCAATGTCCTCGACCTCGGCCATCGGCGTCCCGTCGGCCGCGTGAATGGCAAACCGTACCTCGCCGTTCCGCATGCCGGCCCGCAGATAGACCAGGCTGGGAACTCCCAGTTGTCGCAACTCTGCCGGTGTCATTGCACGAGGTTCGGCAATGACTGTGTCGCTTTCATGGCTGACGGCCTGGTTGGTCGCGGCAACGTGCATGGCCACGGTGTCCTGTCTTGCTGTCGCGCTGGCTCGATCCGGTGCGCGCCAGCAGACTGCACGGATTGGCCGTCGCGCGCATTGACGTGGATCAACCGGCTCCGCGTACAGTGAACGCAGAGGTCGGTTACGGGAACCTACGCCGCAGGCCCAACAGCAAATGCGGTCAGCTCGCGCAGATTCGAAACCGAGCAGCCATCATCCTGCAGGGTCGCATTGAACCGGCGCAGTTCGCACGCCGACAGATTCGTGCACCGTTGGCCTTCGAGGTTGAAGGTAAACAGATAGTCAACATCGGCGCGTACGATCAGGCCGCACGCCCACTCCTTGCCGTTGCTGGCCTGGACAATGAACAGGCCTTTCCCGATCTGCCGGAACAGATAAGTGTCAGGCGATGGCGCCGTGTCGTCGGGACCGCTCACGTGGTATGACCGGTCCTCCAGGGTCAGCCAGGCCTTGCCCTCGTTGCTCTCCCAGACCTGGTCCTCGTCGAGTGTCATGGCCTCGACGGTTGCAATCGCAGGCAGCGGATAAGCCGCGTTGGCTGGCGTGATCAGTGGCGCGGGACTGGTGATGGTACCCTGACACGCCGTCAGGAAGCACACCGTCACGAGTGCGGCGAGCAACCCCCGCGCTCATTGATCTTGTAGCCCGGTGTCGGCCAGGATGCGGCATGCCGGACCATTCGCTGCCAGTTCGATCGGAACCACGATCCATGCCGCGGTCGCAAGGTGGCAGCGTGGATGCACTGGTCCTGCTGGCGCTCGACCATGCAGGCAAACAGCGGTGACGATGGTCCGGACAATGCAGCGTCGCTACCCCGCGTACAATCCCTGGACGTTCGGCGGAAATGTCGGCTCCAGCGGTTTCATCAACTCGTCAATCGCCGTGTGAAGCCGCCCAAGCAATTGCCGTTTCTCGTACGTCTCGGCGCCAAATGGATAATCCGATCGTTGCAGCACTGTCGGCAGGGCGCTTTCGATGAACTTGCAGACGTCGCGGTCGAGTTGGCCACGGTTCGACCTGGAAGCCACCAGACCATCGACACCGAGCGCATGGACCAGCAGCACCGCGAATGCACGACGGGCCGGCGTACCCGGTGCACCCAGGGCGGCCTTGATGACATCGTTTACCGCGCCACTCGTTGGTGGCTCGATGGCAAGCGCTTCGGCGCCGCGGACGACCAGGACGTGCCGGGCAGCCCTCATGCGATGGTCAGCGTTGGGCTCCGCCTGTGCGTCCAATGCTTGCGCCAGATCGCGTCGGGCCTGGTCGAGATTCATTGGTTGATGATCTGATCCCTGGAATTGCCTCGCAGCGAGGCGTGTGGGCGGGTTTCTCGCATTATCCCCCGCCAATCATCAATTCGATCAAACGCTGGTCGATCAAACGCTGGTCCATATCGACCAGTTCAAAACGACAACGACTGCTATGGCCACTTTGCCGGCGAGGTGCCTGCGGATGTTCGCCCATACCATCCAGGGCCGTCTGCTGCGGGCCGACGGACTTTGCGGTGCGCCGTGGCGGCGAGGAAATCGCCGTTGTGCTTCCCGGCCTGGACGCATCGCATGCGTTGGCCCCGGCCGAAACGATGCTGCCGGCCGTGCGCGGCCTGGCCGCGCGGCATGTGCGCAGTGTGCACGTTTGCGCAACATCGAGCGCCGGTGAGGCCGCCTGTGCCGATCTGTGGATTCGATGGCTGGGCTGGGACAGCGGCCCGTCCGCTGTATGCCGCCAAGCTCAAATGGGACGGATGCCGCGGAGATGTACTGCGTTCGCCCGCAACCGTGGGATCGGCAGCTGTCCAGGCGCGCGCCACAGCCGTCGCTGAAAGACACCATCCCGGCCCCTGTGCCGCGCGCCTCGGGCAATCACAGAGCCGTGAACTGGTAGTTTTGAAGGCCCAGGCTACTGGTCAGTAGCCGGCGGCGCCGTTAAGTTGTTGGGTATGGGAGAACATATCGCACAACAGAATATCGAGCGCCGCCGCGCCGCCGCGAATCGTCCAAGAAAGCAGACAGCTGAAGTAATCGGCAGAAAGCTGCTGGATATTGTCGTGTATGGCAAGAATTGCCGCGTCGGCAGCAAACTGGACTTGGGCGACCTCGCTGAAACATCCGAGGTCGGTGATTGGAAGATGCCCGACTTCAGGTTGGCCTGTACTTATGCAGCCTCCCAAGGGTGGCTGATTGTCGACGGCAATACTTTGACGTTGACCACTGCCGGGTCGGCTGCGGCCTGAACCCTAGACGTCGAACCTCGCGCTCGTTTCCGGCGCGTGCCGCAAGGCACGGGCGAGCCGGTTTAGCCGCCGCTGTGCGTCAGCCCTGATGGCGTCCGGCCAATCGAGGTCGGCCGTCATCGTCAGGTTTTCCAATTGCTCGAGCAGATCGAGGAACGGGCGCGCAGCGGACGCCCTGGATCGCCGTGCCGCAGATTTCTTTGCCATACCGCATATTAGCCGCCGCCGGCGTCGGCGGCGAGCCTTGAGCGATCGACCCCGCCAGCCCGCACAGCCGATCCGTCAATGGCCGGTTCCTGCCAGGCCTCGGAACCGTAGACCGGGCCGGCGCTTCACGTGCATGCGAACGTCCCGGTCGGGCGCGACGCCGTGGGCTGGAGAATGTCGTCAGCGATACCATGATTGAGTTCCGCCTGTCGCCGGAAGGGAACTCGGATGACCGATCACACCGCAAATACCCTGCAGGCCGTTGGACGCGTGCTGTTGAGCGCAATTTTCGTGATCTTCGGCTATTCCAAGCTGGCCGCACCCGCCGCCACCGCCGCCATGATGGTCAAGGAAGGCGCACCAATGCCCCAGGTCGCCATGGTGCTCGCAATCATTGTCGAACTGGGCGGCGGATTGCTGATCCTGTTCGGGCTATTCAGCCGAGCGGCCGCAGCCGCCCTGGGCGTCTGGTGCATCGCAACGGCGGTGGTTGCCCACAGCAATTGGGCTGATCTCGATATGCAGATCCACTTCTGGAAGAACGTCGCGATGGCCGGAGGCTTCATTTATGTCGCCGCGTTCGGTGCCGGCGCCTACAGCCTGGATGCCGTGCTGTTCCGACATCGCATTTCCACCGCTGCCTGACGGCCTGCCCGCCGGGGGGAGTCGAACCCGCCACCCCGCCAGCGCATGACGGCCTCCATCCGAGACCCTCGGCGACATGGCACAGGCAGCAATCGAACGCGTGGCCAAAGCTGCGGGGACGACATTCTTGCCAGCGATGGATGCCAGGGCGCTCATCAATTTGTCAGTCAGCACATTCGGCGAATTGCCAATGTCCTCATGCCTGCGTGCGCTGAAAAGTCTGTGGGTAGCATCTGGACACTGGTTCGGACGGTCTTGAGGGGAATGCAACCGCCTGCCAAAATCGACGCGCATCCGATAGGAGAACTCTCATCAAACGATGGTCGTCCCTTCTGCCCACCTTTTCCTCGTGCGCTCTGATTATACTCATCAGTCTTGCGCCGGTCCGATTCGTGGCGCACGCAGCGCAACTCGGTAATGTGCGAGTGCCCGACACGCTCCGGGTGGACGGGAAGGCGCTGCATCTGAATGGTTATGGCCTACGTACCTATTCGATACTCGGCATCCATATCTACGTCGCCAGTCTCTACTTGGAGCATTTGAGTACCAATCCAGAGGAGATTATCCGGTCACCGGAGACCAAGCTGTTGACAGTGAGGTTCGAACACAATGTCAGCGCCGATCAAGCTCGCAACGCTTGGCGTGAGGGACTTGAGAACAATTGTAAAGCTCCGTGCCAGCTGGATCCGCAGGATGTGCAGCGATTTCTTGCCGTGGTGCCCGCCATGCACGTGGGTGACAACTATTCCTTACTCTTCAACCAGAACGGTGCGACCGTGACAGTCAGCGGGCGATGGATTGGCACGATCTCCTCGCCGCAGTTCGCCCAGGCGATGCTGGCCACGTTCCTCGGTCCCGACCCTGCGTCATCGAGCCTCAAGCAGGAATTGCTCCGAGGTCATCCGTGATGATCCCCCTGGCTTTTCGTGTATCAGCGAGCGCCGTGCGTTTGCGGCGGTCTCCCTCGGCCACAGAGGGCGGTGGCAGCAGTCAGTGAGGTGGTGCCCGCCGGGGGAGTCGAACCCCCATGCCATCACGGCTGCGGATTTTAAGTCCGCTGCGTCTACCATTCCGCCAGGCGGGCCCGCCATCAACCTGTAGCAAGCCGCTTCGCGATGTCCAGCGCACTGCGGATCAGGTTCTCCGACGCCTCCGGCGTGCGGAATGCGCTATGCGCCGACAGGGTCACGTTGGGCAGCGTCGCCAATTCATGCCCCGGCGCCATCGGCTCGGTGTCGAACACATCCAGTGCGGCGTGGCGCAGCCTCCCGGACCGCAGCGCCGCGATCATCGCCGCCTCATTCACCACGGCGCCGCGCGCAGTGTTCACCAGCACCGTCCCGGGCCGGAGCTTCGCCAGCCGCTCGGCGCCGAGGAAGCCGCGCGTTTCATCGGTCAGTAGCAGATGCACCGACAGCACATCGCTCTGCGCCAGCAGTGTATCCAGATCGACGAACGTGACCCCCGGTGCGGTCTTCGGCGAGCGGTTCCAGGCGATCACCCGT
The DNA here is from genome assembly GCA_036265005.1 of Acetobacteraceae bacterium. Classification (GTDB taxonomy): domain Bacteria; phylum Pseudomonadota; class Alphaproteobacteria; order Acetobacterales; family Acetobacteraceae; genus JAMXLO01. Next base: position 15,253 of record DATAPW010000329.1, on the reverse strand, counting down.
ATGCCCGACCCGACCGCGATCCGCGCCACTTCGCCGGCGATGCCGCCGAACCCCAGCAGGCCGAGCGTCTTGCCGGTGAGCTGCATGCCCTCGGTGCGCACCCAGCGGCCGTCGCGCATGCCGCGGTCCATCACCGCCAGGCCCCGCGCTGCCGCCCACATCAGCGCAATGGTGTGCTCCGCCACTGCGGTGTCGCCATAGCCTTTGATGATGTGCACGGCGATGCCGTGTTCGGCGAGTTCCTCGGGGTGCATGTAGCTGCGCGCGCCGGTGCCGAGAAAGATGATGTGCTTCAGCCCGACGCAGGTGCGCATGATTTCGGTCGGCATCTGGCTATGGTCGTCGAGCACGAAGTCGTAGCCGGCGAGCAGCCCGGGCAGCGTGTGCGGCGGCACTTCGAGCTGTTCGTTCACCGCCACCGGCGGGTCGTCAGGGCGCACCACGCGGCGGAACACGTCCGCCAGATCGTCCACCGCATCGAGAAACAGCCCCTTCATCGCATCCCCCGTCGCATTGCCGGCCGCAATCTGCGCAAGCCGGACCATGCCGGCAACAGGGACGCACCGCGACTTCATCCCGCCTCGCGGGAGGGGCTAAGAACGTCAACCCTCGCGCTTGTCGCCCTCACGCGCACGTGTCCACCGGAAACCGATGCGGTCGTGCACCGTGTAGGCTGATTTGCATGACCGACAGGGAGGACGACGTGGCGCATTATGGAATCTACCGGGGCAACGTGATGAATACCGCCGATCCGATGATGAAGGGGCGCGTGCAGGTCAGCGTGCCATCGGTCGGTGGCGTCGCAAGCGCCTGGGCCGCGCCGTGCCGAGAGTACAAATCGACCGCAACGCCGCCGGTCGGCAGTGCGGTATGGGTGATGTTCGAGGCCGGCAATCCGGCGTCGCCGGTGTGGATGGGCTGCGTGAGCTAGACTAGGGTCGACCGAGCCTTGCCGCGACCCGCCTGGCAGTCTCCTCTCGCTGGGCCGTGATGTCAGCTACGGCTTTTCGAGCCTGATCCAGGATCTCGGCGGGCGCCGTTTCCGGCGTGCCACTATTGAACGGCGGTTCAGGCGCGTAGACCATATGAAGCTGAATCGACTGGGCGACTTCGACGCCGTGCAGGTCCGCGGCGAGCCGCAATGCGCCGTCGATCCCCGCCGTCACCCCGGCAGCGAACACCCAGCTTCCGTCGACCACGACGCGCTCGTTCACGGGAATGGCTCCGAACAACGGCAGCAGATGGAACGAAGCCCAATGCGTCGTCGCCCGCCGTCCCCGGAGCAACCCCGCCGCCCCGCACAGCAGCGCGCCCGTGCAGACGGAAAACACCGCCCGCGCACCCCCAGCCTGATGGCGGATCCAGCCGAGCACGGCTTCGTCGTCCATCAGCGCCTCCTGCCCATACCCGCCCGGCACATGCAGCACATCGAGGGGAGGCGCATCGCCCAAGTCTGCGTCCGGCACCAGCCGCAGCCCTTTCACGTCGCGCACTTCCCGCGCGTCGGTGCCATACAGCCGGTATGTTGAATTCGGGATGCGGGAGAGCACCTCGAACGGTCCCGTCAGGTCGATCTGGTCCATCCCGTCGAACACCAGGGACCCGATCTGCAGATGTGTCTCGTTCGGTAGCATGGGCGCCTCCATCCTGCGCGTTGATTGGACAGCGCCACTTTGCCGTGGCATTCGGTGGCGGTGATGCCAGAGAACCCACCAATCCTGCCAACCGTGCGCACGCTACCCGCCTCCCGCGTGATCGAAATGGTCGCCTTCGACGCCGTGCAGTTGCTGGACGTCACCGGTCCGCTGCAGGTCTTCGCGACGGCCAACGAGACCGTCGCCAAAGCCGGCGGCCCCCATCCCTACACCGTCCGCATCGTCGCCCGACAGGCGCCGAGCGTCACCGCATCGGCCGGCATCATGCTCGCGACACAGTACCTGTCGCCACCAGGCACCCCGGTCGACACCCTGATCATCGCCGGCGGCCCCGGCGTGAAGGCAGCGGCGGAGGAAAGGGAGCTCTTGGCCTGGGTCACGGTCCGTGCCGCGGAGGCCCGGCGCACCGCCTCGGTCTGCACCGGGGCCTACCTCCTGGCGGCGACCGGTATCCTCGACGGCCGTCGCGCAGCCACCCACTGGTCGTTCTGCGACGATCTGGCCCGAAGCTTCCCCGCCGTGCGTGTCGAACCTGATCCGATCTTCGTGCGCGACGGCCCAATCTGGACATCCGCTGGAGTCACCGCCGGGATCGACCTCGCGTTGGCATTGCTGGAGGAAGACCTCGGCCGCGACATGGCGCTCGCGGTCGCGCGCTATCTGGTGGTGTTTCTCAAGCGCCCGGGCGGCCAGGCCCAGTTCAGCGCCGCCCTGTCACTGCAGGCGGGGGAGGCGCCGTTCGGCAAGCTGCACGCCTGGATCGAGGCCAATCTCACCCGCGACCTGTCGTTGCGCACCCTGGCCGCCCAGGCCGGAATGAGCGAGCGCAGCTTCAGCCGCCGCTATCTCGAGGCGACCGGCCTGACACCGGCGCGGGCAGTGGAGCGGGTTCGGGTCGAAGCCGCTCGCCGGCTTCTCTCCGACACCACGTCCCCCATCAAGCGCATCGCGCGCCAGTGCGGCTTCGGAACGGAGGAGACGATGCGCCGCAGCTTCCTGCGCCTCCTGTCGACGCCCCCGCACGACTATCGCGCCCGTTTCAGTCCGTGAGCCAGGCGCCCGCGCGTGGCGCGGAACGTGGGGTAATTGGCAATCCTGCCTCGCCGACTGCGCCTAGATCGGCTGCGCAGGACGCGTCGCCCCAGCATCCCTTCCCGTCCGTCGCCCTCGCGCGGCGGGGACAGCGGGGGAGGGGCAGGGCGCGGCGGGTTCGCTCACCGAGGTCGAAAGGCAGGACCAGATGGAACAGTTTCCAGTCTACACGATCGATACCGCTCCGGAGGCCTCGAAGCCCGCGCTGCAGGATCTGCACGCGGCCTTCGGCATCATCCCCAACATCGCCGGCGCGATGGCGACATCACCAGTGCTGATTAACAGCCTCCTCGGCCTGTTTGGCCGCGTCCATAGTGGCAGCTTCACCGAGGCGCAGATCCAGACGCTGCTTCTCACCAACGCGGTGACGAACGCCTGCGCCTGGGCCGTCGCCTTCCACACTGCTCTTGCCCTGAAGGAAGGCCTGGCTCCGGCGGACGTGGACGCCATCCGCGCCGGCCGCGCGCCCAATGACAGCAAGCTCGGCGCACTCTCGACGCTCGCGAGGACGCTGATCGAAAAGCGCGGCCGGATCGCCGATCAGGACCGCGAGGCGTTTCTTGCAGCAGGTTTCGGCAAGGATCACCTGCTCGAAGTGATCGGCGTGGTCGCAGCCTCGACGATTACCAATTACACCGGCAACGTCACAAATCCGCCGCTGGAGGCGCCGTTCCAGGCGCATGTTTGGAGCGCCTGAGGCAGTTTGGGCAAGGCACGGCGGCCGGAAGGCCGCCGTGCCTATTCAAAAGCCGTCCAATGACAGACTCGGGGTCGATTGCGGCTGACCATCCAGCCGACTGGCCGACGACCCGCCGCTCGCCGCGACGCGGCATCGGAACGCACTTCCCCGAAGCGGGCGCGATCCCGTATCAGAAGCGCCCCGGATGCCCCGCGCCCCTCGCATTGTCCCCGAAGATCGCCGAGTACCACGTCGTGCGCCGCCAGGCCGGCGGCCGCCTGGCCCGACACAGCGCAGCACAGCGCACACGCCGCCGCCGCGCATCGATGCGCCGCGCCGTTCGCACTTCCGCCTGCTGCGCTACGCCGTCATCACCGCGATCTGGGGCGCCCTGGCGCTCGCACTGGTGGTGCTGTGGTGCGCGCGCGACCTACCGCGTCCGGAAGCCGCGCTGGATGCCTCACGCCGACCCAGCCTGACGCTGCAGGACCGTACCGGCCATGTGTTCGCCAGTTTCGGCGACGTGGTCGGCGATCCGCTCCGGCTGTCCGACATGCCAGCTTACCTGCCCGCCGCCGCAGTGGCGGTGGAGGACCGCCGGTTCTGGCACCATCCCGGCATCGATCCGCTCGGACTGGCGCGCGCCGCCTGGACCAATCTGGTGCACGGACGCGTCGTGCAGGGCGGCTCCACCATCACACAGCAGGTCGCCAAGAACCTGTTCCTGACCAACGCCCGCACCTTCCGCCGCAAGGTGCAGGAACTGTTGCTGACGCTGTGGCTGGAACACAGCTTCACCAAGCGCGAGATCCTCGAGATCTGGCTGAACCGGGTTTACCTGGGCTCCGGCACCTGGGGCGTGGACGCCGCGGCGCGGCTGTATTTCGGCGTGTCCGCGCGGCATGTGACGCTGTGGCAGGCGGCCATGCTGGCCGGCCTGCCGCGGGCGCCGTCGCGGTTCAACCCGCGCGCCGACCCCGGCGCCGCCGCGGCCCGAGCACGCGACGTACTGGCGGCGATGGCGGACACCGGCGCGATCACTGCCGCCCAGGCGCAGGCCGCCGCCGCGCAGATCGCCTTCCCGCCGGCGCCGCCGCTCGCCGCCGGATGGTTCGCCGATTGGGCAGCCGATCGGGCACAGGCGGCCGCGCCGGCGAATGCCGACGCCACGGTGCGCACCACGCTCGACGCGCGCCTGCAGGGCATCGCAGAGCAGCATTTGGTGGCGTTGCTGGATGGACCGGGCGCCGCGGCCGGCATCTCGCAGGGCGCCGTGGTCGCGCTGGATGCTGCCAGCGGCGCGGTCAGGGCGATGGTCGGCGGCCGGGACTATCGCCAGAGTTCCTACAACCGCGCCGTGCTGGCACGCCGTCAGCCCGGATCGGCGTTCAAGCCGTTCACCTGGCTGGCCGCGCTGCAGAAAGGCGTGCGGCCGGACGACGCCGTGTTGGATGCCCCGGTCCGCATCGGCAACTGGAGCCCGGTCAATTTTGAACGGCGCTATCTCGGCGAGATCAGCGTCGAGGAGGCACTCGCGCAATCCATCAACACCGCCGCGGTGCGCCTGCTGGTGCAGGCCGGCGGCCCGCGCGTGGTCGCCAGGCTGGCGGCGAATCTCGGCATTGCGGACAAGCTGCCCAACGACGCCTCGCTGGCACTCGGCACCGGCGAGGTCGGCCTGCTGGAACTCGCCTCCGCCTATGCCGCGTTCTTCAATGGCGGTGCCCGCATCACGCCGTTCGCGATCGACACGCTGCATGCCGACGGCCATGTCATCGAGGCAGCACATGCGGCACCGCAACCCGTCATCGATCCGGAACTTGCCGCGATGATGGTGCGCATGATGACCGCGGTGGTAACGCGCGGCACCGGCCGTGCAGCGGCGGTCCCCGGCCACTTGGTCGCCGGCAAGACCGGCACGACGCAGGATTATCGCGACGCCTGGTTCATCGGTGGCATCGATGGCGAGATCATCGGCGTCTGGCTCGGCAACGACGACAATCGGCCGATGAAATCGGTGCAGGGCGGCGGCCTGCCGGCGCACCTGTTCCACGATATCGCGACGGCGATGCGATAGGCGGCCGCCGCGTTGGATGAGGCAGTGAAGCGCATCGAGGTAATCTTCCAGCGCTACCGGAGCACCCAGCGGCGCAGCACCATCCTCCCCCTCCCCTTGCGGGAGCGGGAAAGCGCTTAAAAAAGTGCCTGTTGCATTGCGCTTCAATCCATTGCCGCGTGCGCGTCCGTCGGTACCGCGGCCTGGCGTGGACGACGCATCAGGAACAGCAGCAGCAGCGCCGGCAGCGTGGTGAATATCATCAGCTTGTAGTCATCGACATACGCGATGATCTGCGCCTGCTGGTTGATGATGTGGTCGAGCATCGCGGCGCCGTGGTGGGTTGCCGGATTGAGGTGCTGTTGTACCGCGCCGCCATCCTGCAGTGCGCGGTTGAACGGGGTCACCGACGCGCCGATTTCCGCATGCAGCGCCTGCGTGTTGTGCGCCAGCATGGACGACGTCACCGACACGCCGATCGCCGCGCCGATATTGCGCGCCAGGCTGAACAGCGACGCGCCGTCGGTACGCAGCGACACCGGCAATGTGGCAAACGCCACCATTTGCAGCGGGATGAACAGGATGCCCAGTCCGAACCCCTGCACGCAGATCGTGAAGATCAGCCGCATCTCGGAAATATCCGGCGTCCAACTGGTCATTTCCCAGATCGACCACACCATGCACAGGATGCCGCCCCCCATCAGCCACCGGGCATCGGTGCGCGCGGCGATGCGGCCGGCCAGCACCATGGCGGCCATGGTGCCGATGCCGCGCGGCGCCATGATCAGCCCCGCGGTATCCACCGGGTAGTTTGCCAGGTTCTGTAGCCACGGCGCCATCAGCGACGAACTCGACACCAGGATGGTCCCGGCAGCGAACATCATCGCCACGCCAGTCGAGAAGTTGCGGTCCTTGAACAGGCTGGGCGGAATGAATGGCCGCCGCGCCGTTAGCATGTGGACCACGAACAGATAGACGCCGAGGCCGCCGAGGACCGCCTCGATGACAATTTCGCGGGCGCTGAACCAGTCCTGGTCCTGGCCCCGGTCCAGCATCATCTGCACGCCGCCGATGCCGAGGCTGAGCACCGCGAAACCGATCCAGTCGAATCGCATGCCATCACGCGGTTCGCTGCGCGGCATGAAGAACACCAGGCCCAAGGTCGCCAGGATGCCGAACGGGAGGTTGATGTAGAACACGAACCGCCAGTTGTACATCTCGGTCAGGTAGCCACCGAGTGTGGGACCGAGGATCGGGCCGATCATCACGCCGACTCCCCAGATCGCCATGGCGGACCCGCGCTTCTCCACCGGATAGATGTCCAGCATCGTGGATTGCGACAGCGGCACCAGGGCCGCGCCGAACATGCCCTGGAGCAGCCGGAACAGTACCATCTCGTGCAGCGTCTGCGCCGCACCGCACATCATCGACGTGATGGTAAAGCCGGTCAGGCAGGTGATGAACAGGTATTTGCGGCCGAACCGCGCGGCCAGCCAGCCGACCGGCGCGGTCATGATTGCCGCTGCGGTGATATAGGAGGTCAGCACCCAGGTGATTTCGTCGAAGCTCGCCGATAGGCTGCCTTGCATATAAGGCAGCGCCACGTTGGCAATCGTCTGGTCGAGCGCCTGCATCAACGTGGCGCCGACCGTGCACAGCGTGATGATCAGGCGATGCGGCACCTGATCGTGTGGGCCCGGGGACATGATGGGTCCGTCTAGAACAGGTCGGCGAGCGTGCGGTGGTGTCCGGTGTCGATCTCGGCTTCAACGCTCATGCCGGCGCGCAGTTCGGGGTCGCCCGGCTGGCGCTCGACCCGGATGCGCACGGGAATGCGTTGCACCACCTTCACCCAGTTGCCCGACGTGTTCTGTGCCGGCAGCACCGAGAACTCCGAGCCGGAATTCGGCGCGATGCTCCCCACCACGGCCTTCCAGTGCCGGCCGGGATAGGTATCGATCACCACGTCAACCGGATCGCCCGGCTTCACCCAGGTGAGTTCGGTCTCCTTCGGATTGGCCTCGACCCAGACATCCTCGGTGGAGACGATGCCGAACGCCGCGGTTGAGGCCGCGAGGTACATGCCCGGCTGCACGGTATCGACCTGCGTGACGATGCCGTCGAACGGCGCGTGGATCACCGTGTCGTCGAGCTGGCGCTGCGCCTCGTCGAGCCTGGCCTTCGCCTGGAGGTAGTCCGGCATCGTGCGGACATCGACCGACGGATCGCCACCGAGTTTGGCCAGCTGCACCTCCGCCATCATCTTCAGGGCCAACACCGCCTGCTGGTCGGTGGCGAGCTGGAAGCGCGCGTTGTCGTAGTCGGCGCGGGTCACGCCGCCCGACTTCACCAGGCTGGCAAAGCGGTCGAAATTCGCCTGGTCGGATTGCACCTGGGCCTGCTTGACCTCGACCTCGCGGAGCATCCGCTGGTAGTCCACCTTCCTGGCATTGAGGTCGAGGCTGATGGCGCCGAGATTGCCCCTGGCGCCATCGACCGCGATCTGGAACTGGCGCGGATCGAGCTGCAGCAGCACGTCGCCCTTCTTGACACGCTGGCCCTCACGCACCGGGACCGACTGCACGGTGCCGGAAATGTCGGTGGCGAGCGTCTCCTTGGCGGCGCGCACATAGGTGTCGTCGATCGAGACGTAGCGGCCGCCGGTCAGCCAGTAGGTGCCGGACGCGACGGCCACCACCACGATGCCGCCCAGCATCAGCAGCGGCCGGAGCAGCTGGCGGCTCATGCGCCGGCTGCGAACCGGCGCTTCGGCGACCCGCGGGGCGGATCCGGCGGTGGCGGCCTGCGACATTACGCAACCTCCCGCGCATCGGTTTCAACCGGCGAGTAGCGGCGGGCTGGATGCGCCTCGTGGGTCAGCGTCGTCTTCATTGTCAGCAGCGCTTCCGTCATCGTTTCTATTGTTGCAACGTCCAACCCGTCGGTCAGCAAGGCGCGCATCTGCGCCCTCTGGCGATCGATTTCGCCCAGCACCGAATAGGCCGGCGAACATAAATGCAGCCGCCAGATCCGCCGATCCTTCGGGTCCGGCCGCCGTTCCACCATGCCGCGGGCTTCCAGCCGGTCGATCAGCCGGGCGACGGTGATCGGCTCGACTTCCAGGATTTCCGCGAGTTCCTTCTGCGATAGCCCCGGCTGGCGCTCGAGCCAGATCAGGATGCCCCATTGAGCCCGGGTCATGCCGTGGGCGCGCGCCCGCTTGTCGGCATCGACGCGCAGCAACCGGGCGACGTCATGCAGCAGGAACATCAGGTCGCGTTGGAAATAATGCACCGTAAAGTGGTCCAATGGCAGCCACGGCTGATAATAAGCCACGTTATGATAAGGTGCCAAGCAGTCTCCCCATGCGCACGGCGCAGGGCCGATGCGCTCGCCATACGTATCCGGTCCCCAACCCTGCCCTCTGTCATGGCCGGGCCTTGTCCCGAACATCGCCGCCGGTAACCTGCTGACGGCCGGGACAGGGCCCGGCCATGACGGGAGACAGGCATGGGGGGCCCCACGACCTGGCTGGCGGTGGCGGTTGGCGGTGCGACGGGCAGCCTCGCACGCTTCTGGCTGGGCGCCGCAATGACCGCGCTGACCGGGCCGCGCTTCCCGTGGGGCACGTTGCTGATCAACGTGGTCGGCTCCTTCGTGATCGGCCTGGTCGCCGCCGTGACGCTGGCGCCGGCGCGCATCGGGATGCACCCCGACCTTCGAATCTTCCTCATGGTCGGCGTCTGCGGCGGCTTCACCACGTTCTCCGCGTTCAGCCTCCAGACCCTGGCATTGCTCCAGGCCGGCGACCTGTGGCCGGCGGCCGGCTACGTTGCCGGGTCGGTGGTGTTCTGCATGATCGCGGTCTGGGGCGGTTGGCTGTGCGGTCGGGTGTGAGCCCTGCCCGCTGCTTCCCAACCCGGCCGGAAATCGGCATAACGCGACAATCATTCCCAGTTCACGGGGCCGTGAAGGATTTTTAAACGCTCCGCGCCGTGCGGCGGCGCAGGATGCAACGTGAGGGATCCGGATGTCGGGCGAATGAAACTCTTGCTGACCGGCGGATGCGGCTTCATCGGATCGGCTGTGGTGCGGCACCTGCTGCGCAACACCGACCACGTGGTGGTGAACGTCGACAAGCTGACCTACGCGGCGTCCGAGGACGCGCTGGAGGAAGGGCGGTATCACAATCGCCACGTGCTGATCCGCGCCGACATCACCGAGGCCTCGGCGATGCGGCAGATCTTTGCAACCCACCAGCCCGATGCCGTGATGCACCTCGCGGCCGAAAGCCACGTCGATCGCTCGATCGACGGGCCGGCGGCGTTCATCGAAACCAACGTGGTCGGCACATTCACCCTACTGGACGAAGCGCGGGTCTATCTGGCCAGCCTCACCACCGAGCGGCGCGCGGCCTTCCGCTTCCATCACATTTCCACCGACGAGGTGTTCGGCGCGCTGGGCCCGGACGATGCACCGTTCGACGAGACCACGCCGTACGATCCGCGCAGTCCGTATTCGGCCAGCAAGGCCGCCTCCGACCATCTGGTGCGCGCCTGGTTCCACACCTACCGACTGCCCACCATCGTCTCGAACACCGCCAACAATTACGGGCCGTGGCAGTTCCCGGAGAAGCTGATCCCGCTGGTGACGCTGAATGCCCTGGAGGGCAAGCCACTGCCGGTTTACGGCGACGGCTCCAACCGGCGCGACTGGATCTTCGTCGAGGACCATGCCGCCGCGCTGGTCCGCGTGCTCGAGCAAGGCATACCCGGCGCCACCTACGCCATCGGCGCCCGCCAGCCGCGCAGCAACCTGGAGGTGGTGCGCGCGATCTGTGCCCATCTCGATCGCTGCGTGCCAGACCCTGCCGGCCCGCGCGAACGGCTGATCCATTTCGTCACCGACCGCCCGGGCCATGATTTCCGCTATGAGATCGATCCGACGCGGACCGAGGCGGCGCTTGACTGGACCGCGCCGCACGACTTCGAGACCGGGCTGGCGCGCACCATCGACTGGTACCTGGCGCATCGCGACTGGTGGCAGGCGCTGCGGGCCAAGCGTTATGGCGGCGAGCGACTGGGCACCGCCGCATGAAGGGCATCCTGCTGGCCGGCGGCTCCGGCACACGGCTGCACCCGATGACTCTGGCGGCGTCCAAGCAACTGCTGCCGGTCTACGACAAGCCGATGGTCTACTATCCGCTGTCCACGCTGATGCTGGCCGGCATCCGCGACATCATGGTGATCTCCACGCCCGAGGACCTGCCGCAGTTCCGCCGCCTGCTGGGTGACGGCGCACGGTTCGGCGTGCGCTTCGTTTATGCCGAACAGGCGCGGCCCGATGGCATTGCCCAGGCGTTCCTGATCGGCAGCGACTGGATCGCCGGTGATTCCTGCGCCCTGGCTCTCGGCGACAACCTGATCCACGGCGAACATCTCTCCGCCATGCTGCGCGCGGCGGCGACGCGGCCGCAGGGCGCCACGGTGTTCGCCTACCAGGTCCGCGACCCGGAGCGCTACGGCGTGGTGTCGTTCGACGGCAACGGCCGCGCGGTGGACATCGTGGAGAAGCCGGCAGCGTCGCTGTCCAACTGGGCGGTCACCGGCCTGTATTTCTACGATCGCGGGGTCAGCGACCTGGCGCGCACGATCCGCCCGTCCGCCCGCGGCGAACTGGAGATCACCGACCTGAACCGCATGTATCTCGACGCGGGCACGCTGTCGGTCGAACGCCTGTCGCGCGGCTGCGCCTGGCTCGACGCCGGCACACCCGACTCGCTGCTGCAGGCGGCGACCTTCGTGCAGACCATCCAGTCGCGCACCGGCATGCTGGTCGGTTGCCCGGAGGAGGTCGCATACCGCATGGGTTACATCGACGCCGACATGCTACGAACCCACGCTCGTCAACTCGGCAAGACGGATCTTGGCCGGGCGCTGATGGAGCTGGCCGAGGGGGAGCAGGGATGATTGTCGAGCCGACCGCGCTCCCCGGTGTCTTGCTGCTGACCCCGCCGCGCTTTCTCGATGATCGCGGTTTCTTCTCCGAGACGTGGAGCGAAAGCCGCTTCGTCGCGGCCGGGATTGCCGCGTCGTTCGTCCAGGACAACCACGCGCAATCGGCCGATCGCGGGGTGCTGCGCGGACTGCATCTACAGATCGGGCCGAACGCCCAGGGCAAGCTGATCCGCGTGGTGCGCGGTGCGATCTGGGATGTCGCGGTTGATATTCGCCACGGGTCACCAACCTATGGGCGGCATTTCGGCACCGTGCTGTCAGCCGAGAACTGGCAGCAACTCTGGGTGCCCCCGGGGTTACTGCATGGCTATTGCACCATCGAGCCGGACACCGAGGTGATCTACAAGGTCACTGCGCCTTGGGATCGCGCAGCGGAGCGTGGGGTGATCTGGAACGATCCGGAGCTCGCGATTCCCTGGCCGATTGCGCCGGCGGACACGATCCTGTCCGAAAAGGATCGCGTGCTGCCGCGTCTGGCGGATTGTGGCGAGTGGCTGGCGCTCTGACATGGAAGCGCGGATCCTGATCGTAGGAGGGTCCGGCCAGCTGGCGATTGCCTTGGAAACTGCCGCACAGGCCCGTGGCATCGCGGTCCGCCGGGTCGGCCGTCCGGTGCTGGATTTCGATCGGCCCGCTAGCCTCGCCGGGGTGTTCGCGGAAGCCGCGCCGTGGCTGGTGGTGAACGCTGCCGCCTACACCGCGGTCGATGCGGCGGAGGACGATGCCGACGCGGCGTTCCGTGCCAACCGCGATGGTCCGGAAATGCTGGCACGCCTATGCGAGGCGGCCGGTGTTCCGCTGATGCATATCTCCACCGACTACGTGTTCGACGGCCGCAAGAGTGCGCCTTACGTCGAGACCGATCCGACTGCGCCGCAGGGCGTCTACGGGGCGAGCAAGCTGGCGGGTGAACGCGCCGTGGCGGCAAGGTGCTCCCGGTCGATCGTGGTGCGGACGTCCTGGGTCTATTCGCCGATCGGCAGGAACTTCATCCGCACCATGCTGAGCCTGGCCCAGCGTTCCAGCCAATTGCGCGTCGTGGCTGACCAGATCGGCTGCCCGACCTGTTCGCTCGATCTGGCGGAGGCGATCCTGGGCGTGGCCGCGCGGCTTGCCACCGACGGCTGGCAGGACCGCTACGCCGGGACCTACCATGCTGCGGGAACCGGCTGGACGAACTGGCACAGCCTGGCGACGGCGACCTTCGCGGCGGCCGCCCGGTACGGGCAGCAGGTGCCGATGGTGGAAGCCATCACCACCGAGCAATACCCGACCAAGGCGAAGCGGCCGCCTGATTCACGGCTCGACTGCGGCAAGCTCGAAGCGGTGTTCGGGCTTCGCCTGCCGCCCTGGCAGGACGGCCTGGCGCGCACCATCGACACGATCTTCTCCGCGGCTGCAACGCCGGCGCTGCGGACCGCCGGATAGGCAGAATGAGCCATGCAGACGAAACGTCGGCCCCCGGCCGCGTGGCGGTCCTGCTGTCCACGTACAATGGCGAGCGATTCCTGGGCGAGCAGCTCGACAGCCTGCGCACGCAATCATTCGGCGACTGGGTGCTGTATTGGCGCGACGACGGGTCCACCGACGCGACGCCGCAAAAGGTGGCAGGATTTCTCGCCACGCTGGGGCCCGGACGCTCGGTCGTGCTGCCTTTCGATGGTCGTGTCGGACCGAGCGAGAGCTTCCTGCGGCTGTTGCGCGCTGCCGCCGCCGATGACTGCGATACTATGGCGTTCGCCGACCAGGACGATGTCTGGCTGCCGGAGAAGCTGGCGCGCGGACTGGCCGCGCTGCGCGACGTGCCGGTGGCGATGCCGGCCTTGTATTGCGCGCGGCAGATCCTGGTGGATGTCGGGCTGCGGCGCATCACAGTCTCGGCCATGGTGCGCCAACCGCCGGCCTTCCCCGCGGCGCTGACACAGAATGTCGCCACCGGCTGCACGCTGATGCTGAACCGCGCCGCCGCTCGCCTGATCGCGTCGAGCCGCGCGCCGGGCGCCACGCTGCACGACTGGTGGAGCTACCTGCTGGTGGCGGCCGCGGGCGGTCAGCTGCTGTTCGATGCCACGCCGGTGGTGCTGTACCGCCAGCACGAAGCCAACATGGTGGGCGCGCCATCCTCGCTGCTGCGGCGTGCCGTTGCCGCGTTGCGGCGTGGGCCGGACGCCTTCATGAACGGGTTCAGGCAAAATGTCGCGGCGCTTGCCGATCAGCCGGCGTTGGCCTCCCCTGTCGCGCGCGAACAGATCGCCGCGATCGCGCGTGCCATGAACGGCAGCGCGATGCAGCGTTGCGCCGTGCTGCGCATGCGTGGCCTGACACGGCAGACCTGGCCCGAGACCATGCTGTTCCGCCTGTGGTTCATGCTGCACTGATCGCGGCCTGCCTGCCTCAGCCGAGTGTGATCACGCGGGGGCGGCGAGGCCACAAAGCCGCCTGATTGGCGCGTCCCATTGGCAATCACCAATGGATGTGGGGTTTACAATGGTTTCACCTGCACGTTTGTGCCGCATGGCGTTGCTTGCGGCCGTCCTGCTGGCCCCGATGGCAGCGCGCGCCCAGTCCGACCAGCAAGTCGTGGTCGACCGCGCTTTGAGGACGGTGGAGGACATGCGGCACGACAAGGCGTTCGGCAATGCACGCCATTTGATGCGCGAGGCGCGCGGCGTGCTGATCGTGCCGCGGCTGTTCAAGGGCGGCTTCATCGTCGGCGGCGAAGGCGGCACCGGCGTGTTGCTGGTGCGTGGTTCCGGCAACAGCTGGAGCGACCCGGCATTCTATGCGATCGGCTCGGCCTCGTTCGGCCTGCAGGCTGGACTGGAGCAGTCCGAGACGGTGCTGCTGGTGATGACGCAGAAGGGCCTCGATGCGCTGATGCGCGACCAGTTCAAGGTCGGCGCCCAGGCCGGCATCGCGGTGGCCAATCTCGGCTCCGGCGTCGAGGGCGCCATCAGTGGCGCGGGCCGCCCGGACATCGTGGTGTGGAGTTCGTCGAGCGGGGTGTACGGCGGGATCGCGTTGGACGGCTCGGTGATCCGGCCGCAAGTGGAGGATGACCGCGCATATTACGGCCGGCCGCTGAGCACGCGGGACATCGTGTTCGGCCATGGCGGCATGGCGCCGCATGCGACGGCGCTGCGGCGCGAGCTGGCGACAGTCGGGTAAGGTTGCCGCGGGCCGGCGGCGCGTGCTATTTGCGGGATCCTGCCGGCCCTGGTGGGGGATAGTTTAGCGGTAGAACTCCCGGCTCTGGACCGGGCAGCCTTGGTTCGAATCCAGGTCCCCCAGCCATCGCACGCTGAACCAGTAGAAAGCCAACGTTGCGAAGCCCCGGCCAGCCCGCCGGAGGCGCAGTTTGCCCAAGACGTTCCCACGTGGTTCCCACAAGGGTTCCCACATCACCGCCAAGCGGGGGATCTATCACTACAGGAGGAGACTTCCCAGCACACACAGCGGCGAGGTATGCATCAGCTTGCGCACGCGCCAGTTTCGGGAGGCCGAACACCGCGCGGCACTTCTGGACCAAGCCTTCGATGACGCACTGCGTCGAGCGAGTGATAGCGTGACCGACGCGGTGGACCTCAACACGCTCCTACGATCTTATCTCCAGGAGCTCCTTGCGAAGGACCTTCAGCGACGCCTAGAGCGGCCGCCCGGCGCGCCGGTATACGGTTACTGGTGGGAACCTGGCGACCCTGGCACGGCCGCCGATGCCGACCTCGAAGCGATTCGGCAAGCACGGGACAGCCTC
>DATAPW010000328.1:0-13708 GCA_036265005.1 Acetobacteraceae bacterium | reverse complement strand
CCTCACCGGCCAGCATTCTGGCCGCTGGTGACGCCGTTGTCCCGCAGCGGCGGCAGCAGCGCGGCCGCATAGGCCGCCGG
The DNA here is from genome assembly GCA_036265005.1 of Acetobacteraceae bacterium. Lineage (GTDB taxonomy): Bacteria > Pseudomonadota > Alphaproteobacteria > Acetobacterales > Acetobacteraceae > JAMXLO01. Next base: position 13,628 of record DATAPW010000328.1, on the reverse strand, counting down.
GTCGTGGATCAGCACCCGCGCGGCGTCCAGGTCCAGTTCGCGGCCCTCCGCCGCTGGGCAGGCACTGCGGATCGCCAGGATCTGAGCCGGTGGAATCGGCGCCCTGGCACTGCGATGGGTGGCGATCGCCTGCGCCATCGGCTGGGCGCCCTCAGACAGCGCGGCGAGCTGCGACGTCAGGGTGCCTTGTCCCAGGCTGGTGCAGACCTGCGGCAGAACCCCAAGCCCTTGGATCGGCCAGCCGCGCGGCGCCAGCACGCGGCTCCAGGTTACGAACAGTTCGCCGCCATCGGGCAGCGGGGCAATGGTTTGAACCAGGCCTTTGCCCAACGTCACGCTGCCGATCACCACGCCGCGGCCGCGGTCAGCCAGTGCCGCTGCGAGGATTTCCGCCGCGCTGGCGGAGCGCCCATCGACCATGACGACAACCGGAATATCTTCAGCAAGCTCGCCCGAATTGGAACGCCAGATTCGGGTAGCCTCGGGATCGCGGCCCGCCGTCGTCACGACAACGCCGGCGGGCAGCAGGGTATCAGCCGCCGTGACCGCCTGACGCAGCAGCCCGCCGCGATTGCCGCGCAGATCGAGCACGATGCCGCTGGGTGGATGCGAGCCCGCAAGACCTTGCTCGATGGCGTGCGCCAGGTGGCTGTCGGTGCTGTGGTTGAAGGCGGTCACCTGGATCACCAGGACATCGCCGGTTCGCTGCGAGAACACGCTCTCGGGTGGTACCATGGCTCGCACCAGGTCCGCACTTCGAAGGCGGCCGTCACGACCGCGCCAGTCAACCACGACGTGGGTCGCCTCGGGCCCGGCGATCCAATTTGTCACCACCGACGCATCCTTGCCGCGCGTCGCTTCACCATCGACCGCGACGATAACGTCGCCCGGCCTGATGCCGGCGAGCGCGCCCGGCCCATCCGCGATGACCTCGGCGATAACGATGACCGGACCGCGTTGGATCAGCCGCAGACCGGCTCCCGCCTGGCCGGATCGACGTTCGCGGTCTTCGCCAGCGTCGCGCGGCGGCACATAACGCGAGTACGGATCCAGGTGATTGAACAACTCGTCGAAGAAACTCTGCACGATCCCCTGCGTGCCGGCGCGCCGCACCGGCCACGACACCGCCACGGCGGCGCTGGCAAACTCCGTCGCCGCAGCCGCCCAGCCGTTCACGTCGTTGTCGCCTGGCGGCGGACGCGTGGCCAGGAGATGATCGCGCGTGGTGAGCCGAAGCTGGCCACCCTGCAGTTCGGCGGTCAGGTCCGGATCCAACGCCGTCAGTCCGTGCAGCCCCCAGATGGTGAGCTGCGACACCGCGATCGGTTCCAACGTGCGCGGCGCCATGAAGGCGAGCGCCGTGGCGTAAACATTGGTGACGAGATGCGGATCGAAGCCGGCGACGGCAACAGGTTGAGCGTGCGCGGGAGCGATCAACAGCAGGAACAGCAGGGCGCCAATGCGCGTCACCTGGGCCGGGACCGTTTCCCCGTTTGCCGTCCGCCGCGTGGGCTTTCCGGCGCCGACTGCAAAATATGAAATACCAGGCCGCCGGTCACCGGGCTGGCCTCTGCAAGCCGTACCTCGACCTCCTCCGCGAGGCGAAACACATGGCGGGTCCGACGTCCTGTCAGCGTCTGCTCCCTTTCGTCGTACTGCCAAAAATCCTCCGGCAGCGAGCGGATCGGTACGAGCCCGCTCGCACCGCTCTCCGCAACTGTGACGAAAAGCCCAAAGCGCGTCACGCCGGAAATGCGCGCTGCGAAATTCGCGCCAACTTTGTCCGCCATGTATGCAGCCAGGTAACGGTCGATGGCGTCGCGTTCTGCCAACTGGGCACGCCGTTCCGTCGCAGTGATGTGCAAAGCGGTGTCCGGGAAGCGCCGTGCCTCGTCATCGGCCAATGCGCCATCGCCGAGTCGCAGTCCGCTAACCAACGCGCGATGCACCAGAAGGTCGGCGTAGCGGCGGATCGGGCTGGTGAAATGTGCATAGCGCGGCAAGGCCAGGCCGAAATGTCCGATATTGTCGGGGCTGTATTCGGCCTGCGATTGCGATCGCAGCATCACCTCGTTGACCAGCGGTGCTTCGGGCGTTCCAGCGACCCGCCGCAGCACCCGATCCAGATCGCGCGGATGCACCTGGCCGCCTGGCGGTAGCGAAATACCCAGTCCGTGCAGGAAGTCGCGCAGCGATGCGAGCTTTTCGTCGGACGGCGGCGCGTGCACGCGATACATCGCCGGCTGGTGCAGGCGCTCCAACTCTTCGGCGGCGGCGACATTCGCCAGCACCATGAATTCCTCGATCAACCGATGGCTGTCGAGCCGTGGGCGCGGCGCGACAGCAGTGACCCGCCCGTTGCCATCCAGCACCACCTTTCGTTCAGGCAGATCCAGGTCGAGCGTGCCACGCGCAATGCGGGCGGCGAGCAAGGCGCGGTAGGCTGCATAGAGATGGCGCTGCCCAGGGTCGCCGGCATCGTGCACGCGCTGCACGTCTTCGTAAGTGAGGCGCGCCACACTGTGCATCAGCCCGCGGCCAAACCGGTGCGCCGTCTTGCGGCCCTGCGCGTCGATGTGCAGTTCGACGAACAGACAGCCACGATCCTCATGCGGCCGCAGGCTGCACCAGTCGTTCGACAGTGCCTCGGGCAGCATCGGCACCACGCGGTCGGGGAAATACACGCTGTTGCCGCGGGTGCGCGCCGCGTGGTCGAGCGCCGATCCCGGGCGGACATAGTGTGCGACATCGGCGATCGCGACGATCAGTCGAAAGCCCGATCCCTCCGGCTCGGCGTACACGGCGTCGTCGAAGTCGCGCGCATCTTCGCCGTCTATGGTGACCAGCGGGAGATCGCGCAGGTCGGTGCGCGAGCCGAGCGGCGTGGCACGTGCCTTATTGGCCTCGGCCAGGGCCGGCTCGGGGAATTCCTGCGGAATGTCGTGGGTGTGGATGACGATCAGGCTCACCGATCGCGCATCGCCGATCGCGCCAAGCCGTTCGATGATGCGCGCCGGCTTCAGGCCGAGGCCGTGGTGCACCAGGGGTTCGCCGAGCACGATCTCACCGTCGGCCGCACCACCATCGCTGCCCGGCGGCACCACCCATTCGGCCTTGGCGCGCCGGTCGGTCGGAATGATGCGGCCACCCTGGTAGACGCCGAGTACACGGCCAGGAGTGTCGGTCAGGCGGCGAACGGTACGGCCTTCGTAGCGCCCGGGACCGACTGGTTTCAGCCGTGCCTGAACCCGTTCACCGGGCGCGAGAGCCGGACGGCCGCTTGGTTCGGCAGCCATGAAGATCACCGGCGGTGGTCCATCGGCACTGTCCCACTCGGCCGGCCGGGCGATGGCGTCGCCATCCGGATCCGTGCCGGTGACCACCACCGTGGCGGTTTCCGGCAGCCGTGCACGGCTCGGCGGTGGACGCGACCGGTCGGCCCGGCGCGTCTGTTGGCTAGGGTGTCTGCGCTTCACCCAGCGGATATGCGCGTTCGCCGATGGCGCCGCCAGCGTCTTTCGGCGCCGGCGCCGGTTTGCCGCCCGCTATTCTGCGGCCCGCCGCGCTGGCGCCGCGCGGGCGGCGGCGGCCTTCTTGCCGCGCGCAGCGGCCTTCTTTGCCGGCGCGTTGCCGGCAGCGGCTTTCTTTGCCGCCGGGCGTTTCGGCTTCGCAGCCCGCCGTTTGCCTGCCGTTTTGGCCTTCGTCTTGGCCGGCGCCTTCTCCGCCGCCGGCTTGGTTTCGCTCGTCGGCTTTGCCGCGGCAGCCCCGCGGCCGCGCCGTCCGGCCGCACCGCGCGGGCGTAGTTGCTTGCCCTTCTCGGCCAGCAGTGCCACCGCCTCGTCCAGCGTGATGTCTTCCATCATCACGCCGCGCGGCAGGTTGGCGACCATTTTGCCGTGCTGCACGTAAGGACCGAAGCGGCCCTTGCGTACCGAGATCAGTTCCTTGTCCTTCGGGTGCGGACCGACCGTGAGCACGCTCGCCATCTTGCGCGCGATCAGATCGACCGCGCGGTTGAGGCCGATCGCCAGCACATCGTCGTCGCGGTCCAGCGAACCGTAGATCGCGCCCATCCGCACATACGGACCGAAGCGACCGATGCCGGCCTCGATCTTTTCCGCGGTCTCCGGATGCATGCCGATGACGCGCGGCAGCGACAGCAAGCCCAACCCCTGCTCCAGCGTGATCTGGTCGCCGTCCATGCCGCGCGGCAATGACGTGCGGCGCGGCTTTGCCGACTTCTTGTCTTCGCCGTTCTCGCCCTGCTGCACGTACAGCCCGTACGGACCGCGACGGACAGTGACGTCCTCGCCGGTCTCGGGATGCTGGCCGAGTACGCGCATGCCCTCCTTCAGCGTCTCGCTCTGGTCGTCGCCGGTTTCGATCGCCAGGCGCCGGGTGTACTGGCAGGTGGGATAATTCGAGCAGCCGATGAAGCTGCCGTAGCGGCCAAGCTTCAGGCCAAGGCGGCCGGTGCCGCAGGCCTGGCAGACGCGCGGATCGGAACCGTCCTCGCGCGGCGGGAAGAAATGCGGGCCAAGGTCGGCATCCAGCGCGGCGATGACGTCGCTGATCTTGAGGTCCTTGGTCTGGTCCACCGCCTTGGAGAACTCATCCCAGAACGCGTGCATCATCGCCCGCCAGTCCATCTGGCCGGCGGAAATGTCGTCGAGCTTTTCCTCCATGCCGGCGGTGAAACCGGTATCGACGTAGTGCTCGAAGAAGCTGACCAGGAACGCGGTGACCAGTCGCCCGCGATCCTCCGGGATGAACCGGCGCTTCTCCAGGCGGACGTATTTGCGGTCCTGCAGAACCGAGAGGATCGATGCATAGGTGGAGGGGCGGCCGATGCCGAGTTCCTCCATCTTCTTCACCAGGCTGGCTTCGGAGAAGCGCGGCGGCGGCTGGGTGAAGTGCTGCAGCGCGTTCACCAGGGCCAGCGCCAGCGCATCGCGCTCCGCCATCGGCGGCAGCATGCGTCCCTCGTCCTCCTCGGCCGCATCGTCGGTGTCTTCGCGATATAGCTTGAGGAAGCCGTCGAACGCGACGATGGAGCCGGTGGCGCGCAAGGTCTGGCCCTTGCCGTCGGTGACGTCCACACTGACCTGGTCCAGTTCGGCAGACTGCATCTGTGACGCCACCGCGCGCTTCCAGATCAGCTCGTACAGCCGGCGCTGGTCGTTGTTGAGGTAACGCGCGACCTCATCCGGCGTGCGGGAGACGTCGGTGGGGCGGATCGCCTCGTGCGCCTCCTGGGCGTTCTTGATCTTGCTCTGGTATTCGCGCGGCGCGGCCGGCAGGTAGTTCGCGCCGTAGGCCGCCTCGACATGCTCGCGGATCGCGCCGATCGCCTCGCGCGCCATCTGCACGCCGTCGGTGCGCATGTAGGTGATCAGCCCGGTGGTCTCGCCGCCGATATCGACGCCTTCGTAGAGCTGCTGCGCCAACCGCATGGTCTGCTGAGCGCCGAATCCCAGTTTGCGCGACGCCTCCTGCTGCAAGGTCGAGGTGGTGAACGGCGCATACGGATGCCGCTTGACGCGCCGTTTCTCGACCGAGCCGACATGGAAGCGGCCCTGTTCGACGCGCTCCTTGGCGCGCATCGCCAGCTGTTCGTTGTTCAGGTCGAACTGCTCGAGCTTCTTGCCCTCGAGATGGGTGAGCCGGGCGGTGAACGGCGCGCCGGCCGGCGTGGTGAAGTCGGCCTCGATGGTCCAGTATTCGCGGGCGCGGAATGCCTCGATCTCGGCTTCGCGCTCGCAGATCAGGCGCAGCGCGACCGACTGCACGCGACCCGCGCTGCGGCTGCCCGGCAGCTTGCGCCACAGCACCGGCGACAGCGTGAAGCCCACCAGGTAGTCCAGCGCGCGGCGCGCCAGATACGCCTCGATCAGCGGCTGGTCGAGCTCGCGCGGGTGCGCCATTGCGTAGCGCACGGCGTTGCGGGTGATCTCGTTGAAGGTGACGCGCTCGACCTTGATGCCCTTCAGCGCCTTCTTGTCCGCCAGCATGTTCTTCACATGCCACGAGATTGCCTCGCCTTCGCGATCCGGGTCGGTGGCGAGGTACAGCGTCCCGCCACCCTTCAGCGCCTTGGCGATGGCGGACACCTGCTTGTCGCCGCGCGCATCGGACTGCCAGTCCATGGCGAAGTCCTGGTCGGGCCGCACCGAGCCATCCTTCGGCGGCAGGTCGCGCACGTGGCCGAGGCTGGCCAGCACGGTGTAGCCGCCCCCCAGGTAGCGATTGATGGTCTTGGCCTTGGCAGGCGATTCGACGACAACGACGTCTGACATTGCGACCTTTTGGTACCCTAGGAACCGGTTTCCGGCAGCATCGCCACCCGGCTCCCCGGCAGCGTCTGGATGCGGCCGGCGAGTTCCATTTCCAGCAGAACCGCCATCACCGCAGCCGCAGAGAACTGGCAGCGGCGTACGACCTCGTCAACGGCTGTTGGTGAAGTACCAAGCAGATCAAGTACTTGCATGCGGGTTTTGAGGAGGTCTGTGGCGGTTTCGGGGGGTTCCTGCCAGTTTTGCGCCGGTTCGGCGACACCGCACGGTGGCCCGTGGGCGAAGAGCGGGACTCGACCGAGACCCTCGCTCTGGGGGTGGACGGGCAGGTTGTCCAGGACGTCCGCGGCGGTCTCGGTGATGTGGGCGCCCTGGCGGATCAGATCGTTGGCGCCGCGCGAGCGCGGATCCAGCGGCGAACCCGGCACCGCGAACAACTCGCGACCGGCGTCCTGTGCCAGCCTCGCGGTGATCAGGCTGCCGGAGCGCAGCGCGGCCTCCACCACGACGACGCCGAGGGACAGGCCGGCGATGATGCGGTTGCGGCGAGGGAAGTGGCGCGCCTGCGGGGCGGTGCCGGCCGGCGCCTCGGTGACCACGGCGCCTGCTGCGGCCACGCGGCGCTGCAGGTCGGCGTGTTCGGGAGGGTACGGCACATCCAGGCCACCTGCCACCGCCGCCACCGTGTGCCCGGTGCGGAGCGCGCCGCGATGGGCGGCGGCATCGATGCCGCGGGCCAGGCCCGACACCACGATCAGCGAGCGTGCGAGATCGGCGGCGAGATCCTCCGCCATGCGCTGGCCGTTGGCCGAGGCATTGCGTCCGCCGACGAGGGCAATCGCGCGTTCCAGGAGGAGCGCCGGATCGCCCAGCACCGCCAGCACCGGCGGCGCATCGTCCAGCAGCCCAAGCAGCGGTGGATACGCCAGTTGGCCGAAGAAGATCAGCCGGGCGCCCAGATGCAGGGTCGTCTCCAGTTCGTGCTGCGCATCGGCGTGCGAGGGGATGAACGGCGCGGCCGCACGGCCACCGGCGCGCGCCAGGCCGGGCAGCGCATCCAGCGCGGCTGCAGCGGTTGTGTAGCGCGCCAACAGACGTCGATAGGCGACCGGGCCGACACCTTCCGAACGGGCCAGCCGCAACCGGTCCAGCGTATCGGCTGGCGTCAGGCTCGCTACGGCGTCAGGCTTTCTGACCAATGCGTGGCTCGGTTCCCGACAGCAGTCGGCGGATATTCGTGTGATGTCGGGCGAAGACCAGCACTGCAATCACCAACGCAAGCTTAACGACGGTGAGATCGGCCAGGACGGCGGCGATCAAAGGAGCCAGCGCGAATGAGGCAAGTGCGGCGAGGGAGGAAGTGCGTGATGCGGCGGCTGTGACCAGCCACACCGCACCGGCGGCGATCCCGACTGGCCAGGCGGCGGCGATCAGCACGCCATACGAGGTTGCCACCGCCTTGCCGCCCTTGAAGCGCAGCCAGACCGGGAATGCATGCCCCACGACAGCGCCGATGCCCGCCCACAAAACGGCCTCATGGCCGCCCAGCCACGCGGCAAGCAGGACGGCCACCGCGCCCTTGAGGCCGTCCAACAGCAGCGTTGCCGCGGCGAGGCCCTTATTGCCGGTGCGCAGTACATTGGTCGCGCCAATATTGCCGGAGCCGATCCGGCGGATGTCGCCCAGGCCGACGGCCCGGGTCAGGACCAGGCCGAACGGGATGGAGCCAAGCAGGTAGCCGAGAAGCACGAACGAAACAGCGGGCATTGGTGATATCCGATGATCGATGCTTCCTCCGCGCAGTGCGGGAGGGGGCAGGGAAGGGGAGCCATCACTCTCAAGGTGCGTTGTCCCCTTCCCCTGGCCCATTCCGCAAGAGGCTAGGCGGGCATTGCCCAGCGGCCACCGGCACTGATGGACGGCGTCAGCGGCGCCGCAGAGGCAACGGCCTTATGCCGACGCATGCGCCGCATCGCCATCACGGCCGGGCTTGTCAGGGCCATGACGGTGCAGGGTGACCGAGTCGATAGCGGAATCGCCGTCGGCCGAAGGTGATGCAGGGCTGTTCGATGAACCGCCCACTGAACCACGCCGCGGCCAATGTGGCTCCGGTGGCCAGCGGCAGGCTGAGCCACCAGTGCCCGGTGACCGGGGTCAGCACGCTCAACAACGGCTGGTGGACCAGGTAGATCGCATAGGCTCCCAGGCCGAGCAGGCGGAACGGATGATGGATGACGCCCGATCCAAACGCATCGGGCCGCAATGCGATCAGCAGCAGGACGCTGGCATAGAACGCCGCAATCCAACTATAGCCGATCGTGATCATGCCACCGGACAGATCCTGCTGGCCGGTACACAGCATCACGCCAAGGCCGACAGCCAGGACAATGATTGCGCCATGCAGCCGGCGTGTGAATTGCGGCGCCGATCCGGCCGCACGGTGGCGCCGGACCAGCCAGGCAACCAGCACACCGCCGAACAGCGCATCCATGCGGCATGGCATCAACAGGTAGGCGGCATAAGGCGACGCATACAGCCAGTGGGCGCACATCCACCGCGCCACCGGCGCGATGCAGCAGAGCGCCAGCGCCACAGCAGGCAACTGCCGAGGCGGAATGCTCCACACGAGCAGCGGCAGGAGCAGGTAGAACTGCTCCTCGACCGCGAGCGACCAGGTGACCCCGGTCCAGGTCGGTCCCCAGTGGCCATCGGCCGCCCAGACCATGTTCTGGGTGAACGTCAGATAGGGCCAGAGAAAGTCCGGACCGCCGAACACCTGGAATACCGCGATGATCAGCAGGTAGAGCGGTACTATGCGCAGGATGCGCCGTGCATAGAACACGGCGAACATGTTGGGTGCATCACGGTTGTCCATCAGGATGCCGCCGATCAGGAAGCCCGACAGGACGAAGAACAGATCGACGCCGGTCCAGGCAAGGTTGAGGCTCGCCGACACCAGGAGGCTCAGCGCGCTGCCATGGTGGTTGAGGCTGGGCACCAGGTAATGCCAGGTCAGGACCTGCAGGATTGCCAGGCCGCGAACAGCGTCGAGGATGGGTGACCGCTGCACGAGTAGCTCCGCCGGTAGCGATGGCGAAGTCGTCCAGGATCGCCATCGCCGGCATCGTGCAGTCTCGGTATGACCGCGCGGTAAACACCCGCTCGCGCTACGCGACCCGCCGACCAGCTTTCCAGGTGCCGAGTACCACGCCCTCCAGGGCACGGCCGTCGAACGGTGTGTTCTGCGCTTTGCCGGGCAGCTTGCCGGCTTCGACCTGCCAGATCCGCTCGGGATGGAACAGGCAAAGATCCGCGTTCGCGCCCTTGCACAGCCGCCCCGCGGCAACCCCGAGCAGCGCCGCCGGCCGCGCGGTGAGCAGCCCGAGCGCCTGTGCCATGGTCAGCGAGCCGTTATGCACCTGGGCCAGGGTCACGCCGAGCAGTGTGGCCAGGCCCGCGCCACCCGGCGTGGCCTGGGCGAACGGCTGGCGCTTGTCGTCGGCGTCGCGCGGCTGGTGGTCGGACGCGACCGCGTCGATCGTGCCGTCGGCCAGCGCTTCCACCACTGCCATCCGGTCGGCTTCCTTGCGCAACGGCGGCGACAGCTTGGCGTAGGTGCGGAAATCGCCGATCGCCGTCTCGTTCAGGTCGAAATAGGGCGGCGCCGTGTCGCAGGTCACCGCCACTCCATCGGCCTTCGCCCGGCGGATCAACGCGAGCGCCTCGGCGGTCGAGACATGGGCGAAATGGACGGTCCCGCCGGTCAACGCCGCCAGCCGGATATCGCGTGCGACGAGGATTGCCTCGGCTGCGGCGGGGATGCCGGGCAAGCCGAGTCTGGTGGCCAGCGCGCCCTCGGTGGCTGCACCGCCGGCGGCGAGCGACGGGTCCTCGGGGTGCTGGACGATCCGTGCGCCGAACCCTCGGGCGTAGGACAGTGCCAGGCGCATCAACCGGGCCGAGCCGATCGCGCGGCTGCCGTCGGTGAATGCGACGGCGCCGGCCTCGCGCAGCAGGCCGATTTCCGCGAGTTCCTCGCCGCGGCAGCCGGTGGTGACCGCGCCGTAGGGCAGGATGGTCAGGCTGGCGGTTTCCTCGCCGCGGGCGCGCAGCAGGCGCACCAGGGCCGGGTCGTCGATCGCCGGCAGCGAATCGGGCAGGGCGGCGAGGGTGGTGATGCCGCCCGCCGCCGCGGCCTCGGCGGCGGATGCGATGGTTTCGCGATATTCATAGCCGGGCTCGCCCAAGGCGGCACGCATATCGACCAGGCCTGGGCAGAGGATTGCGCCATCCTCGGCCACCACGATGGTGCTGTCAGGGCGGCCGAGAGAGGGGCCGAAATCGGCGATCCGGCCGTCGCGCACCAACAGGTCGCCGTGCTGGTCGAGGCCGGAGGCGGGATCGATCAGGCGGACGCCGGTGAACAGCGTGTCAGTCACAGCACCCGCCTCCCCAATACTCCCCCGCTCTGCGGGCGAGGGAGTCGGGTCGCGGAACGTGTAGTACCGCCCTCTTTCCCGCGCAGCCAGCGAGGGTTGGGGAGGGGGCAGGGATCCGGACGCTACGGTTCATTCCGGCCATGGCCGCGCGACAGCGTGTCCAGCACCGCCATGCGGACCGCCACGCCCATCTCGACCTGCTCCTTGATGACGCTGCGCTGCGGATCGTCCGCGACGGCGCTGTCGATCTCCACGCCGCGGTTCATCGGACCCGGATGCATCACCAGCGCATCCGGCCTGGCGAACGCCAGCTTCGCCGCATCCAGCCCGAAGAACCGGAAATACTCGCGCGCGCTCGGCACCAGGCTGCGCTGCGTCCGCTCGCGCTGCAGCCGCAGCATCATCACGATGTCCGCACCGGCCAGCCCGCGCTCCATGTCATGGAATACCTCGACACCCAACCGTTCGCCCTCGGCCGGCATCAGGGTAGGTGGGCCCACCACGCGCACCCGGCTGCCCATCGTGGTCAGCAGATGGATGTTCGACCGCGCCACCCGCGAATGCAGCACGTCGCCGCAGATCGCCACCGTCAGGCCTTCGAGCCGGCCCTTGCGCCGCCGGATGGTCAGCGCGTCCAGCAGCGCCTGGGTCGGGTGCTCATGGGTGCCGTCACCGGCGTTGATCACTGCCGCGTCGACCTTCTGCGCCAGCAGGTTGGGCGCGCCTGACTGGTCGTGCCGCACCACCAGCAGGTCGCAGTGCATCGCGTTCAGCGTTGCCGCGGTGTCGAGCAGCGTCTCGCCCTTGTTCACCGACGAGGTGGACACCGACATGTTGATGACGTCGGCGCCCAGCCGTTTCCCAGCGATCTCGAAGCTGGTGCGTGTCCGGGTCGAGTCCTCGAAGAACAGGTTGATCAGCGTGCGGCCGCGCAGCAGGTCGCGCTGGGTCTTGCCCGAACGGTTGAGCAGCACGTAGCTCTCCGCCAGGTCAAGCATGTGGCCGATCTCGGGCGGATGCAGGCCCTCGATCGCCAACAGGTGTTTTTGCCGGTACGACACGAGCCTTGGTCGCAGATACCGGCGCAGCCAGTCAACGCCTGTACCCGTCTGGTACCCGCTGGCGGCACTGCCGTTACTGAACGGCGGCAGGCGAGCGCCAGAGCGACGAGAAGGCAGACTTGTTGGCCGCGACGCCGAATCCGCCGGCCGCCATCGCCAGGACCTCGATATCGTCCTGGCCGAGCAGCAGATCCGCAGACGCCCCGCAATTCGTGCCGCCATCGCTGCTGCGTCCGCCGGCCCAGTGCACCCGGAACCCCGGGGTGGCGCCGGGCTGGCGGGATTCGATCACCAGGCTGCCGCCGTTCGCGTGCATGGTCCTGACATCCAGCACACAGGTGCCGCCGGTCCTGGCACTGACCGGCGTTGCATCGACCCTCGCCCGCATGTCACGGGGAAATGACTCTTGCGGTTCGAACGAGACGATGTCGCCGACCTTGGGGCCGAGTTCTCCCACGTGCTGAAGCAGGCCGATCGTGCCGACCATACATGCCAAGCCAAGTGCCGCCATGCCGAGTACGACACTGCCCAGGCCGGTCGATTTGCTGCCGGGTTTATGGTTGGACTTGCTGTGGTTCACTCGCATAGCCGATCCTGCGTGTTAACTGCCGAGGCTCCTGGCCGGCGTCGGATATTGTCGGGTGAAGGTTCACATACAATGAATTAGTGTCAGAATTATTGTTCTCAAGATGTTAATAATAAACAAAAAAAGGCGGCATCATAAGATGCCGCCAAGGTTTGGGGAGGAGTCCAAGAGAGAGGAGATGGCGGGCGAACCCGCCGACCTCACGAGAGGAAATATGGCGCAGCCGGCCCGCGCCGGCATTGATCCAGATCAAGCCGTCGAAATTATTTTCTTCCCGTCACGGGCCGGACACAGCCGCCAGCCGGGCAAGTGCCTCTTCCTTGCCCAAAGCTGCCAGGGTCAGGTCGATTCCTGGGCTCGCCGTGCTGCCGGTCAGCGCCGCGCGCAACGGCTGTGCCACCTGGCCGAGCTTTCGCCCGCTGGCATCGGCGAACGCGCGCAGCGCCGCGTCGATCGCCGATACGGTGAAGTCGGTTCCGGCCAGGACATCGGCCACGCCGCGCAGCATCTGCCGAGCCTCGGGCGTCAACTGGGCAGCGGCTTTGGGCTCCATCGGCAAAGGCAGGGCGCGGGCCAGAAAAGCTGCGGCGTCCGCCAGTTCCACCAACGTCTTGGCACGTTCCTTCAGTGCGGGCATCAGCGCGCTGATGCGTTTCGCCGCCTTGGCGCCCAACGCCAGGTCTTTGCGATGCGCCAGCCGCTCGAGCACTTCCCTGGTCAGCCTGTCGTCGTCCGCCTGGCGGAGGTAGATGCCGTTCAGGTGGGTCAGCTTGGCGTAGTCCATGCGACTCGGCGCGCGGCCGACGCCGTCCAGGTCGAACAGCCGGATCGCCTGGTCACGATCCAGCACCTCCACATCGCCATGCGCCCAGCCGAGGCGGAGCAGGTAGTTGCACACGGCCTCGGGCAGGTAGCCCTGCTCGCGGAACTCCAGCGCCGACACGGCGCCATGCCGCTTCGACAGTTTCGCGCCGTCCGCGCCGTGGATCAGCGGGATATGTGCGAAGCGCGGCAGCTCCCAGCCCATCGCCTGGTAGATCTGCACCTGGCGGAACGTATTGGTCAGGTGGTCGTCGCCGCGGATCACATGGGTGATCGCCATGTCGTGGTCGTCGACCACCTCACCAACACGTTCCGCCAGACGCAAATCTATCGTGCGATGGGCTGGGACGTGCCGGAGTTCGCGCATGTCCCGCTGATCCACGGCGCGGACGGCGCGAAACTGTCCAAGCGGCACGGCGCGGTGTCG
>DATAPW010000327.1:0-4211 GCA_036265005.1 Acetobacteraceae bacterium | reverse complement strand
ACGTCAGGAGCTTGTCACGCGAACATCATCGTCAACCGAGCCAACGATAGACCGCGCGACCGGTCGAGCGGTCGGCTGCTGGGCGCCGAAGGATATCCCGGTGGCGATCACGCAGAGCAGCGGGCGGGAACGGCTGAACATCCACGGCGCGATCGATCTTGAGACCGGTGTCGACGGCTATGCGGACCCGCGCTTTTCCGGCGCGCACTGCCTGAACGTGACGTGATACCGCCCGCAAGGAAGCGCTTCCGGAGGAGCATGTCCGCAATTGCTGGACCGGTGACGGCGTGTTGTCAGGGGCGTTGGCGCCCTGGATGGCGTGCTCGGCCTGACGCCGTGGCCGGTGGCAGGGTAGCGTTCCGGTACTGAAGGGCAAGCACGGCGCCGAGCCCAACTTGGCGGTTCTGCATCGACGCCGTGCCCCACACCGTGCTGGGCACGCATGCAGGGACAATATCCCGGCAATCATGGCTTTCGTCTACGCGGTGGCTGCGGCTCCGCGCATGGTGATGCTGCGTCAGCCCGACTGTTTCTGTGTGCTGGTTGCCGCATCCAGAGCTTGATCTGCAGCTGTTGCGATCGCGGCCAAATCTACTGTTGCGGAGACTGCGCTGCGCGAGCCCGGCACCGCGCGCTGCGTGCCGCCGGCCGGCGTTACCAGAGCAGCCGCCGGGGGCGGCTCGCGCATGCCGATCGGACGCGTCGGTATCGGGCGCACCGCAAAAATGTGACGCATCACGGTTCACCCGAGCCGCCGCCGGATGATCTCCTGCCGCTCGGCTCGCCGGCGATCGCGAGCGACGCAGCGATCCCGGAGGAGTGGCCCCGGCGCGCGACATCGCACTGCCATTGGTGCGGGCGTCGCTGCCCCGAATTCGTCCGTCGGGAGTTCCTGCGCCGCCGCCTCGGTCGTCGCGGCCTGGTGCGACACGACCGGACAGGACCCAAGCATGGTCACGCCGCCTGATATTGAGGCGCAGATTCTGCGCTACTACCACGTCGAGAAGTGGCGCGTCGGCACCATCGCCGGTCAGTTGCACGTGCATCATAGCGTGGTGACGCGGGTGCTGGCGCAGGCTGGGCTGCCCAGGATCGGGCCGCCAGCCCGGCCGTCGCAGATCGACGCGTATCTGCCGTTCATCCGCCAGACGCTGGGGACGTTCCCGACGCTGACCGCCAGTCGGCTGTATGTGATGGTGCGCGAGCGCGGCTATCGCGGCAGCGCCGATCACTTCCGCCACGTAATTGCCTGCCTTCGGCCGCGTCCGCAGGCCGAGGCGTATCTGCGGCTGCGTTGCCTGCCGGGTGAACAGGCACAGGTGGACTGGGGACATTTCGGCCATCTCGAGATTGGCCGCGCGCGGCGCCCATTAATGGCGTTCATCATGGTGCTGAGCCATGCGCGCCAGATCTTCCTGCGCTTCTTCCCGGACGCCAGGATGGAAAACTTCCTGCGCGGCCACGTCGCCGCGTTTACCGCGTGGAACGGCGTTCCCCGTGTCCTACTGTACGACAATCTTAAAAGCGTGGTGTTGGAACGGCGAGGCGACGCGATTCGCTTCCATCCGACCCTGCTGGGCTTTGCCGGACATTATCGCTATGAACCGCGCCCCGTGGCGGTAGCCCGTGGTAACGAAAAAGGCCGCGTCGAGCGCGCCATCCGATACGTACGCAATGCCTTCTTTGCTGCCCGCAGCTTCAACGATCTCGATGACCTCAATACTCAGGCCGAGACCTGGTGCAACGGTCCTGCCGCCGACCGTCGCTGTCCCGATGAGCCTGACCGCACGGTCCGCGAGGTGTTCGCCGAGGAAGCGGCTCGCCTGCTGCCGTTGCCCGACAACCCGGCACCGTTGCTCGAGCGCATCGCAGTCGCGGTCGGCAAGACGCCCTATGTCCGCTTCGACCTGAACGATTACTCGGTTCCCCACAACTGCGTCCGGCGCGCCCTGACCGTTCTCGCCGATCCACACGAGGTGCGCATCGTCGACGGCATCGAGATGCTTGCCCGCCACCAGCGCAGCTACGACAAGGGAGCGCAGATCGAGGATGCCACCCATGTCCAGGGCTTGGTCGAGCAGAAACGCGCCGCTCGCCAGCATCGCGCCACGGACCGCCTCGCGCAGGCGGCTCCCGCCAGCCAGACCCTGCTGATCCGCGCCGCTGAACGCGGCGCCAATCTTGGCGCCATCACCGCCGCTCTGATGCGGCTGCTCGGTCGTACCAGCGCCGCCGATCTGCAGCTCGCCATCCTCGAGGCTCTGGAGCGCGATGTGCCGCACCCGAACGCCGTGCGCCTCGCCCTCGAACGTCGGCGAGAACAGCGCGGTGAAGCGCCGCAGGTCGCCGTCGTGCTGCCCGCGCATGTGCAGGCGCGTGACGCGCCGGTGCAGCCGCATGCACTCGAAACCTATGACCAGCTCAAGGAACATCCCGATGACTGAGTTCGACACAATGCGCGCCCGCGCCGAGGCGCTGCATCTGCACGGCCTGGTGTCGCATTGGACCGAGGTTGCCACCGAAGCCTGGGTCGCGCCGCTGCTCGACTGGGAAGAGAGGCAGCGTGCCTGCCGCAGCCTGGAGCGTCGGCTGAAGACCGCCCATATCGGCCGCTTCAAGCCACTATGTGACTTCGACTGGAACTGGCCCAAGCGCTGCGACCGCGCCGCGATCGACGCGCTGATCACGCTCGACTTCCTGGCAGATGCCACCAACGTCGTCCTGGTCGGCCCGAACGGCGTCGGCAAGTCGACGCTGGCGCAGAACATTGCCCACCAGGCGCTGATCCACGGCCACACCGTGTTGTTCACCAGCGCAGGCCAGCTGCTTGGCGATCTCTGCGCGCTCGACAGCGATTCGGCCCTGCGCCGTCGCCTGCGCCACTACGCTCGCCCGCAGCTGCTGGTGATCGACGAGGTTGGCTATCTCTCCTACTCCAACCGCCATGCCGATCTGATGTTCGAGCTGATCTCGCGCCGCTACCAGAACAAGAGTACGCTGGTCACCACCAATCGCCCCTTCGCCGAGTGGCGCGAGGTCTTCCCCAACGCCGCCTGCGTCGTCTCGCTGGTCGACCGCCTCGTCCACAACGCTGAGATCATCGCCATCGAAGGCGAATCCTATCGGCTCAAGGAGGCCCGCGAACGCGCCGACCAGCGCACCCGCCAGCGCCGTGGAACCAGGTCATGAGCAAGTCGCCGCAGACACCGCCGTCTTTGCCAGCCCATCTCCGTCCGATCACCATCGACATCCCCACCACCTGGACGCCCGAGCAGGCGCTCGCCGTGTTCGAACTGCTCCACGACCTGCGAGAGAAAATCTGGGATCGCTATAACTACAGTTTGCAAGATCTGCTCCAGCAGCAACTGCGATCCCCCCGGCGTCGATGACGGCGACGCTCACGTGACCCCCACCCATTCAAGAGCATTCTGACCGTCTTCTGCCGCAACCCAGAACTACCGCTCGCGACGGATCCCCGACAACCAATCCTGTTGTTCGATCAAGACGGCCATCCCGTCGTCCCGACCTGCGTTCCCTCAGCACGCCGCGCACAGTGGCGGTCCAGCATGCCCGCAGGGCACCGCCGAAGGCGGCGCGAAGCGTGCTGGACGGCCGCGAGCACGGCGGCATCATCACCGCAGAAGGGCGCCGAGTACCACAAGCCCGCGCCGTTTATACGCGGGTCTTCACCGCCGCCAACAGATGATGTCGCCCCGGACATGACCATTGAACCTACCATGACGTTCCGGTGCTTCTTTTGCGGGAAGAAATTCGAGAGGGATGACCACGTCTACCACGGTAACCTTGTCGGGTATCGCGGTAAGTTCGTGGGGCGATACGTGATCGAGGTGTGCGACGGATGCTACGCCGACAATGCTGAGGGTTGGGCATCCCACCGTGAGGCGAAACTTGTGGCACACCTGAAAAAGAAGAAACTGCCGAACCCGGATCGGAACGAGAAGGGGCGGCTGCCGCGCGACTAGACGACTGGGTGCCATGGCTGTGCAGTGGCGTGCTGGATCGGGGGTATTGCCGCGCTGCGGCGCGGGGATCACGGGATCATCCGGGAGTGCGGCGCGACAGGATGCCGCATTCTATGAGAAGCCGCGCGGCACAAGCCGGAGCGAGCCAAGTGAGCGATCGGCCAGAGACGCTGTCCGAATTGGCACGGAGCCACGTGCGCGAGGTCGAGGAACGCTTAGCGCGGCAGG
>DATAPW010000326.1:0-4741 GCA_036265005.1 Acetobacteraceae bacterium | reverse complement strand
CTGCGAGTATCGGTGACGTCCTTGGCGTTATAGGCCAGCGCGAAGGTGCTGGCCCCCGACAACGCGCTCTCCGCATAGGCCGGCAGATCGAACGTCGTGAACTGCGCGGCTGCGTAGGGCGTCACCCCCATCCACGGCGTGGCAAAACGATAGCCGCCTTCGACGCGCCCGGAGAACGCATTGGCGTTGAACTTCGCCTGCAACTGGTCGACGCCGGCCACGGTCACGGTGCGATTGGTGGTGATGTCCTGCCAGCCATAGGCTAGTGCCGCCAAGATATAGGCCGGCCCGACAGTATGCCGGACGAATGCGCCGGCCTGGAACAGGTCGGAGTGTCCGCTGCCGCTCCCCGCGACACTGAAATTGGTGCCACCGCCGGCCAGCGCGAGACCCGCAATCGTGAACGGCGAGATGCGGTAGTCGGCGCCGATGACGGTGCCGTAGACGCTCGACGTCGCGGTGTTCGATCCGACCGCCGCATTGCCATCCGTGGTTTGTGAGCCGCCATACCCCGCCGTCCACACGCTCCAGCGCTGCTCGAAGGCCGCCGGCGGCGCCTTGGTGAACATCGCATAGGCGTCGCGGCTGACGCCGGTCGTTTGAGTGGAGGCATAGCCCATCGGCGCGCTCGGCCCAATGTCACCGCGTCCCCCGGAGAATGGATCCGTCATCACGCCCATGAACAGGTTCATCGCATCGAAGGTGGTCTGCTGCGACCCGGTTGCGGTTTCACCCGAGGCTTGCGACAGTCCAGCCGGCGTCAGCGCACCGAACACCAGGGGAATGCCGCCCGTGGTGTTGAAGAAATTTGTCAGCGCATTGCCAACGTTCTGCTGATTGCCATTGAGGCCCCCCGGTATCCCGAAATTCAGAGTCAGATTGAGATACGCATCATGGGTGTCGTAGCTCAACGTGGTGTGGAAGTCGGACGGCAGATTGGTAGTGACCACCGTAGGATTGAACGTGCCGCTGACGGCACCGGTCGCCTGGACGATGGTATATTGTTTTGAGACATAGGATCCGGCCGCGAAGATTGCGCTGACCGTGGCGCCCCCGAGATACGCGGTGCCCGTGACGTTGGCCAGTGATGCGGTAGCGGGATTGATCTGCACCAGATACAGCGCGCCCGAGGCAAACGCGAGATTGCCGGCCACCGTAATCGACGAGCCCGGCGTGCCATTGCCCGGCATGAAGGTTGCGCCATTGTTGATTGTGGTGGCGCCGACGCTGCCCGTGCCGTCCAGCGTGCCGCCTGCGTTCACCGTCATGGTCGAGTTGGCCATCGTGCCGTCCACACTCAGCGCGCCGGCACTGATGATCCATGGCAGCACCGCGGCGTTCGTTCCGGTCAGGGTCCAGGTGCTGGTGCCGGTCTTGCTGAAATTGCCGAAGCCGAGATACTGCGCGCCGATTTGCGCGACATTAAAGCTCGCATTGGCTGTGCCGCCGAGTGCCAGCGTGTCGGCGGTGCTGAACGCCACCACGTTGCCAACGATGCTTGAGCCGGCTTGAAGCGTCAGGCTGTTGATGCCGCTGTTGAACGTGATGGCGTTGGCCCGCGTCACGCCGTTGCCGGCCAAGCCCCCTGCTATGGTGCCGCTGTTGATAATGGTGAGGCCGCCGCCGACAATGCCAGCCCCGCCAGCCCCTGGATTGCCGGCAGAGCCGCTGGGATCGCCGACGCCGGCGGCACCGCCGGCGCCGCCTTTGCCGCCCTGGATGGTGCCGGCGTTATTGAGCGAGGCTCCGCTCGCCGTGAAGTGGATGCCGACGCCGCCATCGCCGCCCGCGCCGCCACCGCCGCCGACATAGGTGGAGTTGAAGTCGTTGGGATTGCGAGGGGAGGCGCCAGCATTGCCGCCCACGCCGCCATTGCCACCCGTAATGGTCGAGGTGTTCACATTGACGGTCGCGGCAGTTACGACGGCGCCGTAGCCACCGGCGCCGCCGCCGCCGCCGCCGCCACCGCCACCACCTGGTAATCCATCGCCGCCATTGCCCCCGGCGCCACCGTTGTCGCCGGTCAGTGTCGCACCCGGAAGCGCGGCGCCGTTGAATCCGTGAAGGCCGCCGCCGCCCCCACCACCGCCGCCGCCGCCGGCTAAAGTGCCGCTAGAGGCGCCAGGGTTGCCGGCGCCGCCGTTGATCCCTGCCGCGCCGGCCGCACCGCCCGAGCCGCCAGCGCCAGGGTCGATGGCAGACCCGCCATTGCCGCCAGTACCGCCGCCAGCCGCACCACCGCCACCGCCACCGCCGCCATCATTCGTGTCGCGAGTTGCGTTAGGCGCTGAATTTCCCGGGGCGCCGGTGTCGCCCGTGCCGCCTGCGCCGCCAGGGGTGTTCGCGGCCAAACTACTGCCCGTACCCCCGTTACCCCCTGCCGTCTGCGCGCGCGCCGCGCTTGGCACAAATGCCGTCAGCGCAACCAGCACCGGGGTCGCCAACAGCGCTGCCATACGGCCATTCAGCCGTTCGCGCGCCCGTGATCCTGTGCCGGGTCTCTCAATTGCGGCAGACGGCAAGTGATCAGTCACGGCACAGCCCCACTTGCTCCTCGCGCGCTTTGATTAGAACTCGGTCGTTCAAGACTCGTAGTTTTGCGCGGCTACCAAACGAGGGTATCCATAGGAGCACGGAAGATGCGGCTGCAAGCATCGACGCGTTTCTTAGTGTTGCTGCGCGCGAGAGTTACACTTTTACCACAAGGCGGCCCGCTTTCCTCCAGGCTGGTCCCTGCCGGTTTGGGACTACATCGACGGACTTCAAATCGGACCTCCCAACGTCCGTTCGGGTCAATGCACAAAGTCGCTGCGATCGGGATAGGGGGGAGCCTCGCAGCTCCGCCCCTCCCACACCACCGTGCGTACGGGTCCGTACACGGCGGTTCGAGAAGTTGCGCTAACACGATTGGAACAAGGATGGCAGGCCGAGCGATTTGAAGTATGCATTTGAGAGCCCAGTAGAGATAGCTCTGCTGCGGGCGAGATACCAAGGACCGCGGCCGCTGCCGGCCGTGTTCCTTGCAGCCCACTCTGAGACCCCATTTGCGATGAGTGCCGCGCGGCGGCGCCGTGGGGTTTTCCATTGGCGCCACAGAGCGGCCCGCAGTCGCAGTCGGACCCAGCGAGTGAGAGCGATCAACACCTCGGGCGTTTCGCAGAAGCCGAAATAGCCGCGCCAGCCCCGCATATAGGTGGCCAGTTCTTCCATTGTCGTCTTGATGCTGACGCCCTGGGCCCTTCGCGTAATGTCCCGGATTCGTTGCTTGAACCGTTCCAGCGATTTCGGCGCAATCGTGCGCTTGATGTCCGGACCAACCGTAAAGCTGAACCCGAGGAACTTTCGTTCCTGCGGTCGTGCCACCGCACTCTTGGCCTCATTTACCTTGAGCTTGAGCTTTTGTGTGATGAAGCGCGAGATGCTCTCCATCACCCGCTGACCCGCGCGTTCGCTGCGAACGTAGATGTTACAGTCGTCCGCATAACGAACAAAGCGATGTCCCCGACGCTCCAACTCGCGGTCGAGTTCGTCGAGCACGAGGTTACTTAGCAGTGGCGAAAGAGGACCTCCTTGCGGAGTTCCTTCCACGCTGGGGCTGACCAGTCCATTCTCCATCACCCCCGCATTCAAAAATGCCCGGATGAGCTTCAACAGCCGCTTGTCCTCGATGCGTTTGGCGATCTGGCTCATCAGTTTGTCGTGATTGACTCGATCGAAGAATTTTTCCAAATCGAGATCGATCACCCAGCCGTAGCCTTGCGCAATATACTGCTGCGCCTGTGCCACGGCGTGATGTGCCGACCGACGCGGTCGGAACCCATAGCTGTATTGGGAGAACGTCGGATTCCATTGCCTCTGCAGAACCTGCATCACCGCTTGCTGGATAAAGCGATCCAGCACGGTTGGGATGCCAAGCTTTCGCATCCCTCCTCCATCCGGCTTCGGGATTTCCACCCGTCTCACCGGTTTTGGTTCGTAGGTTCCGTTCAGCAATTGCTCCCGAATAGACGGCCAGTGCTGCTTCAGATAGTCGCCAAGCTGATCGACCGTCATCTGGTCGACGCCCGCGCTGCCTTTGTTGCTTCTCACCTGCCGCAATGCTTCCTTCAAGTTTGCTCGTTCACATATTTCCTCCATGATTCGACTCGTGTTAGCTGGGCGTTCGGGTTCATGCACCACCGAGAGCGATTCGATGTCTTCCCGCAACGCCTGCCGGGCTTCACCCGTCGGCGCCGATGAGAAGTCCAGTCTCAACTGGATGTTCAGCCGCTTGTCGCTCTCGAGATTCATGTCCTACTTGCCTCTCCTCTCGTTCGGGCCTTCAGTCACCGTTCCCGGCTCGGCCTATCTGTTGACTCCGCCTTTCGGCATGGAGTGCCTCACTAGCCTTGCCGACGACATAACCTAATACGCCCTCTGCTGACTTCTGCCCCGCGGTCAGGATGCCTCGCGGCATTCTCAGTCGCCGAAGCGACACGGGACAGATCTCCTGGGGTAAGCTCAGCCGCCTTCCGCGCACAGTCGCCGAATCTACGCTTTGCATCTTTGATGGATATGGACTTCGCGGTAGGAGGCCCGCTCGTCCGACGCTTGCGCCTTTTATTCGGTTTTTGTCCATCGACTCACGCGTTTGCTCGATGCTTCCTTCAGACACCGCCTCGCGGCGATAGCCCTTGCACTTTGCTAGCCCTTCACCTCCATCAGGTTGGGCAGAGGACTTTCACCTCCAAGCTGCTGAGCA
>DATAPW010000325.1:0-2355 GCA_036265005.1 Acetobacteraceae bacterium | reverse complement strand
GGTACTCTCATGTTCGCCATTTCAAGCTGCAGGCACAGAAATTCCTTGCTTGTCCTTCAAGCTGTTCAGTATGGCCGCCACTGAGCAAGGCAGGGGGCACGATCATGAAACGACGGTTGATCATGCTCTGATGCGCGGGTTGGTTACCGCCGGACCTGTGATGCGTCGCGGAGCTTCCTCGGTCTAGTGTCCAGCGTCGGATGAAATCCGGCTGATAGTACCCTCGAGGGTTCTCCTGGCCGTGATCGTGCCCCCAGCCTTGTTCAGCATTGGATGTGCTGCGGTGCTGGCGCCTCCTTTGGAATGCATTTCTGTAACGAGCTTTCGTGGGTCAGTCCATTCGAGTCCAATACACAAAAAGTCTCCGTCTTATTCCCAGTTTTCTGGTTTGGCTGAAGCGCTGTTTTCTTGTCCCGGCCTGAATTTCCCACAGCGTGGCAGGCAGCCGCGGTCAAGGATGGCCAAAGGCCACCGCCTTGCGGCGCGCAGCGTCCTTGACGGCGGCTGCCTGCCACGTCAGCCTCGGGCCAGCCGGGTAGGGTCAGATGGCCCTCGGCAAACCACATCATTTCGACACCTCATCTTGTCGTTGGCCGGCCGTCGACTGCACCTGTTTGGCAATTGACCAGATGAAGCCCACCAGTTCGCGGGCGATCGCGGCGGTGATCACCGTGGGCAGCTTTCCGGCGCGCGCGAGCTTGCGATAGCGGCGGCACAACCGTTCCTGAGCCTTCCAGGCAATGTCACGGATCGGCTGGGCCAGGCGTTCCTGTCGCAACAATTGCTCGCGGCTGATCCGTGCGGGAAAGCGATAGCTCCATGCCGCCTCGATGAGCATCCGTCGAGCCGCGCCGTTACCGGCCTTAGTGATCCCGCCCTGGCGGCGTGTACGGCCGCTGGAATGTTCGGATGGCACCAAGCCAAGATACGCCATGAGCTGGCGGGGATTGCTAAAGCGGGTGATGTCCCCGAGTTCCGCCATCAGGGTGGCCGCCGCCACCAGACCCACGCCGCGCAGCGCTTGCAGCGCTTGGACAACCGGTGCGAGAGACCACTCCGGCAACGCGGCTTCGATATGGGCCTCCAGCCGGTCGCGCCGTGCCGTCGCCGCCTCGATAGCCGCGATACAGTCCTCCAGCACAATATGATGGTTCGCCTGATCGAACTTCAGGGTGGCCAGCCAGCGCCGGTGCAGCAACGTCCATGCCGGGCGGTGGTAATGGTGGCCGTGGCGTAGCAAGAACCCAGACAATTGCTGGCGGGCTTGACGCAGGGTGCGCACCGCCGCCTGACGTGCGCGAACAAGGTCGCGGATCGCCTCATGCGCCGGATCGGGCACCCAGACGGGGGTCAGTTCACCGGCGCGATGCAGCTTGGCGAGGTTGATCGCATCGCGTCGGTCGGTTTTGATCCGATCACCTGGCTTGCGAGGGATCAACGACGGAGCGACCACGGCACATTCGTGCCCGATCGCGCTCAGATGGCGTTGGATGCCATAGCCGCACGGTCCGGCTTCGTAGCAAAATCGCAGCGCTCTGTTTTTACCGGCCAGCTTCACACTCAGCGCCTTCAAGGCCGCGGGCGTGTGGGGAATCTTGCCATGCTCGCGCACTTCTCCCCGCAACCCTCGCTCGCGTGCTCGCTCGCCCGCTTCAGCCAACGCGACTGCAATCGTGTCTTTATGCACGTCAAGCCCGACATAGATGATAGACTGTTCCATGACCCGTCTCCTATGCATGAGGCTCTGCACAGGACCATCCCGTGCAACCCTCGATAGCCTGCATACTGTGAGACGGGTCGCCCCTATCTCAGGCGAACATCTGGTCTAGGAGCAGAATCCGATCACTCTGGCTCATAGCCGGTCGCTGTGAAGAAGTTGGCGCATTGTTCGGGGGTGAACTGAGGGAAGGCTTCGCGGATCGCGTTCCAGAGGCTCGGGATAGTGCGGGCTGCGGCTTTGCGCAGGATGGCTTTCAGCTTAGCGAATGCGTTCTCGATGGGGTTGAAGTCGGGGGAATAGGGCGGCAGCAGTAAGAGGCGGGCGCCTGCCGCTTCGATTGCCGTGCGGACGCCTGCTATTCTATGGGCGGCCAGGTTGTCCATCACGACGATCATGCCGTGCTTCAAGGTCGGGACGAGCACTTGTTCGACGTAGGCAAGGAAAGCGGGACCGTTCATGGGTCCGTCGAGCACCATCGGCGCGGTCAGGCCACCCAGCGTGAGACCGACGACGAAGGTGATTGTTTTCCAATGACCATGCGGGATCGGTGCTCGGCATCGTTGTCCGCGTGGCGCACGCCCCCGCAGCCGATCCATCTTCGTCGACACCGCGGTTTCGTCGATGAACACCAGGGT
>DATAPW010000324.1:0-1523 GCA_036265005.1 Acetobacteraceae bacterium | reverse complement strand
CGCAGGCCGGGTTGCCACGGGTCGGGCCGCCACCGCGCCCATCGAAGATCGACGTGTATCTGCCGTTCATCCGCCAGACGCTGGAGAGCTTCCCGACACTGACCGCCAGCCGGCTGTATGTCATGGCTTACGAACGCGGCTATCGCGGCAGCTCTGATCACTTCCGCCACCTGATCGCCTGTCACCGCCCGCGCCGGAAAGCCGAGGCGTATCTACGTTTGCGTACGCTTCTCGGGGAAGAGGGACAAGTTGACTGGGCGCATTTTGGACATCTCGAGATCGGCCGGGCGCGACGTCCGCTGATGGCGTTCGTCATGGTGCTGAGCTACTCGCGTCAGATCTTCCTGCGCTTCTTTCTTGACGCTCGTATGGAGAACTTCCTGCGCGGACACGTCGCCGCATTTGAGGCGTGGCAGGGTGTACCTCGTGTTTTACTCTATGATAATCTGAAGAGTGCGGTCTTGGAACGACGCGGTGATGCGATCCGCTTCCATCCGACACTGCTCGGCTTTGCCGGACACTACCGTTATGAACCCCGTCCGGTGGCGGTGGCGCGCGGGAACGAAAAAGGCCGCGTGGAGAGAGCCATACGTTACGTACGTGATGCGTTCTTTGCCGCTCGCACGTTCACCGATCTCGATGATCTCAATGCCCAGGCCGAGGCTTGGTGCAAGGGGCTCGCCGCTGATCGGCGCTGTCCCGAAGACCTCAAACGCAGCGTCCGCGAGGTGTTCGCCGAGGAAACACCACGCCTGCTGCCACTGCCCGACAACCCGGCGCCGCTGCTCGAACGCGTCGCGGTCTCGGTCGGCAAGACGCCCTATGTCCGCTTCGATCTCAACGACTACTCGGTACCCCATGCGCAGGTTCGCCGCGTGCTGACGGTGCTCGCCGACCCGCACGAGATACGCGTCGTTGACGGCGGCGCGGTGCTTGCCTGCCATCGGCGCAGCTACGACTGCGGTGAGCAGATCGAGCAAGCTGACCACGTCGCGGCACTGGTGAAGCACAAACGCGCCGCCGGCAAGCACCGTGCCACCGATCGCCTGGTCCAGGCCGCTCCCGCCAGCCAGACCCTGCTGATCCGCGCCGCCGAACGCGGCGCCAATCTCGGCACCATCACCGCCGCCCTGATGCGCCTGCTGGCGCAGACCACCGCCGCGGAAATGCAGGCCGCCATCCTCGAGGCGCTGCAACGGGGGGTGCCACATCCGAACGCCGTGCGTCTGGCCCTGGCGCGGCGGCGCGAGCAACGCGGCGAGCCACCGACGATCGGCATTACGCTGCCGGCGCATCTGCAGGCACGTGACACCACGGTGCAACCACACGCACTCGAAACCTACGATCAGCTCAAGGAGCGTAACGATGCCTGTTCCGACGCCTCACCCGCCGAAGAGTGAAAACGCCGCCCTGCGCGCCCGCGCCGAGGCGCTGCACCTGCACGGTTTGCTGACACACTGGTCCGAGGTCGCGACCCAGCCCTGGCTGGCGCCGATGCTCGACTGGGAGGAGCAGCAACGCGC
>DATAPW010000323.1:0-41176 GCA_036265005.1 Acetobacteraceae bacterium | reverse complement strand
ACGAGAATGCGCTCCAGGTCCACATATCTGCGATTCGCAAGGCGCTCGGTCCGGATCGAGGAATGCTGAAGACGGCATTCGGTCGTGGCTACCGCCTGCTCGGCACGTGGACAATGCGGCAGGAGAGAACACCGACGGTTTCGGTTGCTCTCGAACCGACGCAAGTGCGTGGCCAGCAAGGTCTGACCGGTTTGCCTGCAGCGACCTTCGAGCTGATCGGCCGAACTGCTGCCACACTCCATCTGCGGGACCTTTTGTCTGCGTATCGGGTGGTCACGTTGTCCGGACCCGGTGGCATCGGAAAGACGACGCTCGCGCTGGAGGTCGCCCGCAACTTGTCGCCGACTTTTTCGGGTGACGTTTGGCTCGTCGGCCTGGCTTCGCTGTCGGATCCCGGACTAGTGCCGTCCACTGTAGCGGGTGCCCTCGGCCTGAGTTTGGGCGGCGACCAGATTACGCCCGAGTCCGTTGCCCGTGCCATCGCCGGAAGGAAACTCCTGCTTGTTCTCGATAATTGCGAGCATGTCATCGAGGCGGCGGCCAGGGTTGTGGAAGCAATCGTGTCCACCTGTCCGGCCACTTCTGTAATCACAACCAGCCGAGAGGTTCTGCGAGTCGCGGGGGAATGTTCCTTTCATGTCCCGCCGCTCGATGTGCCGTCGGAGGCTCAGGAATCGAGAGACGTTCTGCTCAGTCACAGCGCGGTTCGGCTTTTCATCGCCAGAACAACCGCATCGGGCTCAGAGTTGACACCGGACAGGGAAGACCTTTCTGCGATCGCCTCGATCTGCCGCCGTCTCGATGGTATCCCGCTGGCCATCGAGTTCGCCGCGGCTTGCGCGGCCACACTTGGTCCACGGTATGTTGCCTCTCGCCTGGATGACCGTTTCGGATTACTGACCGGCGGACGCAGAACGGCCCTACCGCGCCACCGGACGCTCCGTGCAACGCTTGATTGGAGCTATGATCTGCTGTCCGAGTCCGAACAATGCGTGCTGCGCCGATTATCTGTCTTCAGCGCTGGTTTCACACTCGAGGCAGCAACTGCCGTGCTTAGCGAGACCGGGGACGCCTCGGCGAACGTCCCGGTATTGATTGCCAATCTGGTAGCGAAGTCGCTGGTCACAGTGGATCGATCAGTGTTCGAGGGCCGGTGGCGGTTGCTTGAGACAATTCGGACATATGCCTTTGAAAGGCTGACGAAAAGCGGTGAAGCGGAACTGGCCGCCCGAAAGCACGCGGCATTCTTTTGTGATCTCCTCGCACCGACCGGCGATTCGCCGGCGCGCCTCGCTATCGAGGATCTGCCCCGCTATGGCCGAGAGATCGACAACGTGCGTGGAGTGCTCGATTGGTCCTTTTCTCCCACTGGAGATTCCGCGATTGGTGTTGTCCTTACCGTGGCCTATGTACCAGTGTGGCTACATTTGTCACTCATGACCGAGTGCCGTGATCGCGTCCAACATGCGCTTGACAGTCTTGACCCGGCGTCGATCCGGACTGCACACCTTAGAATGCAGCTCCACATCGCACTCGGGATCGTGCTGCAGCACACAACTGGGCCGGTGCCGAGGACTGAGGTGGATTTGGTCAAGGCGCTTGCGATCGCCGAAAGTCTGAACGACGCGGAGAACCAGTTGCTGGCCTTATGGGCCTTGTGGTTCTACAGATTGAACAAGGGTGAACCTTGGAAGGGCCAGTTGCTCGCGGAACGGTTTTCCGAAGTCGCGCGCCGGACCGGTGATCCAGCCAATCTCCTTTTGGGTGATCGGCTCATGGGCAACTCTCTGCACTTCAGAGGTAATCAGCCTGAGGCAAGACGCTACTTTGAGCACGTGCTGGAGTTCTATGTTACTCCTGGCGACCGGTTCCGTTCGATATGGTTCCTTTATGACATGCGCGTCGCGGTGCAGTTAGTCCTCGCCCGCGTGTTGATGCTGCAAGGCCTGTATGACCAGGCCAACGACAATGCACACGCTAGCCTCGCACATGCTCAAGCCGCAGGCCACAACTTGTCGGTATGCTACGCGCATGCCTGGGCCGTGTACCCAATCGCACTGATGACCGGCGATATTGCGGCGGCCGAGCGGTCCGTGGCGACGGTCATCGACCTTGCGGCCCGACATAGCTTCGCCTACTGGACGAACATAGGACGCTGCCTGGAAGGCCAGTTGCTAATCAAACGGGGCCATTCCGCAGAAGGAACCGTCTTGTTGCGCGCTGCTATGAAGTCTTATATCGGAACCGGTTGGATGACCCGCTATTCGGAATTCCTGGGCGTTCTCGCCGAAGGTCTGGGTGACGAAGGCCGAGTCGGGGAGGCCAATGTCGTCATTGCCGAAGCGCTTGACTGGTCGGACCGCACAGGAGAGCGTTATTACGTTGCCGAGCTGCTTCGCGTCAGGGGCGAGTTGCTGCTCCAGGAAGCCGGTGAAGGCCCGGTACCGGCGGCGGAGGATTGCTTCCAAAGGGCTCTGGAGTTGGCTCGGCAGCAAGGAGCCCTGTCATGGGAACTGGGGAGCGCCCTGAGCCTTGCCCGCCTTAGGGTCAGACAGAAACGTCATGCCCATGCGCGACAGCTCCTGGAGCCGGTGTGCGATCGATTCACCGGCGGGATTGAGTCAGCGGATTTGCGTTCCGCTAGATTGATGCTTCAATCCCTGTCTTCTCATTCCATCGGATGTGGATGCGCTTGATTGTGGGGCCTGTGTGTGGAGGGTCGGTTGCACATGAACCCTCTACTCTCCGATGAACCGCTTGCCGAACATGGCGACGAACTGCGTCTTGGCCGCGGCCCATCAATGGCGTTGAGTCGCCGTATTTTCGTTCGATCATCCCCGCGTCTTCCTCAGCCGCCATGCAGGGAGACTTGTTCCTTGGCGATCGTCACGACATGGTCCGGCGTGAAGCCGAACTTGGTGAGCAGTCCCTTGAGCGGCGCGGAGGCGCCGAACGTGTGCATGCCCACAATCGCACCGCGCCGCCCGACGTAGCGCGCCCAGCCGAGCGTTGCCGCCTGCTCCACTGCGACGCGCGCGGCAATCGCCTCCGGCAGCACTTGCTCTTGATAGGCCTCGTCCTGCTGCTCGAAGAGTTCCCAGGACGGCATGCTAACGACACGCGTCGGGACACCCTCCGCCGCAAGCTGTTCGGCGGCGGAGATGCAGAGAGAGACCTCGCTGCCCGTGCCGATCAGGATCACTTTCGGTGGCGTACCAGCGAAGTCGGCGAGCACATAGGCGCCACGCGATACGCCCGCGGCGGAAGCGACACGGTCGCGGTCCAATGTCGGCAAAGGCTGCCGACTCAGGACCAGGCAGGCGGGCTGATGCTTCAACTGCAGCACGGTGCGCCAGCTCTCCGCCACTTCACTGGCATCGCAGGGCCGCAGCGTGATCAGCCCCGGCACGGCGCGCAGCCCGGCGAGCTGTTCAACCGGCTGATGCGTCGGTCCGTCCTCGCCGACACCGATAGAATCGTGTGTGAAGATGTACAGCACCGGCAACTGCATGATGGCGGATAGCCGGATCGGGTTGCGCATGTAGTCGGAGAAGATCAGGAAGCCAGAACCGAACGGCCGCAGCTTTGCCAGCGCCATGCCGTTCAGCGCAGCCCCCATCGCGTGCTCGCGGACGCCGAAATGCAGGTTTCGGCCGCGGTGATTGTCCGGCTGGAAATCGCCGGCTTCGGTGAAGGTCAACCTTGTCTTTGTGGAAGGCGCCAGGTCGGCGGCACCACCGATCAGCCAGGGGAGGTGCTGCGCGATTGCATTCTCGACCTGCCCGGATGAATCGCGGCTGGCGATGCCTTTCGGGTCCGCCGGGAAACTCGGAATTGCCTGGTCCCAGCCCGCGGGCAGCTCGCGCCCCTGCATCGCCTCGAATTGTGTGGCGAGTTCGCGATAGCTCTCGCGGTAGCGGGAGAACAGGACGCGCCATTGCGCATGCTTCGAAGCCCCGCGCGCGCCGATGCCGTCGGCAAAATGCTGGTACACCCCGTCTGGAACCAGGAATTGGGCATCTGCGGGCCAGCCATAGAACCGCTTGGTGTCTCTGACCTCGTCCTCACCGAGCGGTTCGCCATGCGCTTCGGGCGTGTCCTGCTTGTGCGGTGCGCCATAGCCGATATGGCTCTCGATAATGATCAGCGTGGGCCGGCCGCGCTCTCGCGTGGCGAGATCGAATGCGCCAAGCACTTCCTTCTCGTCGTTGGCGTCGCGCACGTGCTGCACGTTCCAACCATAGCCAAGGAAGCGCGTCGCCACGTCCTCGGTAAAGGCGATCTCGGTGTGACCCTCGATGCTGACGCGATTGGAATCGTAGATCCAACAGAGCTTCTCGAGCTTCAGATGCCCGGCAAGAGAGGCGGCTTCACCCGAGATCCCCTCCATCATGCAGCCGTCACCACACAGCGCGTAGGTGCGCCAGTCTACCACGTCCAGCCCCGGGCGGTTGAAATAGGCGCCGAGCCATCGTTCGGCGATCGCCAACCCGACGCTCATGGCGACCCCCTGGCCGAGTGGCCCGGTGGTAGCCTCGACGCCGGAGGTGAGGTGGTATTCGGGATGGCCTGGACAGGCGCTGTCGAGCTGCCGGAAAGCCTTGATATCATCGAGTGTCACGGAGGCGCGGCCCAGCTGCTGATACTCGGCGTCCACTGCCTGCGTCTTCGTCAGATGCAAGAGTGCGTAAAGCAGCATAGAGGCGTGACCAGCCGAAAGGATGAAGCGGTCGCGGTTCGGCCAGATCGGGTCGGCAGGGTCAAAGTTCAGCCGCTTCTGCCAGAGGCCATAGGCCACGGGCGCCATGCCCATGGGTGTGCCGGGATGGCCGGACTTCGCTTTCTGGATCGCGTCGATTGCGAGAGTGCGGATCGTGTTGATGCAGAGCTGGTCCATTTCGCTGGCGGTCATGCGCATTTCCCTTTCTGCCGACGGAAAGCCTCTCGCGCAGGCAACTTCGAAGCATGCGTATCAGCGCGGTGACGGTTGCGCCGGGGTCCGCAGGCTGGCGATGTCTAGCAGGCACGGATTGTGCGGATCGCGCGGATGCAGCAGCAGCGCGATCAATCCGGTCCAGCCGGTCTGGTGCGATGCACCGAATCCCGCGCCGGTCTCGCCGTGAAAGTACTCGTTGAACAGGAGATCGTCGCCGGAAGGTTCGGCCGGTGACGGTGCCTGCCGCCCAAGACACGGCCGCCGCCCGTCCGCCCCGCGCAGAAACAGACGTGCCAACCGCTCCCGCAATTCATCGGCGATAGCGGTCAGCGTTACCCGCTGCCCGGACCCAACCGGAAACTCCACCAGAAAATCGTCACCGTAGTATCTGTGGAACTCATAGAGTGACTCGACAAGCAGGTAATTGACCGGCATCCAGACCGGACCGCGCCAATTCGAATTCCCGCCGAAGGTGCCGGTCTCCGATTCACCGGGCACATAGGACACGGCATGCCGCATGCCGTGGCACTCGAAGACAAATGGCTCCGCAGCGTGACGTTTCGACAAGGAGCGCACCCCGAAACCGGAGAGAAACTCCGCCTCGTCCAGCGCCCGCCGCAGCAGTGCTTTCATGCGGTGGCCGCGCAGCAGCGAAAGCAGGATGCGGTGTCCCTTGCCCGGTACCTCCCAGTGCGAAATTAGCCGTGCCAGATCCGGCCGGTGCCGGATGAACCAGCGGGCGCGGCTGGTGAACCCCGGCAGCTTGGACTCGACCTCAGGGTCCAGCACCTCGACGGCAAACAGAGGGATCAGGCCGACCATCGAACGCACGCGCAATGGAACCTGCTCGCCGTTGGGCAGGTTGAGCACGTCGTAATAGAACTCATCGGCATCATCCCACAGTCCGCTGCCATCGCCGCAGACGTTCTCCATGGCGTTCGCGATGTAAAGGAAGTGCTCGAAAAACTTCGTGGCGATGTCCTCATAGACGTGGTTGTGGAGCGCCAATTCCAGCGCGATCCGCAGAAGATTGAGCGTGTACATCGCCATCCACGCGGTGCCGTCGGACTGGTTGACATAGCCGCCAGTCGGCAGCGGCTGCGAGCGATCGAACACGCCGATGTTGTCGAGACCGAGGAACCCGCCCTGGAAAACGTTCCGACCCAGCGCGTCCTTGCGGTTGACCCACCAGGTGAAGTTCAGCATCAGCTTGTGGAACACGCGTTCCAGGAAAGCGAGATCTGGGGTGCCGGTCAGTTGTCGGTCGATCAGATACACCTGCCAGGCGGCGCGTGCATGCACCGGCGGATTGACGTCCCCGAATGCCCACTCATAGGCCGGAAGCTGGCCGTTCGGATGCATATACCACTCGCGCGTCAGCGTCACGAGCTGCGACTTGGCAAATTCCGGATCCACTGCCGCCAACGTGATACAATGGAAGGCCAGGTCCCACGACGCGTACCAGGGAAACTCCCAGGTGTCGGGCATCGCGAGGACGTCGTAGTTGTTCAGATGCGTCCACTCGGCATTCCGACCCTGCGTCCGTCCCGGCGGCGGCGGTGTCCGACCCGAATCGCCGGCGAGCCAGTGGCGGACATCGAAGTAATAGAACTGCTTGGACCAGAGCATGCCGGCACAGGCCCGGCGCTGCACCAACCGCCGCTCCGGATCGGCGATATTACGCTGCAGGGCGGCATAGAACTCATTGGCCTCGTCGATCCGCTCTGCCATCACCAGGTCGAAATCACCGAACGGCGCTGCCTCCTCGCTTGCCGGCCGCAACCGGAGCCGCACCGCAGTGCTGCCGCCGGGAGCAAGCGTCTGCCGATAGAGCAACCCACACTTGCTGCCCTCGGACGCCGGATTGACCGTGAGCGTGTCGCCGCGAACAAGAAAGTCGTTGATCCCGTCCTTGAAGTAGCCGGCGGCATCGATGCCATAGAGGCGCCGCACGTTGGTCTCGTTTTCGCAGAACAGCAGCTCCGGCTTGCCTTGCGCGAACAGCCGCAGCGGCGCGTGCAGCGGGTGCGTGGCCTCCAGCGCGCCGTCGGAACGAGCGTGGATGCGGGCGCGGGCGAACTCGTCCGACCAGCTCCACATATTGCGCGCCCAGAACTGCGGCACCAGGTGCAGCACAGCGCTGTCTGGGCCGCGATTGGTCACGCTCACCCGCATGAGTGTATCTTCGGGCGTGGCCTTCGCGTATTCCACGGTCACGTCGAAATAGCGTCCGTCGTCGAACACGCCAGTATCCTGAATTTCGAATTCGGTGTCCGACTTTCCGCGTCTGCGGTTCTCCTCGATCAACTGCTGGTAGGGGAACTCCACCTGCGGGTAGCGGTAGAGCATGCGCATGTAGGAGTGCGTAGGCGTGCCGTCCTGGAAAAACCAAAGCTCCTTGACGTCCTCGCCATGATTGCCTTCGCCGTTGGTTAGACCAAACATCCGCTCCTTCAGGATCGGGTCGCGACCGTTCCACAGCGCCAGGGCAAGGCACCAACGCATGTGGTCGTCGCCCCAGCCGGCGATCCCGTCCTCGCCCCAGCGATAGGCGCGGCTGCGGGCATGGTCATGCGGGAAATGGTCCCAGGCCGTGCCGTCCGCACTGTAATCCTCCCGCACCGTTCCCCATTGCCGCTCGCTGAGATAAGGCCCCCAGTGCCGCCAGTTCTCACCATCCTTGATCGCTGCCAGTCGCCGGCCCTCGACGGTGTCGAGCAGATGGTGCTGCGGCATAGTCGAATTGGGCATGTCCATCTCACGCCGATGCCGGAGGGGGCGTGTCACCGACCAGTCGTCGCACCCGGATCAGTTCGCCGAGCGACCAGGCCTGGAACGGGCAGCCGCCGGGGGTGTGGGGTGGATCGCCGTCCGCTACTTCCGAAACATGGCCGAGTCCCGCCGTCTCGAGGTGCTGCAGCAGCGGCAACAGGAAGCGGGTCCGGGCCTCCGACTTCGCTGCCGCCGAATGGCCGCGCACGCGCAGCCACGCCTCGACGAATGGCCCGATCAGCCAGGGCCAGACCGTGCCCTGGTGATAGGCCGCATCGCGTTTCTGTGGGCCGCCGCGGTATCGCAGGACGTAATCGGGGTCCTCGCGCGCCAGCGAACGCAGGCCGAGCGGCGTCAGCAGTTTCGCCTCGACCAGATCGACAACACCGCGCGCAGCCGCGCTATCCAGCACCGGATAGGGCAGGCCGCCAACCGCAAAGATCTGGTTCGGGCGGATGCGGTCGTCCGTTTTGCCGGGCACATGGTCCGCGTCCACAACGTCGAATAGCCCGCCGGTCGCGGGGTTCGGAAAGCGCGCGGCGAAGGCCGTGCGCGCCGCGTGCTCCGCCGCCGCCCAGCGCGGTGACCAGCGCTGGGCGATCCGCAACGCATTGATCCACAACGCCTCAACCTCCACCGGTTTGCCGATGCGCGGCGTCACCACCCAATCACCTACCTTGGCGTCCATCCAAGTAAGCTGCACGCCCGGCTCGCCGGCCCGCAGCAATCCGTCCTTGTCGAGGCCAATGCCGTACCGCGTCCCGCCCACGTATCCGTCGAGGATCGCCGCAACCGCCTGTGCCAGCCGCCTGCCTTCCCGCACGGCGTAGCCGGTGTCGAGCGCCTCCCGCAACAAGTCGTCTACCGCGACCACGAACCACAGCGCGGCGTCCACGGAATTGTAGTCCAGCGTGTCGCCCGTATCGCTACGCCGGTTGGGCAGCATGCCGTCGCTGACCAGGCCGGCCCAAGCTGCGAGGATTGTCTCCGCTGCAGCCAACTGTCCGGTTGCCAACAGCAGGCCACGCAAGGCGATAAACGTGTCGCGGCCCCAGTCGGTGAACCAGGGGAAGCCCGCGAGCAGCGTCCGGCCTTGCGTGCCGTCCACCAAGAATGCGTTCGAAGCTCCCGCGAGCTCGTCAGGCAGCGCTTCGCGCCGATGCCGCTCCGCGGCGGCGAGCTTCGCGCCAAGCGGGGCTGGCGATACCGCCAATCCATCGCCTACGCGGAACATCAGGACGGCCTCCTCTCGAGCCATGTCAAACTGGAAGCACCCGGGCGAGGCGAGGTCCTCGACACAATCGAGACCCCGATCGCGCTCTGCGCTGTAGAGGAACCGGCGATACCAGTCCGGAGCAGCACGGTAGGCGCCGTTGCTAACCGCACCGATGGATGGCAGGCCGGCATAGGGACGCCAAGTCACATTCGCGCCCTGTACGACACCGTCGAACGCAATCGCGTCATTCTCGCTGTGCAGCGCGTGATAGTCTCGCCCTGAGAGTAGCGGCCGCACACTCAGGCAGCAGGCGCCGCTACCGGCAGTGCGGCGCCAGCGCAGCACCGTCCCCTCGCCGCCGCGGCGGACGAACACTTCATGCTCGATGACTGTGCTGTCCGGCAGTCGGAACTGCCAGCTTGGCCACGGCCGATGCGCAAAGGCGATGATGCTGCGCCAGCCTTCTGGGTAAGTTACGTCAGGGAGGTAGCGCTGCGTGCTGAGCGCGTAGCGGCCGGCCTCGGTCTCGACCCAGGCTTCGATGCCGTTGACCAGCACGACGCGGCCGGCCGGCGGCCGCGTTGCAGTGAGCAGCAGGGCGTGATAGCGCCGCGTGCGCTCGCCGCTAATGGTCCCGGAGGCGAAACCACCCAATCCGTCCGCCTCCAGCCATTCGGCTGTTAGGTCCATACGAGCCTTTCAGCGGACAACGTCATCAGCCCCATCCACGCCTTCGAAGGTGCGTACCCGGTCAATGCAGCCGTCGGCGAACTGGCGGCCCGCGCGGTTACCGCTGCCGCTCGAGGTGCGGCCGAGCATGCTACAGCCGACGCGGTCGCACCAGCCGCCGCGCCGCGGCCGTGGCAGCGACTGCACAGACGTCGCATCCAGTCCAGCCCTTCCATCCAAAGCAGGTCATGCTGACATATGCAAGGCGGCCAACAGGCCTCGTTTCGGTATTGACCAGCATGCGTTGCCGCGGCCTCGACTGGTGTTTGACAGAAGCAACACGACGAGGCGATCGCTACATCGGTCTGAAACACGCCGCCAATACCCAAAGCATCGATGCGCACAGGGCTTGCGGCGCATGACCGTACAGCGCAATGCGATGCTCTGCTGCTTGGCTGGTGGATGGGTACGCGTAGGTGATCTCGCTGACGATGTGATCTGTCCCGAGCAGATCATGGACTTGCAGCTCCGCCAAATGCGCGCGCACCGGATCCGGCGACAGACTGTGGTCCGGCGTGCGTTGGGGAGGAGTCCGGTTGGTTCGTCGTCCGCCACACGAATTTCCGTGTCCCGTCAGTGTCATCCCTGACGAATTGAGGCTCGCCCAGGACAACGCGCACAGTCCGTAAAGGCGAGGGACATGCGCCGCGGTCATGCGATGAGCGAGAAAGTATCCTTTGTCGAGACCGTGTTATTTGTCCACTTACGATCGGACGCACTCGAAGGGAGCAACCGGCCGTGAAAGTGTTGGCCTACCCGATTATTTGGTTTCTCGAGGCCTTTCGGTCTTGGTGTACCTTTGCGCGTCAACAGGCGTTGGATGCGGCACTGGCAGAACGCGCATATGAGGAAGCCAAACGAGATGCCGCGTGGAATCACTGGTTTCCGCCAAACTGATGCAGGGCTGCAGGTCTGGATCTTTTTGGGCGAGTTTCGGGGGCCGGATAGCCCAAGGACCTGCCTCACCACCAAGAATCC
The DNA here is from genome assembly GCA_036265005.1 of Acetobacteraceae bacterium. GTDB lineage: Bacteria > Pseudomonadota > Alphaproteobacteria > Acetobacterales > Acetobacteraceae > JAMXLO01. The sequence continues at coordinate 30,545 of DATAPW010000323.1, read as the reverse complement.
CAAGCCCACGGTGTCACTACGTCGGAGGCATGCACGTTTTCTTGTCGCAATACGTGCAGCATAGTATTCTTGCTGTTCACACGGGGAGACGAAGATGAAACGGGCTTCGCTGGTGATCGCGTTTGTGCTTGCATGCGCAGCCACGACAAGTGCAACTGGCCAGCAACTACTCGGCTCCGGCTCGACCTTCGTCTATCCGATCCTGGCGAAATGGTCGCAGACGTATCAGGAAGCAAACAACGTCCATATCGAGTATCAGCCGATTGGGTCCAGCGGCGGACTAACGGAGATCAAGGCCGGTGTAGTTGATTTCGGCATATCCGATGCACCTTTGGACGGTGATCAGCTGCTGCGGGACGGCCTCGCACAATTTCCCTTGGTGATCGGTGCGATTGTGCCGGTGGTCAATATCGAGGGTCTCGCGCCGGGGCAGCTGCATCTCACGGGTAAGCTGCTCGCCGATATCTATCTCGGCAAGGTGAAGAATTGGTCCGATCCGGCCATCTCTGCTGTCAATCCGGACCTCAAATTGGCGGACCGAGCGATTCTGGTGGTCCACCGATCCGACGGTTCGGGCACCACATATAATTGGACCGATTACCTGTCGAAGGTAAGCGGCGAATGGAAGCTCAAGGTCGGCATCCACACCATGGTGGCGTGGCCCACAGGAGTCGGCGTTAAAGGTAACAGCGGCGTCGCGGAAGCGGTGGCTCGAGTGAAGGGCGCGATAGGATACGTGGAATATGGTTATGCACAGCGCAAGAAGCTCACCTACGGTGTCGTGCGCAACAGGGCTGGCAACTTCGTCCCGCCGGGTATGCCGAGCTTTCAGGCAGCGACTGTCGGTCTCGATTGGACACAGGAGCGGGACTTCAACGTTTCCGTAACCGATGCCGGGGGGACCGATGCTTACCCGCTCATGGCGGTATCTTTCGTGCTGGTCCGCAGATATCCGCAGGATGCTGGCCACAGCCAGGAAGTGCTCAACTTCTTCCGATGGGCACTAGAGAAGGGCCAGGACGTGGCCGCTTCACTGGATTATTTGCCGTTGCCGCCGCCGGTTGTGCAGGAAATCGAGGGTTACTGGAATGTTGAGTTGCACTCCGTGGCCAAAAGTTCCTCACCGCCACGAGAATCGCCGAAAAGATCTGGTTAAATTGTTGGTCGATGTCAATCAGACGGCGACGTTGGGGTGCAGTATACCTTGTACTACAGCTCGCGGCCGAGTGGCGACAACCCGGGCCTGACTGACCGCCGCCATCAGCATTTCGGTTTCATGGCACTGCTCGACCACGAGGAGACCTCCTGAACGCGGGGGTCACACCACTTGCCGAAATGGCCGAGTGGGCCCCAAATCGTTCGGCGACGGCATGGTCCCGGTCGAGCGTGCCGTTCACGACGGCGGTCCGTACTTTCAGCATCTAGCGCGCGCCCCTCGGCGACCGGCGCATCCGCGTCTGAGCATTCATTCGCCGATGCAGCAGCCATTGCATCGCGCTCTCGGTGATCGCTGTCGAGACGGGTTCCTCGCGTCGGCGGGCGGCTGCATGGTCGATGATGATAGCGGATTGTCCGGACACGTATGTCTCCAGATCGCCCAGAAAACGGGCCACCTTGCACCCGGCAGCGGTCATCGGCTCCGTCTGGTCCGCTGTGGCAACCGCAGCAACGACGGTTTCGGCGACGAGATCCAACGCACACTTGACCTGACCATGCCAGAGACGCGAACGGATCCGTTCGATCGTCTCGGCGAGACGAGCACCTGCGTGACGATCCGTCTCTGTCGTATCGGGCCAGCTCATGGCCGCCTGTGCTATACCCGCGTCGCGAGATGGAACCAGTCGCATGAACGAGCAGCTCATCCGTCGGGCCTGCCCGGCAGATGCCGAGTGGATCGGCAGCTTTCTACGCGAACGGTGGCGTGCCACCACAATGGCGGTGCATGGCGAGCTCATCGATGCCGCTGAACTGCCGGCGCTTATGGCCGAGAACCGCCAAGGGCTCGCCACCTATCGTTGGCACGGCGACGATGCCGAACTGGTCTCAATCAACGCCGTGCCTGCCGGCGCTGGTATAGGGACTGCTCTGATCGAAGCGCTCACCACCAAGCTTCGGGACGAAGGTTGTGCGCGGCTGTGGCTCACCATGACCAATTCCAATCTGTACGCTCTGCGGTTTTACCTGCGGCGGGGCTTTCGCCTCATGCAGGTGCGGCCTGGTGCCGTCGATGAGGCACGCAAACTGAAGCCGTCCATTCCGACGGTCGGCGAGTATGGAATTCCCATGCACGACGAACTCGACCTGTGTCGGATCCTCGATCCAACCGCTGATGGGCATGTCGCATTGCTCCCGCCGTGGAGCCGGAGGCAGCTCCATGACTGACCAGCTCCCTGCCCTCTCAAACCCGACCAGGATCACCGCCCGCATGCGCGCGCGCGGCGGGCCTGCGGCCGCACCGCGGCGGGCAAGTTGATCTCTATGAGGGCTGCCGGGAGGAAAAGAGCGAGACCCTGGGTGCGGCGCAGCGCGATGAGTTGGTCCGGCTGCGCCGTGAGAACAAGCACGCCGGGACATGCCCGGCCATGACGGCGACGGGCGTACATGGGTCACAATCAATGAGACATGGTATGAGTCCGTTCCAACCGACCGCAGACGCAGCGGGACAACCAGCGAAGAAGATCACACGGACGGCGCCGGCCAAGCTTCATAGTTCGCTCGACTCAGCGGCGACCTTGGTCTCTCGCGGTCAATGGCCGCTTCGTGCCCGTGACGGTCGCTCAATCGCGCGGAGATACCCCGCGAAAGCGGATGTCCGTCCCGTCAACTTCGCGAGTGGTTATGGATGCAATCAGGATATGGCGTGGTCCCCGGGCCGACGTCCGGCGGGCGCAAGGAACCAGCAATTGTCACAAGAATGGCTGCAGTGCTCGAGCTCACTGAATTCGGCGACCGCACCAGGTGCATCGGACTCGCATTCGGATGATATCTGCACCGTTCGACTGCGGTGCTGATACGTTTTTATTGAGTTTCCCCTTCGGAAATCTGCCGCTCAATGAATTTGACAAAGGCGCGCGCCCTGGCGCTCGCCTGGCGTCCCGTCGGGAAGACTGACCACAACCCCACCAATGGCAGCGACCAGTCCTCGAGCACAGAGATGGCCTGTCCTGACTTCAGTTCCGGCTCGAACAGCCATTCAGAGCCGCCGATGGATACCCCAAGGCCAGCGAGCACGCCCTCCCGAATGCCCTCCGCTGCGCTGACGCGAAGACGACCGCTCACATTGACAGTGACTCCCACCGTCCCTCGGCGGAAGGTCCAGGTGGCACCGCCGGCGCGCGGGTGCTCATAAATGATGACCTGATGCGCGGCGAGTTCACTCGGAGTTTGCGGTATGCCGTGAGCTTCGAAATAGGAGCGCGCGCCTACCACCAGCGCTCGGCTCTGTCCCACCTTGCGGGCGGTAAGAGCTGAATCGGCAAGGTTGCCGAGGCGCAGTGCGATGTCGACGCCTGCTTCGACCGGGTTCACGTCGTTGTCGTCGAGGATGATCTCGACGTCGAGCGCGGGATGCTCCGTCAGGAAGACCGCGAGACTGGGTATGATGTGCAGGCGCGTGAACGTCACAGGCGCAGAGACCCGCAGCCGCCCTTGCAGCGTCGTGGCATCGCCCCGCGCGGCGGCTTCGGCCTGCTCGGCCTCCTCGATCGTCCGTTTGGCGCGCTGGTAGAAGTTCCGGCCTGCTTCGGTCGGTGTGAGACCATGTGTCGATCGCAGCAATAGCCGCACGCCGAGCCGATCCTCGAGTTGCGCGATCGTCTTGGAGATGGCCGATTGCCCGAGACGAAGCTGCTTGGCCGCGCCAGAGAATGAGCCGGCGTCGATGACGCGTACGAAGGCCTCCATGGCAGCCAAGCGGTCCACCGCCGATTCCTCACGGGATCGCGAACTCTCACTTTCCGGGCAGGCATAACCGTTAGTCTGTTGTGGCCGCTACTCGACCTCGCCCCAATTGGCAAGTGTTTGCCCGGGACGCAACTGCAGTTGCCGTGGCCTTTTCGGCAACGGTGATGGAGATGCCTATGTCGTCCGAACAAGTCGAAGTGCTGATTTTCGGTAGCGTCCAGGGTGGCATGTTGTTGGCATGGCACATGGCGCAATCGGGCCGGCGCACGACTGTCATCGAGAAGAGCGAGAGCGAGGCGCAGGCCCGAGGGATGGCCGTGCGTGTCGCGCGGCTGCCGATGAGCGCCGTCCTTCGTACTGAGGCGACTGACGAAAAGCAGGGGTTCATCAAGGCCCTCGTGGTCGGCTCCAAAGCCGACGACGTCATGGCTGTGGTGCAGACCGCGATGCCTCGGTCCGCTGTTTTCAAACACCCCACTGCCATCGGGTGCCACCTGAACCGCACGATGTCCCGCCGATAGGTGCCGGGATCACGGCTGGCGACAACAAGGAGGATTTTCATGGTCCGCTTTGACGAATATCGTGACCGTTTTCCCAACGCCCGCCTCGCGCGGTCGAAGAGTGGTGTGCTGGAAGTGGCGCTTCACACCGATGGCGGCGTGCTGGTTTTCAACGGGTACACGCATGAGCAGTTCGTCGACCTGTTTCATGCCGTTGGCTCGGATGCCGATAATCGCGTGGTGATCCTCACCGGCAGCGGCGATGCGTTCATGGAAAGGATCGCTCCCGACGGCTTCGATTTCTCGACCCCGCGGGGCTACGACAAGATTTATCGCGAGGGCAAAAAAGTTTTGATGAACATCCTCGATATCCAGGTGCCGCTGATCGCCGCGGTGAACGGTCCGGTGCGGCTGCACTCCGAATACCTCCTGCTCGCCGACATCGTGCTCGCCACCCCGACGGTGGTCTTTCAGGACAACCCGCATTTCGAGTTAGGGATCGCGTCGGGGGATGGTGTCCATCTGGTTTGGCAGGAAGCGATCGGCACCATACGCGGCCGCTATTTCATCCTGACGCGGCAGGAGCTCGATGCCGAAACCGCCAAACAATGGGGGGCGGTGAACGAAATCGTGCCGGCCGACATGCTCCTCCCCCGCGCTCGCGAAATCGCGGAGAAGCTGGCCAGCCTGCCGCCGCTGGCCACGAGCTACACCCGGATCGCTATGACGCAGAAGCTGCGCCGCATCATCGATGAAGGCGTTGGATACGGACTCGCGCTGGAGGGCATCAGTGCCGCACATGGTGCGCCAGGGAGGGGATAGTGCCTCCCCCTCGTTACCAGTTTGGCTTGGTTGCTTTACTACACCGGCGCTGCGCCGCGCGGTCCGCTCCGGCGATGGCTTCACGGTACTGGGCGCGAACCGCGAGCCTTGCGATCGTCGTGAGTGGGTTTTGGTTCCTGGCACCGCAATAAGGATGATCCGCGCCTTCGTCGATACTGCCCCGATCACCCATTTTTATTCCTGGGCATTGCCGCCATGTAGGGCGCAAACACATCTTGAGTTATTCGCCTCAAAGGTCATCCCTGCGTTTCGTTGAACCGTTGAGGTCTGGACCGATGGGACGGAGCACCGGCGCATAAGGCCTATGCCTCGACCGCTGGCAGGTTCCAATTTTCTGCTCCCTTAGCGTGGGACTCCCAGCAACCCAGTGCGCGGAATGTCCGTTCCCGCGGGCGGAGCCACAAAGAGCCGGCGCAACCGTCTGGCGGGACCATCAATCGTCGAAATGCGGTAATTTCTGAGACGGCATGATGTTCGAGCGTCGCGCCCGATTACCAAGCCGGGCCCGCCTTGACGCCAATCGCCCCGTTGCCAAAGCTGCCACTCGCGATCAAGTCAGAAAGGAGATGCCGATGCCACCTCTGATACTCTCATCTGACTCCCACGTGTTCGAACCTGCCGATCTGTGGCAAACCCGCATCGATGCACCGTTCCGGGATCGTGCGCCGCGGATACAGCGGATCGACGGCGCCGATCAGATCGTGGTGGAGGCGGATCAGGTCCTCTCCGGAATCGGCCTCATCTCGAACGCCGGCGCGCGGTTCGAGGCCCCCGAGACCATCTCCGCCCAGGGACGCTTTGAGAACGTGCATCGCGGGGGGTACGACCCCGAGCAACATCTCAAGGACATGGTGCTCGATGGGGTCTCCGGTGAAGTCCTCTATCCTTCGCAAGGGCTGTTTTACTTCAAGGTGGCCGACACGGCGCTGATGTCAGCCATCTTTCGCGCCTACAACGACTGGCTCGCAGATTTCTGCCGCACGGATCCGGTGCGTCTCAAGGGCATCGCGATGATCAACCTCGACGACATCCCAGACGGGATCAGGGAACTCGAGCGCGCCGCTCGCCTGGGCCTCGCGGGCGCGATGATCACCGAGTATCCGTTTGAGGACCGGCGCTACGACCAGTCCGAATATGAACCGTTCTGGGCCGCGGCGGCGGCGCTCGACATGCCGTTGAGCCTGCACACAGCCACGCGACGGCAGGGCAAAATCCGCGGCGTCGGCGACATGACGCTGCGCGACGCCAGTAGCCGGGCGACGAAGGCGTTCTATCCGGCACTGTCACTATGCGACCTGATCTTCTCCGGCGTCTTCGAGCGGCATCCTCGCCTGACAGTGGCCAACGTGGAGTTCGAACTGGCCTGGGTGCCCCATGTGCTTTCCACCATGGACTACACCTACCGCGAGCGCCACGGCGAGGCGATCTACCGGTTCAAGGACGCCATGCTCCCGAGTGACTTCTGCCGCCGCAACGTCGTGCTGGGCTTCCAGGAGGACGCCATCGGCATTCGCCTGCGAGACGTCATCGGCGTGGACACCATGATGTGGGGCTCAGACTATCCCCACAGCGAGTCGACGTTCCCCCAATCACGGAAGATCCTGGCGGAGATCCTGGCAGGGGTGCCGGACGATGAACAGGCGAAGATCGTCGGCGGCAACACCGCTCGGGTGTACCATTTCGACGTAACGAAGCTGACCGTTCCATCCTGAAGCCCGGCCTCTTCGCGGGTCGACAGGCTCAGGGTATCCGCACCAGCGGTTCAAAAACGCGGGGCGCGAATCTCCACGCTTCCGAACACGGATTCCAACCGTCGCGTGCGGACCTGCCCGTGCAACCGCCGCGACCCCAGATCGGCGCGCCGGGCTCCATAAAGTGCCCGGCGCGATGCGACGTCAGACTGGGAGATCCCGCGTTACGGCCATCATCATTTTGATCCGCCGCTACTGGGCGGCCGCCGCCATGTGTCGCGTTCCCGCCACCGGCCGATACGCGCGCAGGAATGTGCGAACGTGACGCACCGCCAGCGGGATCTTATCCGGTGTGTCCTTCCACGGATACAGGCTCACTTGCGCATTCGGCGCGAGACGCACGGTTTCCATGGCGACAGCATAGGGATGCGCCGGCACGTCGTCCGGCAACACCAGGATCGGCGTCCGGCAACCGCGAACGAAATCGCGCGACACGGTGTAAACGAAGTCGGCGCGGGCGCTGTACATGTTGGTCAGGAAGGTATCGACCATCGCCATCGTGATGTCTGGCCGGCGGGCGCACAGCTCCGGCCCCCAGACCTTCATATTATTGTCGTACGAAAGGCTGGGCATCTCGGGGCGCCAGCCGCTGGGCTGCGCCGGCACCGCCGCGATGACGCGGTCGCCCGCGCGCTTCAACATGTTCCAGATGAAGGGGCCGCCAATGCAGAAGCCCAGCACCATGAACTCCCCGATGCCAAGGTGATCCATCAGGCCGATCTGATCGTCGGTATAGGCGTCCCACGGCCGGTCGGTCTCGAGCGGGCCTGAGGACTGGCCACCCTTGGCGTTGCGCAGATCCGCCGAGATCACGCGAAATTCGTCCTTGAACGCGTCGAATGGATTGAACGGGTGGCTCGAGGTCGCCAGGCCCGCGACCGTCGAGTTCAGCCCGCCACCGGGGATGACCAGCAGCGGATATCCGGAGCCGGCCTCTTCGTAATGGATGCGGACGTTGCCTCTATCGTAGAACGGCATGATGGTTTCTCCTTGACCCAGTGTGGTGTCGCGGGCTGCGTGTACTGACCGGTCGTGTGGCGTCGAAGTATGCACGGCGCGAAACGGTGGAGTTTCCGGGGCGGCATTGCTTCGGGAGTATCACCCAATTTCCGTGACCGCCAAGCCCCAGACCGGGACGCCTCGCATCCGACCGGATATCTTCCGGTCGAGGTAGGGTGGCGGCCGCGGACGGCGGCGCGGTTCCGTAATGCAGACGCGGACAGTCATGCCGGGCTCCGAGTGCCGAGCGACTCCGTATTCGAGCACCTCCTAGTACTGCAGGTTGGGGTAGGCAGCGCTGTCTCCGCGTCCCTCGCGCGTCAAATCGAGAACGCCGTAGATTGCCCAAACCGGGTCGAGGGAGCTGGTGTCGCCGCGCTTGAACGTCATCTCGCTCGCCCAGTGGTGGTGGATCCCGTCGTCGTCGCGTGAGAACACGTTCAGGACCGGGAGTTGCTCGCCGTCCGGTGCTTCCGCGTGGTAGTCGCGGTTGAAAGTGTTGTTCCGCGAGGACAGCAGCCGCAGGTTACGCCAGCCGCGTTCTTGCGCGTAGGTGCCGAGCCGATCGGGGCTTGTCTTCGCGATCACGACGAGATTGATCCGCTCGGCGAGGTGAAAAGCCGCACCCTCGAGCCCGTCGACCACCGATGTGCATGACGGGCACGGCTGCTCGACAAGCGGCAACTCGGCTGTCTTGCCCCCGGGGGCACCCGCTCGTGGGTCTTCCGACCAGCGCGGGAACATCATGTTGTAGATGACCAGCGAGTTATTGCCCGGCGCGAACAACTCCCAGAACCTCACCTTGCTGGCATCGGCCGCGGACTCGAAGACGTAGTCCTCCCTGATGAGGCCGCCCGCTGGGAGCGCCCGGCGCTGGGCGGCGACCTGCTCGTTCAGCCGCCGGAGTTCTGCCTCCGCCTCCAACAGCTCGTTGCGTGTGCGCCGGTATTCGCTCGACTCGCCGGGGAAGTGGACATTCGGGTCGAGGGAGTACTTCCCGCCACTTGTTCATGTCGCGTGGTTTGCCCTTGAGAGCCATTGCTTCCATCCTATCCTATGCTCCGAACTCTCCCCCTTGTGGAGCGGGAAATCCGGAGCGTCTTTTCATATACCGCAGCTTTTTGTGCGGCACCCCACTCAGCCGTCGAACATCGCGAAGAGGGTGTTGAGGCCCTTCCGCCAACAGCGGGTGCGTGAAGATCGCACCCACATGTCGGTAGCCAACGAGCGCCTCTTGGATCGCGTTCATGGATTGGTTGGAACGCCCAGCGCGCTCGCGTGATAGCGGAGGTGGTCGGCAACGAAGGTGGCAATGAAGAAGTAGGAGTGATCATATCCCTGCTGATAGCGTAGGGTCAGGTTGATTCCCGCGGCACGGCAGACTTCGTCGAGTATCTCCGGATGCAATTGCTCCTTCAGGAAGTTGTCTGTGGTTCCCTGATCGACGAGCAGGCCGTCAAGCCGCGCCCCATCCTCGATCAGGGCGCAAGAGTCATAAAGTCGCCACGCTACGGGGTCATTGCCGAGATAGCCAAGCAGTGCCTTCTTGCCCCATGGCGAGCGGATCGGAGCGCAAATCGGTGCAAAGGCAGAGACCGAGGCGAACCGACTCGGATTCCGCAGCGCGATCGTCATGGCTCCGTGGCCGCCCATGGAGTGACCCATGATGCTCTGGCGCGTTAGATCCGCCGGCAACGATTCGCCTATGACAGTAGGAAGCTCGGACTCGATGTACGTGCGCATTCGATAATGCTGCGCCCACGGCGCGACCGTGGCATCCAGATAGAATCCAGCGCCGAGGCCAAAATCGTAGGCGCCGGCGGCATCGTCCGGCACGTCGGTGCCGCGCGGGCTGGTATCAGGCGCGATCACCATGAGTCCAAGTTCGGAGGCTACGCGTTGCGCACCCGCCTTTACGGTGAAATTCTCCTCGGTGCAGGTGAGGCCCGACAGGAACCACACAACCGGGACCTTGGCATGCTCCGCCTGCGCGGGAACGAATGCCGCGAACTGCATGTTCGTGCCCGTCACCGTCGAGGCATGGCGATAAACGAATTGAGTGCCGTCGAAACAGCGCGCCTGGCTGACGACCTCGAGTGTCATGCGTTGTCTCCATACTTGCATACGGTTTGCATAACTCTACGTTATGAAGCCCGCGGCGACAGAGGCCCCCTCCCCGCCGCCCGTCACTTATCCCGGTCGCTGGCCCAGACGGCGAGCGGCGAAAGGACTTGAGCCAGTGCCGTCAGATTGACGCTGTGGCGGTAAGGCTGGAACAGCAGGACGTTCCGTGTCAACGATGCGGTCTCACCGTCATTGGCAGCAGAGGCGCGCTATGCGACGGTCGCGCGATGATGGCGATCGGTCGCGCCATGGTGGAAGGACGAGGAAGCAAAAGGTCTCGAGGGCCTCGTCACAGATCCGATCTTTGGATAGCTGAACTCAATCAAGAATCCATCAATGAGGTCGCGCGACCCGGGCGGCGTGGCTCGCGAGTTCCACGCCAACCAAGCTTCCCATCGGCGTCAGCGTGCCGTCGATCTTGGTGTCAACCGCCAGGCTGCCGCGCAGCTCAATGGCAGACGGTGGAATGCCCGAAGGCTGGTGAGCCACCTCCGGGTATATCCACCTGATCTCATACCGCAGCGCCATATCGCCCAGCCGTAAAGCGCCGGGCTCTGGCACATAGGCGCGCTCAATCGCGCCGTCCGGCCGCAGGAACAGCGAGCCTCCGGCGGGCAGCGTGGCGGCTATGGACGGCAGCAACATCATCCTGTCATCTGGCAGCCGAAGGTCGCTCAGCCGGCCCGTGGTCGCCAGCGAGATTTCGCTGCCGGCGGGGATCGCAACGCCTTGATCCGCGTGATCGGCGGCCAGCGTGCAGCGCATCAACCGCCCCTCGTGCGACAGCCATACGTCGCCCGCGCGGCAGGGCCAGGCGTCAAGGCTTGTGTCGGCCGCGAGCGTGCCCGACCACCAGCGGTTCGAGAGATCCTCCAGCGTGCCAGTCAGCATCGCACCCAGCAGCGGCGTCGGGCCGGGCAACTCCACCGACGCGACGCCTTTATGTCGCTCGTCCACCCATGTTACGGCTGTCCCGACCGGTAGGCTCAGACCCTGAATTTGCAGTGGAGTGGTCAGCGTTTCATGCATGCGCGCCCATGCGCGGCGCGCGGATACGGAATCGATGGCGACTACCAAATCCATCGCCGGGAGCATAAGGCAGGGAAGCAACGCGATGGTCGCAAGCCCTAACAGCGCCACGCGAAACCATCCGTGAACAATCGCACCCAGCCCGGCGAGCACCAGCGCCACCACGAGCAAAACCGGCCAGTACAGCACGCCGATGAACAACGGCGTGGTCCAGGCAGGGAAGGCAATGGTGATGTCGCTCATGTGTACGTGTCCTGGGGCCGCTCATGTTGCCACCATAGCGGGCCGGTTTCGGTCGCCGGCCAGATGCTCCCGTAGTCCGCCTCGCAACTCTGCGGCTGCCGCGGCACGAAGCTGCTGCCCGGCGGTTATCAGCGCCAGCGCGTGTCCGCGAGGCGTGCGGCGTCCGTCCGGGATGTTGGCTGTTAAGGGCGGCGTCCTCGTCTTGCATCCCGAGGCGGGCGATCCGGCGAAAAGCGGCGGCCAGGTCGGCGCGTGCCTGCTGCGGTTCGGCTTGGTTGCCCGTCATATCAGTCCCCTTCTCTCACCTTCGACAGGAGACATAGCACGGCGATTGTGCGCACAGTGATCGCCCGTCGCCGGGCCGCCGTACCGGCGCGGTCCGTCCAGCGCAGCCAATCAGGAGCACGCCATGACATATAGCCCAACAAGACGCGGCCTGACGGCCGGAGCCGCCGTTCTACCTGCCGGTTTCTTCATCAAAACTGCGCAGGCGGACACGTCGGCCCAGAGCACCTTCGATCGTATCAGCAGAAACAAGCAACTGCGCATGGCCGTGGTTTCCGGCAGTCCGCCCTACTTCAAGAAGGACCTCGCCTCTGGCGAGTGGGCCGGTGCAGCGGTCGAGATGGCGAAGAGCATCGCTGCTATCTGGAGCGCCGAAGTTGTCTACGTTGAATCAACTTTCGGCAACTCCGTGCTGGATGTGCAGTCGAACAAGATCGACATCGCCTTTGCGCTCAACCCGACGCCGCAGCGTGCGCTGTCCATCGGTTTCACGCGGCCGTACATCGTCGCGCCGTTCGGCTGCCTCGCCAAACAAGGATTCGAGCCGAAGACCTGGGGCGATCTGAACAAGCCCGACATCCGCATCGTGTTCGATCTGGGGTCACTGCACGAGACCTGCGCCCGCCGCTTCGCCCCAAAGGCACAGCTCACCGGCTACAAGAGCATTGACGACTGCATCCTTGCGCTGCAATCCGGCCGCGCCGATGTGGAGGTCATCGCCGCGACGATCGGTCTGAGCACTGTCGGCAAAAACCCGAGCCTTGGCCCGTATCACCTGTTGAACACGCCGACGGTATCGCTGCCGAGTTGCTACGGTGTTCAGCGAGAACCGGACACGCGCTTCGTGGAGGTCGTTAACGCCTGGATCGACTTCAACCGCGGCATCGGCACGATCCGCGAACAGATGATCGTCGGACTCGGGTTGAACGGGGTGACGCCGGAGCAGGTGCCGGCGGAGCTGAGCTTCTGAGTGAGCTGGCTGACTTCCGCTCGGTACCGAGACCGTCGAGCTTTCCTCGCTATCTCACGAAACGGATTGGAAGCTATCAGGATTCCATACTTCACGACCGGACAATCTGTTTCGAACTATAGCAGCACGCGCCGTCTTATGAGTTGCAGCACGGGATAGGCGTACCGTATTGGAAGCGCTGCACGTTCAGTTCACTCGCTGGCTGCTATCAGCTTGCCGTGCGTGGCATCCGTCGCCAAACTGGCGAAAGCTGACAATGCCGGAGCATCCCATGATTACCCGTCACGCGCTCGCGGGGGCGCTGCTGCTCGCAGGCTCGGTGGCGCCAGCCTGTGCCAACCGTGACCTGTTCGTGGTGGATCTGATCAATAACCCCGCTTCGCTCGATCCGCAGGTTCAATGGGACCCGGACAGCTACTTCGTCTATCGCAACGTGTTCGACAATCTCGTTACGCGCGACGCCACCGGCAAGATCGTTCCGCAGGTGGCCATCGCCTGGTCCTACCAGTCGGACACCCAGATTATCTTCACCCTGCGTGACGACATCCACTTCGAGGACGGCAGCCTCCTCACCTCCGAGGACGTCGTCTTCACCATCAAGCGTATCACCGATCCGGCGTTCAAGAGCCCGCAGCTCAGCCAATTCGATTCCATCGCCGACGCCGAGGCGGTCGGCGCCCACCAGGTGCGACTGACGACCAAACGCGCCTATCCCGTGCTGCTCGCCCAACTTGTCAAACTATCGATCGTGCCACGAGCCGTCGTCGAGAAGCTCGGCAATGACGGGTTCAACCAGCATCCGGCCGGCAGCGGCCCGTACCGGCTGACCAACTTTACCCGCGGCGTGAAGATAGAACTCGTCGCCAACGCCTCCTACTGGCGTGGCGCGCCTCCCTTCCCGCGCGTCGAGATGCGCCCAGTACCCAACGAGGAGACCCGCATCGCCGATGTGCGCACGGGACGTGCCGACATTGTGCGCGTGACGCTGACCGACACCGCCGACAGGTTGAAAGGCGACGCCCAGGTGAAGGTGCTGTTTTCCCCGGTCGAGCGGGTGGCGATGTTGGAGCTGAACGCGCTGACCGGTCCCACCAAGGACGTGCGGGTGCGCCAGGCGATCGCCCACGCCATTGACCGCAACCTGATCGTCGAGGCGCTGCTCAAGGGCTACGCCCGGGTTGTCGACGAGCCGTTGACGCCGGCCAATTTCGGTTGGGCGGACGGATTGAAGGGCTACGACTACGATCCTGCGAACGCCAAGGCCTTGCTCAAGGAATCCGACATTGCTCCGGGAACCAAGGTCACCTTCCCAACCGGGCCGTTCTTCGACCAGCGTGTGGTGCAGGCGATTCAACAAATGCTCGCCGATGTCGGACTGGACGCGCAGATCTCGATGACGGACGGGCCAACTTACCTGCGACTGCGCCAGGGGCGGCCGGACGAAGCGGGCGATGTCAGCTTCTTCCGTTGGTCCTGCGGCTGCCAGGATGCCGATGGGGTGCTGTTCCCGTTGTTCCACTCCTCCAGCCAGTGGGCCAAATACAGCAACTCATCTGTGGATGCCGCACTGGAAGCGGCGCGCAATTCGCTCGATCCCGCCAAGCGTCTGGCACTTTATCGCCAGGTGCTGGAGACACTGCACACGGACATGCCCGCGGTGCCGCTGTACCAGGATGTGATGATGTTCGCTGCCCGCAAGGAAGTGAGGTTCCAGCCGACGCCCAACGAAGCGTTCTTCCTGATGGACATGGGCTGGACCCCGTGATGGCACAGCAGCGGAGATCAGCCATGCGCCATCTCGTCCTGGCGTTTCTAGCGGCCGCTGCCACGCCGACCCTGGCGCTGCCCAAGGACGCGCTGACCGTCGATCTGCCCGGCGACGTCGCGACCATGGATCCGCAACTGCAGTGGGACACCGAGAGCTACTCGGTCTATCGCAACATTTTCGACAACCTTGTCACCCGCGATGCCAGCGGCAAGATCGTCCCGCAGGTAGCCACCGCTTGGCGCTACACCGACGATACGACCATCGTGTTCGACCTGCGCACCGACATCGTGTTCCAGGATGGCACACCGCTCACGCCGGACGATGTGGTCTTCTCGGTCCGCCGCATCACCGATCCGGCCCTCAAGAGCCCGCAGCTTTCGCAGTTCGACCAGATCGCATCGGCAGAGGTCATCGGCCCCGCCCAGGTCGCGCTCCACACCAAGACCCCGTACCCGGTGTTGCTGGCGCAACTGGTAAAACTCTCCATCGTGCCGAAGGCCTATGTGGAAAAGGTCGGCGACCAGAAGTTCAACCAGGAACCCATCGGCAGCGGTCCGTACCGCCTGCGCACCTGGCAGCGCGGCGTGCAATCCGTACTCGACAGCGTCGACAGTTACTGGCACAGCAAGCCGCCCTTCCGCACAGTCACCTTCCGCGCGGTGCCGGACGGCCCCACCCGCATCGCCGATCTGCGCACCGGCCGCGCCGATATCACGCGCGGCCTGTCGCCCGACGACGCCGAGTCGGTGAAATCCGACAAGTCGCTGCAGCTTCTCCCCGTCGCCACCGAGCGCGTCGCCTACCTGTTCGTCAACACGCTGGCGACGCCGACCAAGGACAAGCGTGTCCGCCAGGCGATCGCCATGGCGATCGACCGCGACGCCATCATTTCCGCCCTGCAGCAGGGATACGCCAAGCCGGTCAACATCGTGCTCACGCCGGCAAACTTCGGCTATGTCGCCGATGTTCCCGGCTGGCCGTACGACCCCGCCCGCGCCCGTGCGCTGATCAAGGAGGCCGGCGCAGACGGCGCGACGCTGAACTTCATCACCTCACCCGCCTATGACCGCCGGTTGAACGAGGCGGTGCAACAGATGCTCGGCGATGTCGGCCTCAAAGTGGAAATCTCGGTGACCGACCAGCCCACGTATCTGCGCCGCCGCCAGGGCACGCCGGAGGAAGCCGGCTCGCTCAGCCAAGGTCGCTGGTCCTGCGCCTGCCAGGACGCAGACGGTGTGATCTTCCCGTTGTTCCGCTCGGGCTCGATCTGGTCGAAGATGAACAATCCCACCTTCGACGCCGAGGTCGACGCCGCGCGCACCATTCTCGACCCAGGCAAACGCCTCGAACACTACCGCCGCGCTTTCGAAATCCTGCGCGAGGAAGTTCCCGGCATCGGCCTGTTCCAGGACTACGCGATCTATCTGGCCCGCAAGGAACTGAAATGGACGCCGACCGCCAACGAGGCGTTCTTTGTCATGGACATGAGGTGGCAGCCATAACGGACGGCCTGCGTATTCCGCTCGCTGCGCCCGAGATTGCGGCATGATCCGCCAACTTGCCGGCCGCGTGGGTCAGGCCATCGTCGCTACGTTCGGTGTGTTGACCATCGTCTTCTTCATCATGCGGCTCTCCGGTGATCCCACGCTGCTGCTGGTCCCCGAGGGTGCGACCGCCCAGCAGATCGCCGAATTGCGACACGCCTTGGGCTTCGACCGGCCGTTGCTGGTGCAATACGTTGCCTATCTCGCCGACCTCGCACGACTCGATCTCGGCGAGAGCCTCGTTCAACGCGCCGGCGTCGCCGGCATCGTGGCAGAGCGCATCCCCTACACGGTGGCGCTCGCCACCGGTGCGTTGCTGGTCGCACTCGGCATCGGCATTCCTGCCGGCGTGGCCATGGCAGTGTGGCGCGGCAGCGTGCTGGAACGCGCTCTGGCCGGTTTCGTGCTCACCGGCCAGAGCCTGCCGACGTTCTGGTCCGGCATCCTGCTGATCCTGCTGTTCGGCGTCGCGCTGGGCTGGCTGCCCACCTCAGGAGCCGATTCACTGCAATCCCTGGTCATGCCGTCCATCGCACTCGGCGCCCTCACCATGTCCACGTTCGCGCGCATGACACGTATCGCCGTGCTCGATGAACTATCACGCGACTACGTCACGGCCGCTCGCGCCCGCGGGCTGTCATTGCGCGCGGCAGTACTCCGGCACGTTCTGCGCAATGCAGCGATTCCCGTTGTCACCATCGCGGCACTCGAGGTCGGCAACCTGCTTGCCGGTGCCGTCATCGTGGAAACCGTGTTCGCCTGGCCAGGTATCGGCCAGCTCGCCATCCAATCGATCGCAGCGCGCGACTTCCTGGTCGTGCAGGCCATCGTGCTGTTCGTTTCCACCGTCTATATCGGGATGAACCTGCTCGCCGACATCGCCTATGCGGTCATCGACCCGCGCATCCGGCTCGAACAATGAGCGGCAGACTCTCCCCCGGCATCATCGTCATCCTGGCGCTTCTCGCCGGCTTCGTCTTTGCCGCGGCCGGTGCCGACCTGCTCGCGCACAACGACCCGCTGCGCCAGTCGCTGCTCATGCGCCTGCGTCCTCCCGGCACCAGCACCGCGACCACCAGCTACCTGCTTGGTACCGACGATCTCGGCCGCGACCTGCTCGCGCGTATCCTCTACGGCGCGCGCGCCTCGCTCATGGTGGCCATCCTCTCCGTCTCGGTTTCGCTGCTTGTCGGCGCCATGCTGGGGCTGCTCGCCGGCTGGTTCCGCGGTTGGACGGCGATCCTCGTCATGCGCTTCGTCGATACCATGCTGAGCATTCCGGCGATCCTGCTCGCGGTGCTGACCGTCGCCGTGCTGGGGCCGGGATTTCTGACGCTCGTGCTGGTGCTCGGCCTCACCCGCTGGCCCCGCTACACTCGCGTCGCCTACGCGCAAACCCTGCAGGTCGTGACCCTGCCCTACATCCGTGCCGCGGAGATGGCAGGCTGTGGACCCGTGCGTATCCTCCTCCGCCACATTCTCCCCAACATCGCCGGCCCGCTGATGGTTGTTGCCACTAGCGAATTCGGCCTGATGATCCTGTTCGAGGCCGGCCTGTCGTTCCTCGGTCTCGGCGTCCAGCCACCGTACCCATCGTGGGGCAGCATCATGGCCGCAGGCCGGCAATACGTGCAGCGCGCCTGGTGGCTCACTGTGTTCCCGGGCGCGGCGCTGTTCGTCCTGGTGCTCTGCGTGAACCTGTTCGGGGACTGGCTGCGCGATCGCGTCGACCCGCAGTCCCGCAGCCGATGACCGCGCCGGCCCTCCACGTCGACAACCTGTCGCTCGCCATCGGCGACACCGTCGTCGTCGACGGCATCGGCTTCTCGGTGGCGCAAGGCGAGGTCATGGCCATCGTCGGCGAAAGCGGCTGCGGCAAATCGATCACCGCGCAGGCCATCATGCGCCTGTTGCCGCCGGCAATCCGCCACGTCGGCGGCACCATTCATCTGGGCGACGACGACATCACCGCCATCCCCGAACGCGCCATGCAGGCCATCCGCGGCCGGCGCATGTCGATGATCTTCCAGGAGCCTCAGGCAGCACTGGATCCGCTCGCCACCATCGGTGCCCAGATCGCGGAGGCACTGCGTCAGCCGCTCTCCCGCACACGACCCGCCGTACAGAAGATGCTGGAGGAGGTTGGCATCTCCGACCCCGGCCGCCGCATCGACCAGCGCCCGTTCGAACTCTCCGGCGGCATGTGCCAGCGTGTCCTGATCGCTGCCGCCCTGATCTCCCGCCCGACGATCCTGATCGCTGACGAGCCCACCACGGCGCTCGATGTCACCATCCAGGCCCAGATCCTCGACCTTCTGCGGCGGCTCGCCATCGAGCGTCAGACCGCGGTCGTGCTGATCACCCACGACATGGGCGTGGTGGCCGACATCGCCGACCGCGTGGCGGTCATGTATGCCGGACGGATTGCGGAGTCCGGCCCGACAGAGGCAATCTTCGCCGCACCTCGCCACCCCTACACAGCGCTGCTGCTCGCCTCCATCCCGCGGCTTTCCGACATCCCGAAGTCCCAGCTCGCCACCATCGAGGGGCGCGTGCCCACGCCGGCCGAATACGGCGCCGGCTGCCGGTTCGCCAATCGCTGCCCCCGCGCCGATGCACGCTGCACCAGCGAAACGCCAAAACTTCGCCCGATTGGCCCGGCCCGCCTGACGGCCTGCCACCATGCCGAGGCAATGGCGTGAGCGCCACGCTGGATATCACCGATCTCAAGGTCCACTTCGCTGGCCGCGGCGGTACCCCCATCCGTGCCGTCGATGGCGTGTCGCTATCGATCGCACCCGGCGAAACCCTCGGCCTCGTCGGCGAAAGCGGCTGCGGCAAATCCACCGTATCCAACGCGAGCGTCGGCCTCATCCCGCCCACCAGCGGCAGCGTGCGCGTACTTGGCACGGAACTCGCGGGCGCAGATGCCAAAACCCTGCGCGCCATTCGCGCACGCGCGCAGATGGTATTCCAGGATCCTGTCACGTCGCTCAATCCGCGCATGACAGCAGGTGCTGCGATCGGCGAGTCCCTGCAGGTGCGCAACCTTGCCCGCGGCATCGCCCTACGGACGCGAGTGGCCGAACTGCTGGAGGAAGTAGGCCTCCGCCCGGAGCATGCCGCCCGCTATCCCCATCAGTTCAGCGGCGGCCAACGCCAGCGGATCGTCATCGCCCGTGCGCTGGCCCTGCGGCCGGCACTGCTGGTATGCGACGAACCGGTCTCGGCACTCGACGTTTCGGTCCGCGCGCAGATCCTGAATCTTCTGGTTGACCTGCAGACGCGCCACAGCATGTCCGCACTATTCGTCAGCCATGATCTCGCGGTGGTTCGCCACGTCTGCGATCGTGTGGCCGTCATGTATCTCGGCCGCCTGGCGGAACTCGCGCCAGTCGATACCCTGTATACACAGCCCCGCCACCCCTACACCAAGGCCCTGCTCGCAGCCGTCCCGGAGCCCGACCCCGCGGTGCAGCGCGTCAAGCCCCGCGTGCCGCTGACCGGTGAAATCCCTAGCCCCGCCAACCCGCCCTCCGGCTGCCGCTTCCACACGCGCTGTCCGATCGCCATCGATATCTGCCGCCGAGAGGTTCCTGCCTGGCGCCCTGTCGGCCACAGTCAGGTCGCGTGCCACCTGGCCTGAGGTGCAGGCGGAGGTGCCCGCCTTCCCTGCTCCAGTCAGCATTGCGCCGAACTTTCTCCGGCCTTTCCAAACCTTCCAAAAAGCCCAACTGCTGCTCATCACGGCAGATACTCGCAAACCGATCCACTGATTCTCAGCGCACACCCTGTGGCGCACACACTATGCGGTCATAGTCAGCGGAACGACGGCGCGGGACAGACGGCCGGGACCTGGGCGCGGCCTTGTTGGAACGCAATCCGCTGAGCCTTAGATGAGCGGCTCGAAGTCTGCCGCCTTGGAGCATATGCGCGCCTTGATGCGCGGCGTCCCCCCCGCCCGCGGCAGTTCCGGACGCTGATGGAACCAGCCCATCTGCGCCATGTCGCGGATCAGCAGGAACATCGGCAGCAGCGCAAGGTCCACGTCCGAGATCGTGCGCACTGACCGATAGCCCGCGATACAGGCGTCGCGGAACATGGCGAAGTCGGGATGGTCCTGGTAGGCGACCAGCGCCACCGCGAGGTCGTACTGATGCCAGCCAAACCCGGAATCGTCGAAGTCGATAACCGCGGCGTGCGTCCCGTCGATCAGCACGTTGCGCGGATGCAGGTCGGCATGGATCAGGCTGAACGTGCGCGCAGGCTTGCCATAGCGGGTCAGTGCCGCGTGCAGCCGGTCCCGCGCGGCGAGAAGCATGTCACGTTCACCGGGGGAGAATATGGGATGGTTCCAGAACGGACCCCAGAACGGTTCCGGCCCCATCAGCCCATCGGCATCGAGCACGTGCCGCTGAAATCCGGCTGGCGGTGTCCAGCTTGTCGCCTGGTCATGCATCGCCGCCATGATGGTGCCAACGTGCGCAAAGTGACGTGCGTTCGCTGCGCTGTCGGTTTCACGCGCAACCACATCGGCGAGCAGTTCGCCGTTCACCCAGCGCGCCAGGCCAGCCCAGCGCCGTTCCCCGGTCGCGGCGATATCGACCTGGGCGAAATTCTCGCCCGCCTGCGTCAGCAGTGGCTCGGGTGCCGCGATGCCGGCCTGCACCAGGGCGCGGGTCCATAGGTGCTCCGATCGCAGGGCGGTGATGTCGTGGTACCAGGGACGATGCAGTCGCAGCACCAGCGGTGACCCATCGCGTGCATCGGTTGCGCGGAAGGTGACGTTCTCGCTCAGATGCACGAAGCGCAGCTCGGCCGGCTCGACGCCAAACGCCGCAAGCGCCTGGCGGGCTGCCGGCGCATAGGTCTGCTCTGCCTCCGCGGTCATGTGTGGCTCCGGGCGCCAGCCCGGCCTTCAATCGTCATGGGCGGGCTTGACCCGCCTATCATGCCGCGAGTTCGGCGATGGTTTCGTCCCAAGCGAGCAGGAATGCGGCCGCATCTTCCTGCGAGAACGGCAGCGGCGGGCGGATCTTCACGACGTTGGCGAAGGCGCCGGCATTGCTGGTCAGGAAGCCCTTGTCCTTCAGCCGGTTGATCACCCGCCTGGCGAGGTCCGTGTCGGGCGCCGTGTCAGCGGGCTTCACCATCTCGACGCCGATGAACAGGCCGTGGCCGCGCACGTCGCCAATCGCGTCACTGGCGCCCTTGCGCTGGGTCAGCGCGGCCTTCAGCGCGGCGCCGACGGTGGCGACGTTGCCGCGGAGGTCGCGTTGCTCGATTTCGTCCAGCACCGCCATGCCGACCGCCGCCTGCAGCGGCGAGGAGGCGAAGGTGTTGAAGTAGCGCGTCCTGGCGCGGAAGGTCTCGACCAGCGCGCGGCTCGCGGCGGTGGCGGCGAGCGGCAATCCGTTGCCCATCGGCTTGCCTGTCACGACGATGTCGGGGGCGAAGCCGGTGACCTCGTAGCCCCACCAATGACCGGTGCGGGCGTAGCCGGCCTGCACCTCATCGGCGATCACCAGGCCGCCGGCCTCCCGCACCCTCGCCGCGGCGCGGGCCATGAAGCCATCAGGGATGTCGGGCAGGCCTTCGTTGGCGAGGATCGAGCAGACGATCATCGCCGCCACGCCCTCCCCCGAGGCTTGGAGGTCGGCGATCGCGAGGTCGAGTTTCTCCAAGTACGCCTCGCACAGCGCGTCCTCGCTCAGGCCCGCTACAATCGGACGGAATTTCTCCGGGAACGGGAAGGCTCTGACCGACGGGTTCGGGGAGCGCGACTGTCCGAGCCGGTTGAGCGAGCTGACCAGTTCGCTGTTGCCGTGATAGGTTGCGTCGGTGCAGACAATGCCGCGCGCACCGGTGGCGAATCGCGCCATACGCAGGGCGACCTCGTTCGCCTCGGTGCCGCTGCAGCTCAGGATGACACTCTCGATCTGCGGGCCGTGCAGCGCAGCGAGTCGTTCGCAAAATTCGACGACTGCCTCGTGCAGGTAACGGCTGTGGACGTTCAGCGTTGCTTGCTGGCGTGCCATTGCCTCGACCACGCGCGGGTTGGCGTGACCGACGCAGGGGACGTTGTTGTACATGTCCGTGTAGCGGCGGCCGTCGGCGTCATACATGTAGCAGCCCTCGCCGCGGACGATGTGCAGCGGATGCTCGTAGAACAGCGGGGCTCCGGCGCCCATCGCGCGGTTGCGGCGGACAAGCAGGCTGGCGGTATCGGTCATGTGCCCTCCGGGGCCAGGATGTCACTGGGCGAGTCGAGAGCCTACGATGCGGCCGCGGCGCCACGCCATAGGTCGGAAAGGCGAATGGGTGCGCCTCATGCTCCGCGCTGGCGGCGGCAGATCCGTCGAAGGCATCCAGGCACGTTCCATGTATCGCCCCACGTCTGGCTATCCTTGCACCGAGGCCCCTCAGCGAGAACAATGAGCTTTGAGGCAATGAAATCGCGGTCATACCGCCTTGGGGAGAAAATGCCATGGACCTTGGATTGCAGGGCAAACATGCGATCGTGACCGGCGGCAGTCGGGGCATTGGCAAAGCCATCGCGCGGGAATTGGCGCGCGAAGGGGTCGATGTGGCGATCGTGGCACGCAACGAGGAGGCGCTCGAGGCGACGGCGCGGGAGATTGGAGCCGAGACGAACCGGCGCATCCTTCCTCTCGCGGCCGATGTCACCAGCAAGGAGCAGGTGGACCGCATGGTCGCCGAGGCAGCACGGCAACTGGGCGGCGTGCACATCCTGGTCAACAGCGGCTCCGCACCCGGTGGTTCGGCCACCGCGACCGGCCCGATCGAAACGGTCGTGGACGACGACCTGCTGGAGGATTTCAACGTGAAGTATGTCGGCGCGCTGCGCTGTTCGCGTGCGGTCATACCGTTCATGAAGACGGCAGGCTGGGGCCGCATCATCAACATCAGCGGCGCCAATGCCCGCAACGCCGGCAACCTCAGCGGCGGCGCACGCAATGCCGCCCTGGTGCACATGACCAAGACGCTGGCGGTGCAATTGGGGCGCCATGGCATCACGGTCAACTGCATCCATCCCGGCACGACCCGCACCGAGCGCACGCCGAGCCTCCTGGCGGCCCGTGCCACCCAACTGAGGGTATCGCCGGAAGAAGCGGAGCGACAGGATTTCGCTCCCGACTCGCCGCGCGGGAATGCGATCTGCCGCATGGTGGACGCCTCGGAGATCGCATTCGTCACGGTATTCCTGGCCTCCGACAAGGCCTGGGCGGTCTCTGGCGAACTGGTGCCGGCAACCGGAGGTGCCGGGCGAGCGGTCTATTTCTGAGCCGCACTCATACCAGCCCCCGTTGATAGGATACCGAGCGGCGTAGCGCTCGGTAACCACTGAGCCATCGGCATCGCGGCGCGACCAGCTACTCTGGCGATGGTGCGGAGTTGACACGGCGGCAGTAGGGCTGGAACAGCAGGACCTTTCGCGACAACGATGCGGTCTAACCGTCATCGGCAGGAGAGGCGCGCCATGGCTTACGAGTTCTTCTATTGGCCGGAGATTCAGGGACGCGGCGAGTTCGTTCGCCTCGCGCTGGAAGATGCAGGAGCCGATTATATTGATGTGGCACGTGGGCTGGAGAGCGAAGGACGCGGCGTTCCGGCGATGCTGGCCCTGATGCGCGGTGAGGGCACGTCACACATCCCGTTTGCCCCTCCGTTCCTGCGCGATGGCGACGTGATTGTCAGCCACACCGCGGCGACCCTGCTGTATCTGGGCGGGCGGATCGGACTTGCGCCAACTGACGAAGACGGTCGGCTATGGACGCATCAGATCCAGCTCACGATTACCGACATCGTCAAGGAGGTGTATAATTCACACCATCCGATCGATGAGGATAAGTGGTTCCACGAACAGAAGGATGAAGCCCTCGCGCGTGCCGCGGTTTTCCGCAGGGATCGGATGCCGAAGTTCCTCGGGTGGTTCGAGCGGATCCTAGAGGCGAACCCGGCGGGCAGAGTTCAGCTGGTTGGTGTCTCTGTCACCTATGCCGACCTGTCCTTGTTCCAGTTGGTCGAGGGATTGCGTTTCGCGTTTCCTCTCGCGTCCGAGCGAGAGTTGGCGAAGCTGCCGCGCGTGACGGCGCTGCACAAAGCAATGGCGGAACGGCCCCGACTGAAGGCCTATCTGGCGAGCGAACGGCGCGTATCATTCAAGGAGACCGGGATCTTCCGCCGCTATCCGGAGCTGGATGGTTAGCACAAGAGTTCTGGCGCAAGTCTGATGAGACGCCACGTCAGCGAGCGGATCCGGTCCGTCGGGGCCACTCCAATTCGGAGCACGCCGAGGAACGGCATCGGTGGCTTGATTGCTTGGGTTTACTTGGAGGCGCCAACCCTCATGGCGTTTGGTCGAAGTGCTGCCGCTTCGGGCAACGTGATCGGGGCTCCCTCGGTGAGCCAGTCGGCGGCGAGTGCCCCTATGATCGGACTGAGCTGGATGCCGTAGCCGCCAGCGCCGGCTGCGGCGATGAGATGCGGCTCGCCGTCGAACGGCCCGACAAGGGGACGGCGATCAATGCTTTCCGGATAGAGCCCTGCCCAGCCGTGACCGAACCCCGCGCCGCTAAGTCCGGGGAGTCTCTCAAGCAGCAGCTCCGCCAAATATTCCTTGCCGGCGTCCTCGATCTGCTCGTTGTAGTCGTCCGGATCCGCTATCCCAATGCCGGCGGATTTGTGGATCTCAGTCACCAGCTGGCCGGGCCGATCATGGCGGAAATTGAGGCCGGTTCCTCCGCCACCATAAACCAGGTCCATCACCATCGGCATGACATAAGCGAGCGGCTCAGGGAGACGGATCGTCACCGCTTCATGGCGTTCGGGCAGGACAGGGAGGGTCTGGCCGAAAAGATCCGCCACGCACCCTGCCCAGGCGCCGGATGCAATCACGACCCCGTCGCAGTCGATCGTCTCGGCCAAGGTTTTGAGGCGGTACCCCATACCCCTTCGATCGGCGCCGATAAGTCGACAGCGCTGCCGTACGGTGCCACCCATCTCGCCCACCATCTTTGCAAGCACGCTCGAGAGCTGGTGGGGATCGAGGAAACCGTTGTCCGGACCGAACAAGCCACCCGTTATCCCGTTGGTGCTCATATCGGGCACCAGCGCGCGCATTTCGGCTGGTTCGAGAATGCGGGCGCTATCGATCCCTGACTCGTGCTGATATCCGAGGCTCCGCTCGAATAGCTGAAGGTCTCGGTCGGACCTCCCGAGCCGCAGATAGCCTATCGGATGAAACTCGAGCCCGCATTGCGCCCAGGCTTGGATGCGCCGGAGGCCGTAGGCGCGCATGGCGACGTCGAGGGCCGTCACGTGTTGTGTCCCGACGACGCCGATCGACCGCCCGGTCGAACCACTTGCCAGCGCGCTGGCTTCGATCACGGTCACGACAACGCCGCGCTCAACCAAGTGGAGTGCACTCGACAAGCCGAGCGCACCCCCGCCGATGACTACGATATGCAACGCGCCCACTCCCTCGACGGCTCCATGTGAAACTGACCATTTTTTCCGTCGGCACCGTAACCCGTCTGACGGCAGAATTCAGCATTCTACAACTGACGTACTGCAGCGGATCGAGGGGTCAAAGTTGACGTTTCCGATGATCCGGTCGTTCAGCTGCTATCGAGCCAACCCGGTCGGAGATCCGCCTACCCAATTGCGATCACCAGAAAGCCGTCATGCCGCTTTAGACCAACGCTGGTTGATAGCGACTCATCGATCCCACTGTCATGGCCGGGCGTGGCCCTGCCATCCACGTCTTCCTCGTCTGCGTCGGCCAAAAAGACGTGGGTGGCCGGGCCAAGCCCGGCCATGACAGTCGGGGCAACGCATGGGTCATCATCAATGAGAGGCCCGGAAGCATGCGGAACTTTACCTGCCGCGCATAGTGGTCGTATCCAGGCAGCTAACGGCGCAGCATACGTTCCTCGCCCACCGCACGAATTACCGATGCCAACGCGATGCCGACTGGCAAAAAGAGCAGCCCCCACCAGAAACCCAACAGCAGGGGCGTGCCCACGAACATCAGCAGAGCGCTGGCATATTTCGGATACCAACCGACGCGGTAAAGCCCGTCACAGCCCGTGTCCAAAGTGGAACGAGCGATCGCAGGGAGCGATGATGTTCAAGGCGCTCACCACCAGCGAAACATTCCCGCATCTCGACAGGCTGGTCTGGACGTCACACCAGCACGACCGGCGCCTGATGCGGCTGTCGGGAGCACGATGAACTTCGCCACTTCGCCTGCAACCGATCCCGTCACAACCGATGCGTTTCAGCAGCTCACCGACGCCGCGATTTTCTTCACCACGCGCGGATTGCGATCGGCTCACACCGGCCTAGAGGCGGCCCGCGGCAACCAGGTCCTGACGGATTAGCGATATCCGGGCCTCGCCCTCGCGGAGTGCTTCAGAGCTCGTGTGGACCGAGTAGTAACCGAGCACAAGGTCGTGCTGGTGCGGAACGGCCGATCCGAGCACGAACTCGCAATCTGATTGCGCCCGGAACTCCACTGCAGCGTTCGAAGGTTCGAACCCGACCAGTTCACCAGGATGAAGCTGTTCCGGCACGGCGAGCGTGCCCGCACCTATCGCGACCCACAGCACGGTGTGCTTTTCCGGCGGCTGATAACGCCAGCGCTCGCCCTGCTTCATCCGGACGGCGAGATAGTTGATCGAATCCGGCGGCGTGATCCTGCTGGTTGCGAGTCCGACGCGTCCGAGAAGGACGCGCGCCGGACCGCTGGTCTGGACCGCGGCGGGATCCTGATAGACGCTCTGCGACGGCCCGAGTTCCAAACTCGGCGACAGCGCGATCCAGAGCTGGAATCCGCGCGTCCGCTCCGGTCTGCCGGCGCCACCGCCATGCCAGATGCCGCCGCCTGCCCGCATCCACTCTACGCCGCCTGCCGTCAGCAGGCCGGCGGAGCCGTCGGTGTCCTCGTAACGGATGCTGCCTTCGGCAACATAGGTCAAGGTCGCAATGCCGGAATGGGGATGCAGCCCGCCGATGTCTTTGAAGGACCCGCCGTCATTGTCGAAAAGATCGAGGAAGACGAAGGGCTTCAGGATCTGGCCGAGATCCGACGGGCTCATCAGGCGCGTGATCGGTCCGTGGCGCCGGCCGCGGGTGCGGTGGACGACCCGTCGGTTGGCCTCGACTTCGGACGGCATTGCGGCGCGTATCACGCCGCCGCCGCGAGCGGGATGAGATCGGCGATGGCGGCGCGCGCCCGCTCGGTGCCGGAAGCACGGGCGTCCGGACCGACCGCCAGGCCCTCGACATGGATGAAGCTCACGTCGTCGAGGCCGAGGAATCCCAGCATCGCCCTGAGATACGGCTCCTGGAAGTCCATGCCCTTCGCCGGACTGTCGCCGGTGTAGATACCGCCCCGGCCGGTGACGACGAAGACCTTCTTGCCCTTCAGCAGGCCCTCCGGTCCCGCAGCGCCGTAGCGGAAGGTCCGGCCGGCGCGCGCGACGTGATCGATCCAGGCCTTCAGCGTGGACGGGATCGAGAAGTTGTACATCGGCGCGGCAATCACGACGACGTCCGCGGCCTCGAGCTCCTCGATCAGCGCGTCCGCCAGGGCGGCGTTCCGCGCTTCGGCGTCGCTGCGCTTGTCCGCCGGCGTCGCCCCGGCCGTGAACGAGGCCAAGGTGAGATGCGGGATGCTGTCCGCGGTGAGTGCGCGCCGCACCACGTTCGTGCCGGGATGAGCCTGCGCCCAGCGGGTTATGAACTCCGCGGCGATCATGCCGGATTGGGACGCTTCGCCGAACAGGCTGGAAGAGACGAACAGAAAGTTGGCCATTTCTGGAACATCCTTGTATCGCGCGGCGGCGGACCCTCCCGTCGCCTTCGCCCAAGGAGATGGCGACTGGACTTTTGTTCGATAAGGCGGGATTATCCGAATGGGTTAGTCGGAATATTCGATCAATGCGCCAGCCGAGCATCGCCGAGATGAACGCTTTCGTCGCGGTCGCGGGGCAGCGCAGCTTCGCGAAGGCCGCGATCCAGCTTGGCGTCTCGCGCTCGGGACTGAGCGAGACCATCGGCGCGCTCGAAGCCGGTTTGGGCGTGCGGCTGTTCAACCGCACGACGCGCAGCGTCGCCCTGACCGTGGCGGGCGAGCGGTTGCTGGCGAAGCTGAGACCGCTGCTGGATGAGCTTGCCGGTGCGTTCGACGCAATCAATGCGTTCCGGGACACGCCTGCGGGGTTACTTCGCTTGACCGTACCGCCGCCGGTCTCGAGCTTCATGCTGGCGCCGATCTTGTCGCGCTTCATCGCGGAATACCCGGAGATCGAGGTGGAAATCTCGGTCGATGCGGCGCTGACCGACATCGTCGCCGGCCGGTTCGACGCCGGGATGCGTGCCGGGGAGCGCCTCGAACGCGACATGATCGCCGTGCGCATCGGCGTGGAGATGGCGGTCGCGGTCGTTGCCGCGCCCCGCTATCTGGAGCGGAACCCACTTCCGTTGAAGCCCGGCGATCTCGAGACGCATAACTGCATCCGTTTCCGCTTTCCGAGCGGCGTGATCTTTCCATGGCAGTTCGAGAAGAAGGGCAAGCGGATCGAGGTCGCGGTGACGGGACGCCTCACGGTCAATGACGAGGAGCTGGCCGTGCGCGCCGCGGTCGATGGGGTCGGCGTTCTCTATACCGCCGCTGGCTACGTCGCGCCGGAGATCGCGGCGGGACGCCTGGTTTCCCTGCTGGAGGACTGGCGCCCGGCCAATGCGCAGATCTTTCTCTATTATCCGAACCGGCGGCGGGTGCCGCTGCCGTTGCAGGCCTTCATCGAATTCCTGCGGCGTGTAGACGTTTCTATCTGATCTGTGTGCGCCGGGAGACCGGCGAGGAGTAGATGGTGCGAGTCCATCACGAGGAAGGCATGGCGACCCATCTCAGCCCCGGGTCGTGCGCGTGCATCCGCGAGAATGTGAGCGAAGCGTCGACAGTGGAGCGCACAGGCCAGCCATTGCCATCAGCCGCAGGACAGCGCGCTGCATGTGGCAGGGTGAGCGGTTCACTGATGGCGCCGGGCGGCTCCGGGTCACGTTCGAAGGCGCCTGCCGGACGGCGATCTGACCTTCGACGACTTAACGAGGCCGAACAGATAACAAGCGCGGAGGGGGCGGTGCGGTCTGCATTCACGTATGGCGCGTTAGCAGCCATTTTCTGTGGGTTGGCGACGATCGCAACAACCTGGGCGGCCGATTTTTCTTATCCTGAAACCCGGCGGGAGACGGTGACGGATCGATACCACGGGGTCGTGGTCAGCGATCCTTATCGCTGGCTAGAAGATGCGAATCTGCCTGAGGTGAGAGATTGGCTTGACCGGGAGAACGCGATTACCGACCGCTACCTCGACGAGACGCCGCAATGGCGGGCGATTGCCCAGCGGCTCACTGTTCTTACCAAGGTGCGGTCGAGGGAATACGAGAAATTTCGTCATATCGGCGGAGTTAGTTTCGTTCTCTACAGGGATCCCGCGAAACACCAAGTCCCGGTGCTGGCCACTTTGCATGACGTCGATCTCGCCACACTGAAAGTCATTTTGGACCCCCGATGCGTCGGGGATGCCAGTTGCAGCCGGAGCAATCAGACGATCGATTGGTTTGTTCCCTCACCGGACGGGCGTAAGGTCGCGGTCAGCGTGTCGGGTGACGGCTCTGAAGCCGGGACGCTGCATGTGTACGACATCGCGACAGGGAACGAGATCGACCGGCCGATCGCTCGAGTGCAGTTTGCCACGGGCGGCGGAAGCCTGGCCTGGCGGAGCGACGGGCAGGGGTTCTGGTACACGCGGTATCCCGACCATTCCCAGTTCAATATGCGGCTTTATTATCATAGTCTGGGAGCCGATCCGGCGGGGGACCACCTGACCCTTGGCAGGGACTTTCCCAAGATTGCGGAGATCACACTCGCCAACGGTGACGGCACCGCGCCGCTGGTTGTATCGGTGGCCAACGGTGACGGCGGCGAATTCGAACACTTCGTCATTGGCGAAAGCCGCGCTGCCGTCCGCGTCACTCGATTCGAGGACCGTGTCGGCGCAGTGGTCGGGGCGCCCGATGGGACCCTTGTTGTACTTTCCTACAAGGACGCGCCGCACGGCAGACTCCTGGTCATGGATAAGGGTAAGTATGCGCTGGCTGAGGCCCGCACGTTGGTACCCGCGGGTGAACGCATCTTCCGTCCCCAACATGAGTTGGAGTCACATCCTTTGGTGGTCACCGCCGACCGCATCTTTGCACAGGTCGTCAACGGCGGCCCCGTCGATGTGGCGGTTTTCGATCGGGCGGGCAAATTCATCCGTAACTTGCCGGGACCCAAGGTCGGCGCGCTGGGTCAGGTGGTGCCGGTCGGCGCGGGCAAGGTGGTTTATGGCGTCACAACCTACCTCGATCCGCACCGGTATGTGCTGTTCGACGAGGCTACCGGGACCACCGTCGAAACCGATCTAGTACGGACGCGCGGGTTCGACTTCTCGGACTGCACGGTCACGCGTGAATTCGCTACCGCATCCGACGGGACCCGGATCCCGGTGA
>DATAPW010000322.1:0-2001 GCA_036265005.1 Acetobacteraceae bacterium | reverse complement strand
TGAGGAACTGCTCGATGAGATCGGCGATCATCGCGGCGCCCCGGGTGTTTTGGTGCATGAAATCGGTGGTCAGTTGCAGCCCGCGGCGACCGGAGATGCTGTCGAATGAGCGGCGCAGCACGAAATGTTGTGTTGCGGCGGTGGCCAAGAGGATAAGGCCGTCGCGGAACCGGATTCCCGGTGTGAAGCTCCCGGCCGTCAAGTAGGCGAGCTGGCATTCATGCAGCGGCAGATACGTCACACCCTGTGCATCGGCGATCTCCTTGATCACGGTGCTGTAGCCGGCTGACCGCTGCACGGAATCCGATCCGAGTTCTTCACCGAGTACCGGAATGGACAGCAGAGCCAGGCGCGCGGAGGTCTCGTTGCTGAGTCGGTCCACAATTGCGGTCAGGTTCTCGTGGAACCACTCGATGGTCGGCCGTCGGGGCAGCTTCTTCATCCGCGTCATCATCCGGATGTTCTTCTCCGACAGGCTGGCGTTGGCGTCGTTGCTGCCGATGAGCACCGTTATCGCATCGGGTTGCAGGTCGATCACCGAATCGAGGCGCCGCAGCACGTTGAAAGCCAGATCGCCGTTCACCCCGGCGTTGGTGAACCTCACGGAGCGGCCGAGGTCACGTGCGGCCAGCATCTTGACGTAGTCGACGCTGACCTGTCCGACGGTGAGGCTGTCGCCCACACAGGCAACATGTCGCTGCAGGCTCGAAGGCATATCGCAGTTCCTGTCCGTCAACGACCGCGGCATCTACGGCGAGTATGCGCCAGCCGTCTGTGGCCTGTGCACGCCCACTTTCCCGTCGCGGGTCACTAGGTGAAGTGCTGCAACCGGCGCGCGGCCATGTTCTCCGCTCATTCGCGACATCGAGACCACCGACTCCGAGCCGCGACTGGTGTCGGTTTTTCGCCGTGCAGCGCGGGAGCGGGCTCTGACCAAATGAACGCAGCAGTACTCGCAGCCGTGATCGTCATGGGCCACCATCCCAACAATCACCCTGCTCATCGCCGCACCGCGCTGACAGTGGCCATCAGGAAGGCGGCAGAGAATGGGCTTCTGGATCATCGGCACCGATCACCTGCGCGACAAGACCAGCGACGGCGCACCATCGCGCGGCGCACGATCGACCATCGCACCAGTCCCCGAGGGTATCGCCGCAGGTCAGGAGGGGTACCGGGTCGGCATGCTTTCGATGCAACTGCATCAAGATGCATCGCGGCAGCGGTGACCAGATGCTGCTGTTCGCATAGGAGGGGCACCGGGGGACCCTTGCCGGCCACCCCGCGCCGGTACGCCTTAGCAAGGCCGCGGCTGGCTAGCCCGGCCGGGCGGTTCATTTTTCGCAACGGCGGCACTGATGGCAGATCAGGTGAAACCGCCACGCGGCCTTGGCATTCACGGCCGCCGGCTGTGGCGGGAAGTCGTCGCGGATGCCGCGCAGGACGGCCTGGAACTGGTCGCCGCGGAGCGTCATTGGCTCCCAGCCCCCGGAGTTGCCTCGTCAATCCTTAAAGGGGAAACACCCACCCCGACACCATTGGGAATCGGATGCGGCGCGCAGCGACGAAGTTTGCGCGTGCGTAAGTAGCAGTGTGCCACTGGTTCAATCCCAGTATCGCGCACCAAGATAATCCCTAGTCAAGGCATGTTTCCAGGGACCGTCGGCCGCGTCCATCGCCCGTATTTTGCCCTAAGCACCGAAAACAGGGCACAGGCACGCCGCCTGCTCCTTGGTGGTCAGCGGCTTGCTCGACGAGGTCGACCTGGCGGTGGCCATCGACCCATGATAATTGCTTGCTCAAGAAAGTTCCGGGATCGGACCGTTTCGGGAGACCCGATCCGATGGCATTCGCATTCTTGGGTAGTGGCCGGTCGCAAGCAGGGGCCACAGGTGGCGGAGGGCCTAGCGGCGATGCGCGCTACCAGGCACCGAACGGCGGTCCAGACTCTCCAAATACGTGGCCACGGCCTGCCCGCGGTTGGTCACGCCGAACTTTTGCAGA